>JAFKJJ010000364.1 GCA_017306025.1 Planctomycetota bacterium
GGGGCGGCCGGCTTGCCCGCCTCCGCGGCGCGGTTGAACGCGTCCGCGATACCGGCCAGTGTGGGCGCCTGCGCCGACGCCAACGCGGGGAACGTCTCGTCGTCGGTGGCGAGCGCGCCGGCCAGGGTGCCGATCGCGTAGCGGGTCCAGTCGAGTGCGGCCGGCGACAGTTCGCACTTGCCCTCGCGCGCGGCCCGCAGAAACGTGCTCGCCGCGGCCGCGACGGCGGCCACCGGTTCGCACTTCACCAGCCGGGCCGCGCCGCGGATCTGTTTGAGCGATTCGAGCAGAGGTTCGGCCGCGGTCGGGTCGGTGGGCAGCGCGGGGAGCGCCTTCGCGATCGCGTGCAGGTGCCCGCGGGCTTCCTCGCGGAACAGGTCAAGCATCGAGTGGTCGGGGGCGAGCGCGAACGGCTTCGCCGGGACGTTCGCCGGCTCGAACGCGGGCACGGGCGGGAAGGGGGAACCTAACCCCCCGTCCCCCTTCCCTAAGAAGGAAGGGGGTGGCGCCGGGTCCGAAATATCGGTTCGCTCGACGAGTGGGACAGGTGGGTGCGCCGCTGCCCCACCCGATGACGGTTGCGGTTCATCGGACCACGCGCCACCCCCTTCCTTCTTAGGGAAGGGGGACGGGGGGTTAGGTTCCCCCTTCCCCTCCGCGATCGCCGCGATCACCGGTTCCAACGCGTTCACCGCAGCCGCGTTGTTCGCCTCCCACGCCGCGACGGTTTCTTGCGTCAACTCGGCCAGCCCCGCGAGCACGTCCGCGCCCTTCAGGAGCGTGTCGAAGTCCGCGGGCGTCGGCCGGATCTTACCCTCCTGCGCCGCGACGAACGCGTCCTCCATCACGTGCGCCAGGCGCACCGCGGTGTCGATGCCGATGATCCGCGCCGCCCCCTTGATCGAGTGCGCGGCGCGCATGAGCGATTCGAGCTGCGCCGGGTCGGCGCTCGCCTCGGCGGCGATCAGGCCCGCGGCGAGCGTGTCGGCGTGCGCCTTCACCTCTTCGCGGAACAGCTCGAACATGGACGCGTCGATGCCGGTCATCGCATCCGCTCGCGGAGGGAGTGGAACAGCCTGGCGTCGTCGAGCAGCCCGACCGACCGGCCCGCGTGCGGGAACACCCCGCGCGTCATCTTCACCTGCGACCGCGCCAGGGTCGGGGCCGCGCTCGTCAGGTCCGGCAGCAGCACGCGGTGAACCTGGTCCACCTCGTCGGCCGCGAACGCCCAGTACTCCGTCTCGCGCCGGACCACCACCAACCGGCGCAGATCCGGGTCGGAGTCGGCCACGACCGCGACGCCCAGGAGGAGATCGAACCTCACGCACAGGTGCAGCTCGCCGCGGATGTTCACCATCCCGGCGAGCAGCCCGCCGCGGTGCGGGACGCGGTGGACCGGGCGCGGGCGGGTCACCTCGACCAGAACCGCGACCGGCAGCGCCAGCCACTCGTCGCCGAGGCGGAACACGAGCACGCTCGACTCGTCGCCCTCGCGAGTGTCGTCGCGGGCGGCCAGCCGCGTCGTCCACTCGTCGAGGTACCCTTTCGGCGACGGGGCGTCGAGGAACCGGCGCCCGGCGGCGGCGAAAACCGGGCAGTTGTTGCAGTGGGTGAACTTCAGCAGCTCCGGGCACGACCGGTCGCCGCGGACCCCGATCCGGTTCCAGCACTGCTCGGCCGGGGGAACGACGGCCAGTGGCTTCGGGGTCATGTGGGCTCCTCGCGGGCCAGTCGGTCGCGCCGCCGGCGCAGCGCCGCGGCGCGGGCCGTGTCCCCGCGGCGGTCGCACAGGGCCATCATGTTCGACACCGCCTCGACGTGATCGGGCGCGAGGTACAGGGCCTTCCGGAGCGCGTCGAACGCCGCGTCCGAGCGCCCCGCGGCGAGGTGGACCACGCCCAGAAGCGCCAGCGCGTCGGCGTCGGTCGCGCGGGCGCGGATGAGGGCCTCGCACGCGGCGCGGGCCTCGTCCAGCCGGCCCGCGTCGGCGAAGAGCCGGGCCGCCTCGATCGTGTTCGGCAACGGAGCGGGCGCGTCTTTTGGCACCCCGGTCCGCGAGGGCGCGGGTGTCTTGACGGGCGCCGGCGTGGTCGAAATGTCACCCGCGGGGTCCACACGCGCGAGCGCACGGTGGAGCCCGCTGCCCACCCCGGCGCGGCGGTAGACGCCGAACTCGGTCGGCCCCTCGGGCACGAACCGGCCGGGGGGGAGCCGGTCGGCCTCGGCGGGCGTGACGCACAGCCGGCCGTCGATCGCCAGCAGCCGGTCGAAGTTGGCCATCGCCCGCACCTTCGCGTCGGGCGTCAGGTAGATGAAGAGGTTGCGGCAGATGATGAGGTCGTAGGGGCGCTCGGCCGCGAGGAACAGCGGGTCGGCCAGGTTGCCGGACAGGAACCGGACCGCGGCGCGCAGGTGCGGGAGCAACTCCCACTGCTCGTCGGCGCGGCGGAAGTACGCCGGGCGCGAGTCGGTGCCGCCCTCCCGGAACGCGAACGCCCCGTACCGCCCGGCCGCGGCGCGGGCCAGCACGCGCTCCGACTGGTCGACCGCGTCGATCGCGTACTCGTCGGGCGTGAGGAACCGCTCGTGCATCGCGATGGCGAGCGAGTACGGCTCCTCGCCGGTGCTGCACGGCACGCTCAGCGCCCGGACCCGGGTGCCGGCCGCGCGGTTGGAGGCGCGGTCGGCGAGGAAGCCCGATAGCCGCTCGAACAGGAACCGCCCGCCGCGGAAGAACCACGTTTCGGACACCGCGAGGTCCGCGGCCAGCGCGTCGCGCTCGGACTGCTCGGTCATCAGCCGGGCGGTGTAAAGCGCCGGGTCGCTCAGGCCCCGCGCGAGCATCCGCCCCTCGACGGCGCGGGTCAGGACGTTGGGGCCGAGCGCGGCGGGGTCGATGCCCATGCGCTCGCGGACGACGGCGTCGATGGCGGTATTCACGGCGCGAACCCCGCTTCGATCAGCCCGCCCGACCCGGCCGCGACCTGGGCCAGCATCCAGTCCGGGTCGAGCAGGCGGAGGATGCCCTCGCCGTCCGCAAGGGCCGGCCCGAGGCTCGGCCGGCCGGGCGGGCCGGGGATCGGCTGCGCGATGCCCGGCCTGATCTCGCGGATCTCGGCGACCTGTGTCGCGAGCAACCCGACGAGCGCCTCGGGCACGTCGAGCGGGTACGGGAACAGGATGATGCGGCTGCTGAGGTGCAGGGGGCACTCGCCGACGCCCGCGAGCGCGTGCAGGTCGACGACGGGCACGACGCGGCCGCGGTAGACGAACACGCCGGCGATCCAGGGCGGCGCGCCGTGGACGGCGGTGAGCCGCACGCGCGGCACGACCTCGCGGACCCGGCGGACGTCCACCGCGACCTTGTCCGGCCCGACCTGGAATACGAGTCCGAGCATGGGTTGATGTTGGAAGAGGACATTAGCCACAGATAAACACAGATGGACACGGATCAAGATAAAAGGCAGAGATCGAATAGAACTGAGCTCTTCTTCCTGCCGGATCTGTGTTTATCTGTGGCTCACTCTTCTGCTGTTGCTTGGCTGGGGGTTACGTTTTGAACTGCGCGATCTCCTGGTTCAGCCCCTCCACCGAGCTGCGGAGCGTCGCGGTGGCGCGCTCGAACTCCTGAATCGACTGCGCCGAACGGCCCGTCGCGGCCGCGATCTGCGCCATCGCGTCGTTGATCTGCTGCGCGCCGGCCGTCTGGTTTCGCATCCCCTCGTTCACCAACTGGAACCGGCTGCTGAGGCTCTGCACCTCGTTGATGATCTCCCAGGTCATCTGGTTGATCTTCGTGACCTGCCCCACGCCCGATCGGACCTCCTCGGTGAACTTGTCCATCTGCATGACGCCCGCGTTTACCGCGTCCTGCATCTGCCGCACCATCGTCTCGATGTCCAGGGTGGCGACCGCGGTCTGGTCCGCGAGTCGGCGGATCTCGCGCGCCACCACGAGGAACCCGCGGCCGTACTCGCCCGCCTTCTCCGCCTCGATCGCCGCGTTGATCGACAGCAGGTTCGTCTGGTCCGCGACCTTTGTGATGGTGGTGACCACCGCGTTGATGCTGTCGGCCTTCTCGCGGATCATACTGAGTTTGGCGGACACGCTCGTGGTCGATTCCACGAGCTGCTTCATCTCGGTCGCCATCTTGGTGGTGTTGTCGCGGCCGCGGGTGGCGAGGTCGGCCGCGTGCGAGGCCGTCTGGCTCACCTCGTTCATCGTGCCGGCCAGGTCCTTGCTCGTCGCCGACACCTCGCGCACGCTCGCGGCCACCTGCGTCGTGGACGCGCTCAGGTTGTTCACCGTCTGTTCCTGGTTGCGCGCGGTGAGCGCGATCTGGCCGGCGATCGAGAGCAACTGGAGGCTCGACTCGCGCGCCTTGCCGACGATCCCCTGGATCTTGCCGACCACGGCGTTGATGCCCTCGGCGAGCTGACCCATTTCGTCCCGGCCGTCCACGTTGATCCGCGCGGTCAGGTCCGCGGCCCCGCTCGCCATCTGCCGGACGCGCTCGTTGAGCTCCTTCGCCGATTTCACCACGCTGCCGATGATCGCCCACCCGACGAACCCGAACGCGCATATGCCCAGCGCGCTCAGCACGATCGTCGTGTTCGCCCACGCCCGGATGCTGCTGGCGACGTCGGCCTCGGCCGCCTTGGTGGACTCCCCCACCAGGGCGGCGGCCTCCTTCATGGTCTTCGAGTGGTCGCGGTACGCCGGGCCGATTTTGTCGCGGAGGACGGCCGCGGCCTCCTTCCGCGTCTTGTCGTCGCGGAGCTTGGGGAAGTACTCCTCGTTCGCCAGGCGGAACACCTCCAGCGCCGGCTGGTGGGCGGTCACCTCCAGCGCCTTGCGCGCGGCCGGGTCGATGTCCTTGCGTAGCCACTCGTCGCGCTTCTTGTGGTACTCGTCCTCGTACTGGCGGTACAGGGTCATGGCCCGGCGCCGGTCGTCGTCGGTGGTCGCGGTCTCGATCTCCTGGAGCATGAGGTAGGCGCGGCCGATCAGCAGCGGCGGGGGCGTCATCTCGTCGGCCAGGTTCTTCCGCTCGACCACCTCCCGGTACGCGGTGCCGCCCACGCGGTACCGCTCCAGCAGATAGCCGGCCAGCACGATGCCCAGGACGATCGTCAGCGTGTAGCCGATCAGGAGCGCGTACAGCTTGGTGCGCAGCGACACGTCGCGGAGGCGGAACATGGGTGCGTGCCAGGAGGAAGAATCGGGAGTGCCGGCACAAGCGATGGTACCCGCTCGCGCGGGGGCGTCCAGCGAGTTTACCCGAACGCCGGAAGTTGCCCAATGTGTCGAGGGCGCACGCGCGGCATAACAGGTCAGAACCGCACGTCCACCATCGAGAAGTCGTCGGAAAACGTGTCGCGGCCCATCAGCTCGCGGGCGAACCGGAGGTGCCGTTCGATCAGGTCGCCGTCGGCCGCGAGTTCGGCCCGCATCCGCGCCAGGAAGTCCGAGAACGGCCACATCGCGCCGTCCGCGGCCTCGATCTCCATGATGCCGTCGCTGAAGACGAGCAGCCGCGCCCCCTCGGCGACCGGCACCGTACGTGCGTCGAACGGCATGTCGGGCATCATCCCGACCGCGGGGGCGTCGGCTTCGAGCTGGTGCAGTTCGCCGCCGGAGTAGAGCAGCGCCGGCGGGTGCCCCGCGTTGCAGTAGGCGAGCGTGCGGGCCGCGGGCTTGTAGACGCCGTACCAGATGGTGAAGTACTTCCCGTCCTGGCGCTCCATCTGGAACATGTCGTTGAGCCGCGCGACGACCGCGGCCGGCTGGCGCGGGTCGGCGCCGGTGGTCGCGGCGGCGAGGACGTTCGCGGCCGACACCGCCAGGAGCGCCGAGCCGACCCCGTGCCCGCTCACGTCGAGCAGGTAGACGGCCAGGTGCTCCTTGTCGAGCCAGTGGTAGCCGAACATGTCGCCGGCCAGTTGCGTGGACGGCACGAACTTCCACGCGATCGTGACGGGCGGGCCGGCGAGCGGCGGCGGGAGCAGCGACTGAACGTAGCGGGCCGCTCGGTTGAGTTCCGCGGCCATTTCGCGCTGCGTCTCCGCGAGCTGCTGGTAGGCCTCGTTCCGCTCCAGGAGGTTGATGTACCCGCGAGAGTGGTACCGCACGCGGGCGACGACTTCGAGCCGGTCGGGGAGCTTCACGAGGTAGTCGTTGGCCCCCAGCGCGAACGCCCTTGCCTTCACGACCGGCTCTTCCTTGCTCGAAAGCACGACGAGCGGCGTTTCGCGCGTGGCCGCGTTGGCGCGGAAGTACCGGACCAACTGGAGCCCGTCG
>JAFKJJ010000365.1 GCA_017306025.1 Planctomycetota bacterium
CTCAAGTGTATCAGCCCGCGGGCGGGCGCGGGGGCTGCGGCGGGGTGCGCAAGCGGCGGTTCGGGTCGAGTTCCACCACGCCGAACATCTGCTCGTGACGGGCCACCGCGGCCCGCAGCACTTCCGCCAACCGCTTGGCGGTGATGAAGTTCATCACCAACCGGTGCGACACCACGATCGGCTCCGCCCCGTTCGGGGTCACCACCTGCGAGAACTGGCCGAGGTCCAGGTACACCTCGTCGGAGTTCATGTGCGCCTGGAAGAAGTTCAGGTACACCGTTTCGCGGTTGCTGATGTCGACCGGGATCTGCACCTGCTGTTGCCCGGCTTGCCCGGGCTGCCCCGGCTGCGTGGTGGTGGGTGTGGCGCCCGTGCCGGCCAGCGGGATCTTGTCATCGGCCATTGACGGCTCCTTTGGAGAATAACGGATCGCGGCCGCGGCCGACGTCGGGCCAACGTCCCAGAGGCGGCTGCGGATTCGCACAGTATATCGGCGCCCGGTTACTCGCCCACCACCTTCACCGCCACCGGCGCGTCCACGCCGCCTTTTCGCAACCGCTCCGACGCCGAGGCCGCCGGCACCCCCTCCGCACCCGTCCGCGCGACGTGCAGCGCGACCGGGCGCGGGGCCGCCAGCGCCACCGCGAGCGGCACGTCGAGCACCTTCAGAACGTTGAGAAACGCCGGGCCGCTCTGGTGCGATTCCGGCAGGTACCACAGGTCGAACGCGGCCACCGACGGCTCGAAAAGCCCGGCGTACAGCGCGGTCGCGGCCGCATCGCCCTCGCCGTGCAGGGTCAGCTTCGCGGCCTTCAGTTCGGGGGCCGTCTGAAGCGCGGAGATCGCACGTCGCACGTCCCACACCTGCTGGCCGGCGAGCGTCTGGCCCAACAGTGCGAACCGGCGCCTGACCTGCACTTCGTCTTTGCTGCCGGGCTCGGCCCAGCGCGTGACGCCGACGCCGCGCGGGGCGATCACCGCAAAACCGAGCTTCTGCGACTCCATCACGCCCCGGTTCTGCGCAAAGATCAGGTCGTCGCGCTTCGGCTTGCGGTCGAGCTGGAGGGCCTGCGCGAACTCCGCCCCCAGACCCGAACACCAGCGGTCCCAGCCGGCGTCATCGACCACACTGAGAATCACCTCGGCCGGTTCCTTCACCTTCGCAGAGGTCAGCACGAACACCCGCAGCGGCACGGCCGTTTCGGACACGAAGTCGATCGCGCGGAGCCGCACGCCGTCGTGCAGCACATCCTCCGCGACCTTCGCGCCGAGTGCCGGCGGGTCCTTCGCCCACCCCGCGAACACCTTCTCCTTGAGGCCGGTCACGAGCGCCGGCCGCGTCTTTCCCCACCAAGCCTTCGCATCGGCCTCCGGTACCGCGAGCGCCGCGGCCGGCACGAACGAGTCGTGTACCTTCTCGTTGATCCGGTCCGCGGGCAGCTTGTCGAACACCTTGAGCTGCTTCGGCTCGATGCGCGGCGGTAAGTCGTCCTTCACTTCCGCCGTCGAGTCACCCTTGAGCCAGCGGTTCATCCACTTGTTAATGCCGACGCGGAGTTCCGGCGTGTCCTTGTGCGGCCCCTTCGTTTCGAGGAGCTGGAACTTCTCCTCCGCGCCGTAGAGCGCGTACACCTTGCTCACCTTCTGTGCGATGCTGCGGTACCCGGGCACGGGAAAGATGTCGTCCGCGTCCGAGTTACCGAGCAAGAGCGGTCGCGGGGCGATGAGCGCCGCGACCGTCGCGAAGTCCCAGCGGTGCGTGTTCACAAAGTACATGCAGTCGCAGTGACCGGCGATCACGCCCGTCTTCAGCCGCTCCGCGACGCCCGCGACGACGTGCGAGCGCAGGTCCGCGATGCCGGCCACCGGCACGGCCGCCTGAATGCGGTCGTCGGCGGCCGCGATCCACCAGCTCGTCGCCCCGCCGCCGGAACGCCCGGTCACGCCGAGTCGCTTCGCGTCCACTTCGGGGCGCGTTTCGAGGTAATCCAGCGCGCGGACCGCGTTCCACAACTCGACGCCGGCCGGCGTGTACCCGCGGCCGTGCCACCACCACATACCCTCGCGGTAGGTGCCGTGGTGGAGCCCCTGGATCTCGCCGAGCTGGAGCGTGTCGACGATGAGGCACACGTACCCGTGTTGTGCGAACCACGCGGGGTGATACTGGTAGTGCGCCTTGCTGCCGTACGAGACGCCGTCAACAACGACGTTCGCGTGGCCGCACACGTAGAGGATCGCGGGGTATTTCTTCTTCGGGTCGAGGGGCTTCGGCCGGTACAGGTTTCCGGTGACGTACAGCCCCGGCACCGACTGAAAGTGAACGCGCACGACGGTGAAGCCCTCGGCCTCGACGGTGCCCGTCGTGGTCGCCTTGAGGTCGCTCTTCTGCGGCAGGGGCCACAGCCCCATCATCTCGAAAAACTGCTGCCTCAGTACGGGTCGCCGCTTCTCCCAGTCGGCACGGGTGGTGAGGTCGGTGAGGCACGCGTCCTCGACGCGCTTCACCTGGTCCTTGAGGTACGCGTCGAGGAGCGCGGCGCCCCGCGCGTGCCGCGACGGTTCCGTGGCGGCGAGGGGTGAGGCGAAGACGCAGAGAGCAATGGCAGCGACGACACGCACGGGAGCCTCCGGAAACGCGAACGCCCCGCCCAGGTGGGCGGGGCGTTTCAGTGTGCCACGGCCGGCGCCGTGGGGCAACGATCGGCTTTTACTTCGCGTACTTCTTCGGGTTCGCGTTGAACTCGTCGCGGCAACCCGAGCAGCACACGTAGTACGTCTTGCCGTTGTACGTCACCGGGATGTTCGCCGCGCCGCCGCTGACGATGCACTCCGGTTTCTTGCTCCCGCCCGCCAGCGATTCGCCGTCCTTGTTGCCGTTCAGCGCGTACACGTCGGAGAACAGCCCCTTGCCGCCGTCCTGCTTCTCGTACTTCAGCGCGAACCGCACCCCGTCGGCCACCGTGTTCATCTTGATCCGGTACACGTCCCCGGTCTTCGCGTCCTTCCGCGACACGGTCAGCGCGCCCTTCGCGAACGTGCCGTCGAACACCTGCTTGGTGTCGTCCTTGCCGGCCGGCGTCAGCGTCAGCACGTACTTCTTCCCCGCGACGTCGTAGTTCAGTTCGCCCTCCTTGTAGAACTTCCCCTTACCCTCGGCGAAGGCGACCGTGATCGACGGGTTCCCGTCCTTGAACTTCCAGCTCCAGCTCACCTTTTCCTTCCACGCCTCGGTCTTCCCGCCGGCCTTTTGCGTACCCTCCAGGTTCCACAGCCCGATGAAGTCCTGAACGTCTTGAAGCGCCTTTTTGGCCTTCGCCTGGTCTTCGGGTTTGGCCTTCTTGTCCGGCTGTGCGACGCCCGCGTTGCTCGCGAGCCCGAGAACACCGGCCGCGAGCGCGGCGAGAACCGTCATCCGTTGGAACATCAGAAAAACTCCCGTGGGGGTGGGGCGGTCGGGGGTTAGACGCCCGAAGAGGCAGGTGGGTTCCGTGACATCAATCATACCTACGCTACAAACCCGGCGCACGCTATCGAATACCGCTCCCGTGCGATTCATGGAGGGGCATCCGGGCGAGAAATGACCGAGCCGCGCGTCGTGGTGAGCCGCGTGGAGGAGTTGCGGGGCGCGCCGAAACCACACCGGGGCTCCGCACGATCGGCGGCCGTGCAAGCCGCGGGGAATGGGCCGTGGGAGGTGGCTGGCGAAAGAGGGAAGGCAACGGAACGAGAGCCGAGCGCCGCCGTTTTTCTGCCCGCTGCTCGCGACTCATGGCCCGAGCGGTTCCTCCGTTGCGGTGTCGTCGCCGACCGGTGGCGGCTTCAGGCCGGGCACGCGCTCGTTCAACTTCTGCTGCCGGTACACCGCGAGGTCGCGCTGCAACTTCGTGTCGTAGTCGGCCTTCAACTCCCGGTAACGCGCCATCCAGTACTTGCGGGTGGCCCAGAAGTCGAACACCGCGAGGCACACCGCGACGAACACGAGGCCCATCACGCCGATCCAGTAGAAGCCGACCGTCTTGGTGAACTGCTTGTCGTCTTCGGCCCGCGGGTCCGGTTCGCCCTCTTGCGGCGGGGCGCCGATCTTGTTGCGGTCGGGGATCGCGTCCATGCGCGCGTCCATGCCGGACAGGTAATAGCCGGCGATCATCCCGCCGATGACGACGAGCAGCCCGGACGTGGCCACGCGCCGAAGCGCCTGCCCGCGCCGGTAGCGGCGGTCCTCGTCGGCCAGGAACCGCTCGCCGACGAGGGCGCGGAGGGCGCGCCGCTGCCGGAGCGCGGTGAGCGCGCCGGCCAGGATCAGACCCGTCGCCAGGATGAGGCCGACGACCACAGGGCACCTCGGCGGTGGGCGGTGGGCAGTGGGCAGAGAAGAGCAGACAGTGGGCAGAGAAGAGCAGGCAGCAGGCGGTGGACAGAGAGGAGCAAAAAGGTTCCGCCCGCTCCGTCTACTATCTTCTGCCCTTTGTCTCCTCTGTCTGCTGCCCACTGCCCACTGTCTGCTGCCCACTACTTCTTTAGTTCGACGCAGATCAGTTCCTTCTCGTCGCGCAGGTAGAGCCGACCGTCGGCCAGCGCGGGGTGTGCCCACGTCTTGCCGCACACCTTGCTCTTGGCCAGCGGCTTGAACTCCTTCGCGTCCGGCTCGAAGAGTGTCAGTTCGCCCGCGTCGTCGAGCATGAGGAGTCGCTCCTTGCCCGCCGGGCCGCACCGCAGGAGCGCCGTGTGGAACTCGCCCTGCGTCGGCTTGTCCCACGCCACCTTGCCCGTCTTCGGGTCGATACAGGTCAGCACGGTCTGCCCCTTCGTTGTGGAGCCCTTCACCATGTAGACGCGATCGCCCACGACGACCGGCGTCGAGAAGTAGCACGTCAGGGCCTTGTTCCGCCACTCTTCCTTCGCGGTGAACTTGCCGTCCTTCTCGGCGAGCTTCAGCCCGATCGAGCCGCTCGTTACGGTGCTCCCGATGACGACGTCGCCCGCGAGGATCGGTGTCGCGCTCGATTCGATGATCGAGAACGCGCCCTTGCCGACGCGCCCCTCGAACGGCACCGACCACAGCTTTTCGCCCTTGTCCGAGAGCCCGACCAGGTTCGCCCCGGTGAGGAACACGAGCTGGTCGTGCGACCAGACGGGCGACGAGTAGCTCGCCGGGTCGTCGAGCGCCTGCCACACGGGCTTGCCGGTTTTCGTGTCGAACGCGACCACGCCCGAGCCCTTCCCGCCGACCATCACGATCACCTTGTCGCCGATCACGATGGGCGAGGTGGAGGTGCCGAAGAACGGGTTGCCCGTTTTGAACTCCTTCAGCGGCTCGACCTTCCAGTCGATCGCGCCGGTCTTGGTGTCCCAGCACGCGAGGATGCCCGGCCCGCTGTAGGTGAACACCTTCCCGCCGCTGACCGCGGGCGTGGACCGCGGGCCGTTGCCGAACGGGGGCTTGTACTCGGGGCGGTCGTAGCTCTTCTCCCATTTCAGCGTGCCGGTCTTGGCGTCGAACGCGGCCAGCGCGTCGGCGTTCTTGCCCTTCGGCTGGTAGAACGCGTACACGATCCCGTCGGCCACGACCGGGGAGCTGTGCGCGTCGCCGACCGGTTGTTTCCAGAGGGGCTTGAGGTCTTCTTTCCACGGTTCGACGACGGCGGGCGACGTGTTGTCGCGGTTGGGCCCGAGGAACTGCGGCCAGTCCGCCGCGCGGAGCGTGAGTGCGAGTGCCGGTGTGAGGAAAAAAGCGGCCAGGAAGCGCGGCATGGTAACCTCTGTGGGTGTGGGCGAGGTCATTTGGGGAGCAACACCGACACGAGCGCGGCGAAGAACGGCGAGAGCAGTACCAACCCGGCCTGGAGCGACTTCAGCCAGTCGCTCTCCAGACCCAAAACCTTTCCCCACTTCTCTCGTGCGTCCAACCGGTCGAGAACCTCCGCGGGCGTTCCTTCCGCGTTTTTCATCTCCTTCGCAGCGTCGTCGGCGATCTCTTCACCGGCCCACGTCAGGGTAAAGTACACCGGCGCGTAGAACGCAATGGCGAGGAACGTGTACGCCCCGCCGAACGCGAGGACCATTTCCATCGGGAGCAGCGCCTTTTGTGCTTCCTGCACCGCGCCCTTGGCCGCCTCGTTTTTCAGCGCCTCCGCCTCCTTCACTGTACTTTGCGCGAAGTTACAGGTTTCCCGCGGCGAGATCGAGGCACCGGTGTGCCAGGTTCTGAATTTTCGCCGCGGCGTGATGGTCGCCCACAACGGCCTGAATCTCTTCGGCCAGTAGCTCGCGCTGCCAAGCGC
>JAFKJJ010000366.1:0-762 GCA_017306025.1 Planctomycetota bacterium
CGCCGGCGCGCGATGCGGCCGTCCAGGTCGCCGCGGCGCTGGTCGAGCTTGCGCCGGCCCGCGCCGACCTCGGCCAAGTCGCCGCGGAGCGTCTTCACCGTTACGGCACGCGCCGTGCCGGCCGCCTTCAGTTCCGCCAGCTCCTTCTCGGTTTCTTCTGCGGAGGCGCCCGGCCCGGCTTCGGCGCGGCGCTCGCGCTCGTCCGAAAGG
The DNA here is from genome assembly GCA_017306025.1 of Planctomycetota bacterium. GTDB lineage: Bacteria > Planctomycetota > Planctomycetia > Gemmatales > Gemmataceae > Gemmata. The sequence goes on from JAFKJJ010000366.1 coordinate 211, forward strand.
CGCTGTTCGGCCGAATCGCGGTCGTCGTAGGCCCCTTCAAGCGCGTCCGCGAGTTCGAGCAGCGGAGCCACGAGTTCGTCGAGGTCGGCGCGGACGTCCTTCGCGGCGCCGAGCGCGGCGAGCTTCTCCGCGGTCGATTTCTGCTCGTCGGTGACCTTCGCCACTTCGCCGTTTACGGTCTCCAGTTCGCTCCCGATCGCGCGGAGCCGCTCCTGCAGCACCGCAAGGCCCGCGGTTTCCTTTTCGAGTTCGAGCGCCATCTGCCGGAGTTCGTCTTCCGCCATCGACGCGGCCGTGACGCCGAGCACGATGTCGAGCTGCTTCGCGCCGTCGAGGATCGCCGCGATGTCGCCCTGCCGCATGTGCAGCGCGACCGAGAACAGCCGGCGCGTGAGGCCCGTCAGCTCTTGCAGCTTGAGCGCGAGCTGGTCCTCGGTGTCGCCGAAGTCGGACGCGAGCAGGTAGCGCTCGGCGTCCTCGGCGAGCGCCTTGAGCGTGAAGTGCCCCTCCATCGCCTTCTTCGACCGCGGCGGCATGATGTGGGCGCGCTGG
>JAFKJJ010000366.1:769-7042 GCA_017306025.1 Planctomycetota bacterium
CGGAACACGATCTCGACGCCCAGCGACCTACGGCCCGGTTGCATCAATGAACGGATCGTTTTGAAGTTCTCGACCCGACCGAACAGCGCGTACTCGATCGCGTAGAACAGGCTCGTCTTCCCGACGTTGTTCTGCCCCTCGATGAAGTTGACGCCCGGCTCGAAGTGCAACACGGCCTCGCGGTAGCGCCGGAAGTTGCGGAGCCGCAACCGCTCGATCATGGCTGCTCCTTCTTCTCGGCTGTGGGCGCGAGGATGTCGTCGGGGGCGATCACCAGTTCGTCGGCACCCCCGGCGCTCGCGGTACCGGCCTCCTCCGCGGCGATCAGTTCGTCGAGCCGCGTGCGGAGCCGCTGCCGGGCGGCGCCGGTGAGGTTGCCCGCGGGCGTCAGGTTCGCGTCGTCGTCGAGGAGGAACTGCACGAACTCGAACACGAACTCCGCGACGCGCGCGTCGACGGCGCCCAGGTTCGGGATGTTGAGATCCGCCATCGGGAGCCCCCGGTCGGTCTCGTGTCGGTAAGGCTTGCGATCGTACCGCATCGCGCGGGCGATACCAGAGCCGTTGTCGAGATTGTTGGGCCGGCCCACTTCCGTTTTCGCCGGGAGACGGGACAATCGGTCCGTACGGCCCGCCGTGGACAAACGCCACCCGTTCCCCACACTGACGTTATCCCCCAACCCCCGCTGTGCGATGGCGGACACATCGTCCGACCGTACCGACGCCCCCGACCCGGCGCCCGACGTCACGCTCCTCCCGACGGCGCCCCCGCGCGCCCGGGACGAGCCCGACGCCACGCAGGTGCGCCCGGCCGATTCCGGTTCGCGAACCCGCGCGTCGGCCGCGGAGGGCCACCTGCCGGACGAGGTGCTGGTCGCGGGTTACGAACTGCTGGACGAACTCGGCCGGGGCGGAATGGGGGTCGTGTACAAGGCCCGGCAGCGCGGCCTGAACCGGCTGGTCGCCCTGAAGATGGTTCTGGCCGGGGTCCACGCCGGGGCCGCGGACCTGGCCCGGTTCCGCGCCGAGGCCGAGGTGGTCGCGCACCTCCAGCACCCCAACATCGTCCAGATCTTCGAGATCGGCGAACAGTACGGGCGGCCGTACCTCGCGCTCGAACTCGTGCCCGGCGGGTCGCTCCAGAAGGCGATCGCGGGAACGCCGCAGCCGGTCCGCCCGGCCGCCCACCTCGTCGAGTTGCTCGCGCGGGCGGTCCACTTCGCACACCAGCGCGGGATCGTCCACCGCGACCTGAAGCCCGGCAACGTCCTGCTCGCGGCGCCGCCCGAAGGGGCCACGACCGTTTCCGACGCCGACGGGGCCGCGGTCGCGGCGCTCTACGGCGTGCCGAAGATCACCGACTTCGGGCTCGCGAAGCGCCTGGAAGACGCGTCGCAGCAGACGCAGAGCGGCGACATTCTCGGGACGCCCTCGTACATGGCGCCCGAGCAGGCCGGCGGGCACGCGTTCGCGGCCGGCCCCGCGACGGACGTCTACGCGCTGGGCGCGATCCTCTACGACATGCTCACGGGCCGCCCGCCGTTCAAGGGGGCCAACGCCTTCGAGACGATCCAGCAGGTGCGGGGCGAGGACCCGGTCCCGCCCGGCCGGCTGCGCCCGCGGCTGCCCCGGGACCTCGAACGGATCTGCCTGAAGTGCCTGGAGAAGGACCCGCGACGGCGGTACGCCAGCGCCCTCGACCTGGCCGCCGACCTGCGGCGCCACCTCAACGGCGAGTCCGTCCTCGCGCGGCCCGCACCGCCACTGGAGCGGCTCTGGCGGTGGGTCCGCCGCAACCCCGTCCCGGCCGGTCTGTTGCTGGCGCTGACGTTCGAGACCGGGTTCGGGTTCTGGCACCTCTCCGAACTGTCGAAGGGGCTCGTGCGCAAGACGGCGCTGGACGGGGCGGTCCAGCAGTCCGAGACGATGGACGAGGCGAACCGGTACTACGGCCGGGTCGCGGCGCACCTGCACGCGGCGGGGGCCGAGGGGGATTTCGAGTGGGAGGCGAAGCCGGGACAGCTCACCCTGCCCCCGCCGGCCACGATGACGATCGAGCTCGGGCAGCAGATCAGCGCCCGGAGCGAGTCGGGGATGCAGATCCGGCTCTACAGCGACTATCCGTTCAAGAACCGGCTCGCGCGCACGCCGCCCGACGAGTTCGAGCGCGAGGCACTGGCCCGGTTCCGGGACGACCCGACCAAACCGTATTACCGCTTCGAAGAGATCGACCGCCGGCCGGTGCTCCGGTTCGCGACTGCACGCGTGATGGAGCGCGCGTGCGTCAACTGCCACAACACGCACCCGGACCGCCCCCCGAACTCGCCCGTCTGGAAGGAGGGCGACGTCCGCGGGGTGCTGGAGGTGATCCGCCCCCTCGACCGGGACCGGGACCGCATCCGCGAGGGGTTACAAACGAGCGTGCTGATCGTGGCCGGGAGCGGCGCGGGCCTGCTCGGGCTGTCGGTCTTTCTGCTCTACCTCGGGAACCGCCGAAACCGGTTGCCCCACTTCCGAACCGCCCCTCCGGAAACGGAGGCGGTCCCGGGTGCGGACGGAACCGAGCGCGGGGCCGCGCGCCCGGCGGTCCCGGCCGGTCCCCTTCCCGACGCGCCCGGCCCGCACGCCGTGACCGCCGCGTCCGCGGACACCGCGGCCGAGGAACCGGAGGTCGTGTGGCACGCGATGCAGCCGATCGGCACGTTGAACCCCGTCCGGCTCGTCGCCCCGGTCGAGGGGGTGTTCCGGCTCTCCGTGTCCACGGCCGGCGAGGTCCTGCCGGTGGAGTTGCGCGCGGACGTGCTGGGCGGTGCGCCGGCGTCGGGTTTGGGGATCTCGCCGTGCGTGGACGTGCCGGTGCGGGCCGGTGCGGTGGTGGTGGTCCGGGTCCGGCCGACCTCGGCGGCCGACGCGCGGTTCACGCTCTCGGCGCAGTTGCTCGCCCGGAGGGGCTCGGGCGCGACCGGGCCGGGAGACCGGGCGCGCTGATGGGCGGACCAGAAAGGAAATGTGGAGGGTGTTGGGAGCGACGGGCTCCCCTCTTTGTTCGTGCCAGTTGAGAGCCGTTCAGCAGTGCCCGTAAACGTTCGCGGATATTTGAACGGCAAGGTGGCACCGCGAAAACCCGGCCGCGCACGAAAATCAAGGTGAGGAACAGGGGAGCACGGCCCCTTACTTGCGGCCCGGCATCTTCGGGCCGGGCTCGGGCGACCCCTCGCGGAAGGGGCCGCTTGCCTCTTGCCGGCGCGTATGGCCTTCTCCAGCTTCCGGGTCAGTCCGGAGGGCGGGAAATCACCACGCACCGCCCGAGGGCGTTAATCAAGTACGTTCCAAGTTCCAGAAGTTCCAAGTCGAAGACCGGCCACTCGGCTCGCTGTCCTCGACTTGGAACTTCTGGAACTTGGAACTCATTCACACCGCGGCCGTCACCAGACTGCCGTGAACGAGGTTACCGTTGAGCGAGAGCGCGGAGCCGTGCCACCGCGGGCTCTCGCTCCGCTGCTCCTCGCCGGCGCCGGCCGCGGCCACCGGCTTCCACGGCTCCGTCCGGAGGCTCGCGACCGCGGCCGTCACCTCGTCGACCGAGACGGTCGCGGCGGACCGCTCCTCCATCGCGTCCATCGCGACCCCGCGGATCACCCGCGGCCACACCTTCCTGCACGTCTCCGGCGCGTCGAACAGGTCCACCGAAACGAGCCTCCCGCCGACCGCGATCGCCAGCCCCGCCGCGCCCTCGGAGTACGCCACCTCCGCGACGTGTCGGTCGGTGTGCGACTTGTGGAACGTCATCGTGTCGGCCAGCGCCATCGTCTCCGACGTGCTCCCGACCGACCGCATCTGTCGGCTCACCTCGGTCCACACGGCCCCCTGGTCGGAGGTGTGCCCGCCCCCGGCCAGCGTCGAGTCGTTCACCGACTTCTTCAGCACCTGGCGGAGCTTTGACGAGCTACAGTACTCGGACGAGGTGAACTGCTTCGACGTGTACCGCCACCGCCCCTGCTCCACGCAGCTCACGGGCAGGACGGTCTTGGTCTTTGCGGCGATCAGCACGGACGTGTTCAACACGCGGTTCTGCTTCGCGCCACGCAGTTCCTGCCCCTCGACGAACAGCACGAGCGCCTCCCCCTTGTTGTCCACCGCGAGGTTCGGCACGCTCCCGCCCTCGCTCACCTCCTCGACCACCGCCGAGCCGTCGGCGAGGGCCTCGTCGGCGAACCGGTAGTTCGGGGCGGCTGGCACTTCGAGGTACAGCGGGAACACGGTGAGCTTGTCGTGCGTGAGGGGCGCGCCGACGCGAACGGACGGAACGGCAACCATGAGCGGGACTCCGGGATCGGGAAGTGTGAAGCGGCCGACGTGCATCGGACAGACACGCGATCCCGGAGTTCATGTGGTCCGGTCACTCCGTGACCGGGCGCCTTTTCTCACCCGAAGGAAGACATCCGGCCACGGGGCGACCGGGCGTCCTTCCTCCAGACGAAACATCCGGTCACGGAGTGACCGGACCACAACGAACCGAAATCACTTCTCCGCGATGCAATACAGGTACTTCTCGCCTCGCAGGAATAGCTGCTTGCCGACGGCCACGGGCGAGGCGTCGATGGCCTCGTCGAGCTTGTTCACAGAGAGTACGTCCGGCGCCGCTCCGGATTTGATCACAATCGTGGTTCCGCTGCGGTCCGTGAAATAGACCCGGCCGGCCGCGGCCATCGGCGACGCGTAGAAGCTCTTCACCTGCGGCAGCCGCTCCTTGTCGATGACGACCTTCCCGGTCTTCGCGTCGAGCGCGGTGAGCACCCCGTCGTTCGTCTGCGTGAAGTACACGAGATCGCCGGCCAGCACCGGCGACGGCACGTAGGGCGTGCCGGCCGCGTGGCGCCAGTTCACGTTGCCGCGGTCGCCCAGATCGCCCTTGGCGGACAGCGGAACCGAAACGGCCGCCGCCCCCTTGTACCCGCTGACGCAGATGACGGAATCGCCGTATTTGATCGGCGACGGGATCGGGTTCACCGTCATACCCCCGACCTGCCAGACGAGGTCGCCGGAAGCGAGGTCGTAGCTGCGGACGCGGGTGAAGCCGTTGGTGACCACCTGCATTTTACCGCCGTGGTCAACGACCAGCGGCGTGGACCAGGTCGTCTTCTCGTCGCGCTTCGCGTCCCACTTCGTCTTCCCGGTGGCCGCGTCCAGACACAGCAGGTGCGAATCGGCCTCCTGGTCGTAGTTGAGGAGCAGCGCCTCGCCGTACACGACCGGGGTAACGGCCTCGCCCCAGCCGAGCCGCGTGTGCAGCCGGCCGAGGTCGGTCCGGGACCACTTCAGGTTGCCGTCGAAGTCGTAGCAGTAGGTGCCGAACGAGCCGAACGACGCGTACAGGGACCTGCCGTCGGTGGTGGGCGAGCCGGCCGCGTAGGAGTGCGTCTCGTGCGTGCCCTCGTGCGGGACCGCCTCCGCGGCCGTCTTCTCCCACAGCTTCTTACCGGTGTTGCGGTCGAAGCACAGCACGAGGAACTTGTAGAAGTTCTTCGGCGGCGCGGTGTTCACCTTGAACTTGGGATCGACCGGCGGGAGCTCGTCCGGCTTCGCGACGCGGTCGGTCTTCACGGCCGTGAGCACGAACACGCGGTCGCCCCAGACGACGGGGGTGGCGCTGCCCTTGCCGGGGAGCGGGGCCTTCCAGGCGATGTTGGTCTTCGCGTCCCACTTGACGGGCGGATCGGCCTTCGGGGCGGAGCCGTTGGCGTGCGGCCCGCGCCAGTGGTGCCAGTTGTCCTCGGCACCCTGGGGGAAATCGGCGGCCGTTACGGTGGTCGCAAGGGCCAGCGCGAGCGCGCCGGCGGCGAAGCGGTGCATGGGGAGCCTCCCGGGCGAACGTTACCCACCAAGATACGCGAGCGCCCGCGTCACGCACTCCTCAAACGGCACCGTACCGGTGTCGAGCGTGAGCCGCGGCACGCCGAGCGGCACCGCGGCCGCCTTCGCGCGCGTGTAGAGGTCCGGGGTGCGGTTCCCGGCCGGGTGAGTGCCGGCCGCGTGGTCCGCCGCAATCCGCGCGCGCGCGATTTCGTCCGCACACACGCATTCAATAACGCGGAGCGGCACCCCGAGTTCCGCGGCCAGCGTGACCGGGGCGTCGAGTTGGCCGGGCTTACTGAACGTGCGGCCGTCGATGAACACAGACCGCGGGGGTTGGTAGGCGAGAATGTACTCCGCGTCCGAGTACACGGCGGTGATCGCGATGTGATCTTGCTCGGTGGAATAATCGAGGACGGGT
>JAFKJJ010000367.1 GCA_017306025.1 Planctomycetota bacterium
GGCCGTGACGATGGGGACGACGCCCCCGACCACGTTCGGCGCCAGCGTGGTGATCGAGGGGGCGTAGAGGGCGTCGCCGGAGTACCGGGCGGTGATGACGTGGGTGCCGGTGTTCACGAGGCCGGGCGTGGTCACCGCGGCGCGGCCGACGGCGTCGAGCGTCTGCGGCGATCCGATCTGGCTGGTCACCCCGTTGTACGTGTCGAAGAACGTCACCGTCCCGGTCGGGGCGGCGGTGTTGGCCGGGCCGGTGATCTTGTAGGAGAAGGTGACCGGCTGGTTCGGGCCGGCCGGGTTGACGTTGGAACTGAGGTTCTCCTGCACGGGCGGGTTGAACACGCGCTGGGTCTGGATCAGGTTCACCGTGGACGGCGGGTAGTTGCCGTCGCCGGAGTACTCGGCGCGGATGGTGTGGTTGCCGGCCGTCAGCGTGGTGAGGGTGAGGGTCGCGGTCGACTGGGTGGCCATCCCGGGGACGGGCGTCAGCATGGCCGAGCCGATGATCTTGGCGCCGTCGTAGAACGTCACCGTCCCCCCCGGCGCGCTGAGGCCGGGGTTGGCCACGCCGGTGAAGGTGAAGGTGACCGGGTCGCCGACCGCGGACGCGATCGTGCTGGAGGAGATCGTGGCGGCCGGTGTGGCCGAGAACGCCAGCGCCCGGGTGGTCCCGCCCAGGTTCAGCGTGCCGGTGAACAGCGACGTGTCGGTCGCGCCGCCGGTCGCCAGGTTCCCGCCCAGGGTCAGGGTGCCGGCGCCGGTGCGCACCTCGCCGCCGGCGAGGCTCAGGGACGTGATCCCGCCGAGGGTCTCGTTGTTGCCGTTGAGGTCGAACAGCCCGGACGACTTGACGAGGACCGGGGTCACGTTGAGGGCCGCCAGACTCGGGTCCAGGTCGATCTGGTTGGAAGCGTCCAAGCGCAAAACGTCGACGCTGTCGCCGCCCTGCCCGTCGCCGACGACGATCGGCCCGCGGAGCGCCTGTCCCGAGGTTTTGCCGAGCGCGACGGTGCCGACGTCGATGAAGGTCGCCTTCGTGAACTGGTTCGGGGCGCTCCCGGTGAGCCGGAGCTCGCCCGCCCCGAGCTTGCGCAGGTCGGCGTCGCCGCTGAGGACGCCCGAGAAGTTCAGAACGCCGTTCTGCGCGACGTTGATGTCGGCCTCGGTGACGCTGACGCCGGCGACGCTGGCGCCGGCAGTGGCCACCGGCCCGGTCCAGGTGGTCGTCCCGGCCGGCGCCTGGAGCACCCCCTGCCCGTTGACCCCGAAGCCGGAGAGGGTGAGCGGTTCCCCGGCGACCGTCAGCGGGTTGGGGAGGACCAGCGAGGCGCCGGTGAACACCTGCGTTCCGCCGCCGTTGGCCCCGCCCAGCCCGCGCCCGTTCGTGAGGACCGTCGTCCCCTCGCGCAGGTTCAGGTTGCCCAGGAAGGTGTTGGTCCCCGCCAGTGTCAGTGATCCCAGGCCGAGTTTGTCCAGGCTGGCGGTGTTCGCGCCGGAGATGACGCCGTTGGCGTTGAGGCTCGACACCGGGTCGACCACGACCGAGGTCGACGTCCCCAGGGTGATCGGTCCACTCAGGGTGATGTTGGACGCCAGGCCGACGGGGTTCTCGAAGACGCGCAGCGCGCCGCCGGAGTTGAACCCGAGCCCGCTGAGCGTGACCGGCTTGCCGATGGTGTACGTGCCCTCGACCTGGAGGGTGCCCTGCACGTTGCCCGTGTTCGTGACGTTGATCGAGCCGACGTTCGCCGGCCCGAGGGCGGTGGCGCTGGCGATCTGCAGCACGCCGTTGCGAACGAACGTGTTGCCGCGGAAGTTGTTGTTGGCGTTCGGGAGCCGGAGCGTACCCTGGTCCACCTTGCTCAGGTCGAACGCCCCGCCCACTTGCCCGGTGATGGTGAGCAGGGTGGTGTTGAGCCCCGGCGTGTTGCTGTTCCTCACGCCGATGCTCGCGTTGCTGGCCAGGGTGACGGTCCCGGTCCAGACGGCCTGTGAGCCGGCGGCGTCGAGGCGCAGCGCGCCCAGCGAGTTGCCGTTGAGGTCGAGCGCGCCGTCGCCGTTGAGGATCAGGTTCTCGGGGACGATCAGGTTGCCGCGGATCTGGAGGGTCGCCCCGGTCGCGACCGTCGTCGTGGACAGCGGCGAACTCGAGAGCGCGTCGTTGTTCCGGATCTCGAGGGTGCCCGCGTTGATCAGCGTCTGACCGGTGTAGGCGTTCTTGTTCGTCAGCGTCAACTGGCCGCCGCCCAACTTGACCAGGTCGCCGTTGCCGTTGACGACCCCGTTAACGATGACGTTCGAACCGGCTGTGCCGATCGCCGTGGACGTCGTCGGCGGCGACGTCGAGGGCAGGACCAGGTTGATGTTGCCGTCGACCGTCGCGGTCCCGGTGTCGCCGAACGCGTTTCCGGAGAACGTGGTGAGCGGGTCGATGGTCCCGAGCAGCGCGCCGGCGCCGCCGACGCCGCTGCCGCTCAGGACGAACGACTCGCGGAACGTGCCCGGGTCGAGCGGCGCCCCGGTGATCGGGTTGATGCGCGGGTTCTGCATGATCCCGAGGGTCGCGCCGTTGGCCACGACCGTCGCGGCCGACGGGCTGCCCAGCGCCGACGACTGTGTGGCTAGCAGGGTGCCCTCGTTAACCGACACCAGTCCGGTGAACGAGTTGGCCCCGGAAATCTCCATCGTTCCCGGGCCGGTCTTGGTCAGGCCGATCGTCTGCCCCGGCACGTAGAACGTGCTCCCGACGGGCGGCTCGATGATCGGCACGCCGATCTTCAGAATGCCCGTGCTCTGCGCGTCCAGGCCCCCCGGGCTGCTGCCCGGGGCCGAGGCCAGTTGGATGGTCAGGTTCGAGGCGCCGGGAACGAGCGGCCCGATAAGTGACAGCCCGGTGTCGCTACCCAGCGTCTTCTGAATGTTCGTCCGGATCGTGCCCGTGATGGTGAGGGTGGGTGTGCTGGGCGTGTTCGGCGGAACCCCGTTCGGTCCCGGCGATCCGAAGGAGTCGCCGGGGAAAAAGTCGATGTGGTAGTTATCGTCGAGGATCGTCAGGTTGTTGATCTGGAAGTTCTGGTCGATCTCCGAGTTGACCGGCCAGGTAAAGGTCGAGCCGGACCCGGTCGCCGGCGGCTTGTGGGCGGCGTCCAAGCCGGCGGGGAAGACCACGTCATCGCCGGCTTGAGGGATGCCCGCCGGCGAGTCGAACGACTGCCAGTTCCCCGGGTTCGACCACAGGGCGTTGTGTTTGAACGTGTTCGGAGTCACGGCGGTGTTGACCGTGACGAGGGTGCCGGCAATGGCGATGGCATTACCCGTCCAGAAAAACGTGCTCGGCACCGCACGATCTTCAAGTGATTCGATGGCCAAATGGGCCAGAATCGGACCGGTGGCGCCGTGACCCACAAAACGCGTCTTGAACAGCCGACGAAGCCAGGGAGGGAGCATAATGAGAACCTGGTGGTATGGCTGGGCGCTTTGGAAGGAATAAGTACTACAAGGAACCCAAATTCACTTCACAAGTTTCGGCGGGCCATCGGTCAGTCATTTAGCCGACCGTTCGCAAATCAAACTGAACTCAACCGTTACAACGTGTCCACCTAGCATTGCAGACGCTCATGAGAAGAAGATGAACGGGAGGACCCGTTCATCCAATTTCCATTCGCTTTGTGCGGCCGCCGAACTCGCTTGTGCTCACAACACAATACGCGCGGGTGAAGCACCCGAAGGAACTCTTCTGCCGACGAGCGTCCGGTCGGTTCCTAACCGATCACGACCTCACCGCCGGAACAGCGGGTGTCCGAACAGGGGGTGACGACAGTCGGCCGACGGACCGGAGGCTGCGCCGGAGAGTACCGAGGGGTAGACCATCGTGAACGACCCGCTCTGCCGCGTCAGCCCCCCGTTCCCGCCGAGCAACCAGTTGCCGGTGTCATACGGGTAGAAGCCGTACGCACCGACCACCACGCCGCCGCTCTTGTGAAACGGGATGGCCGGTCCGGGCGGGGCGCCCGGCGGTACGTAAACGTTCGGTTCGAGCACCGCCGGCAGGGGCGGCAGGGGGGGAGGAGGCACCGGTTGCGGCATGACGGGAACCGGCTGCGCGCCGGCCGCGGGGCCGAGCGCCGCGGCCGCTATGGCCGCGATCACGAATCGCCTCATGGAACCCTCGTCGTACGTCCTCGGAGCGCGTCTCGACCTCACAGTCGGCACGCGCCGGGGTACTGACATCAGGGCGATTCGGAAGGGCGAAGGGGCGGCTGTCTCGGGAGCGCGGCACAAACACTACCCGCGGCGCAGGGTGATCGGTCGAACGGTTCCTTGATGGGCCAGGCGTCATCGCGCAGGTACTGCGGTCGACCCGTGAAATCCGCGTGCGTCGTCTTCGGGTCGGTGCGGACCGTTGCGATCGCGTTCTGGAAACCCGTTGCGCCGGTTTTCGCGCGCTCGCCGCGGCCGTCGGTTCTGCCGCCCCTACTATCAATCCGGCCACCGTGTCCCGGGCACACCACGTCTTTATCAGACGAGGGGCCGGCCCGAACGGTTTGACCCCCGCGGACAAAAACTACCGGTACACGGTTCAGCACGGGGACGAGCCCCCGCAGGACCGTGTACTGTTCTTTTGGTGCTCCACCAAATCAAACGCGACACGCCCCTTCGGCGATGTGATGATTTCGAGTGCTTTTACCCGGAATTGATCCGCGGCGCGAATTGGCCGCGCCCGGCCCCGACCCCACCAGGGGTCGGGGACCGACTATCCGATTTCCTGAATCGGTTCGTCACCAACGGGTTTCTGAATCGCGGGGCGCAGCAGGAACGAACCGGTGTCGTAGTGGCCGATGGACCACGTCCCCTGAATGCTGCCCTCGCCGTCCGGTTGACCGACGTAGAGGACCACGTGCTTGCCGAGGTAGTGTTTCACCATGCGCACCGCGCCCGTCGTTTCGCTGTAGACGCCGCTGAAGGTGAACCGGCCGACCATGTCGCGCCCGTCCCCGCGCACCTTCCCGTCGGCGAACCGGAGCGTGAACGGCACCATCGGCTGCCGCCCGTACTCCTTCTGCACCCAGAACCCGTCCCACCGACCGGATGGATACATCGGGCGAACCCTCCCGCGCGATTGGTGTCGGTTAGATTGTAACGCCCTCCCCCCGTGACCGGTATCCCACGCGCCTTCTCGCCGCCCGGCGACTTCACTAAGGTTTCAGAATGACCCAGCCCGATGCGCGACCGTACATTTGGATGCTGTGCGGCTCGTTTTCGTTCGCGGTGATGGCCGTCCTGGCCGAGTCCCTCACCCGGCGCCCGACCCCCGACTCGTCGCCGCTCTGCGACTGGCAAACGGTGGCCGTGTTCCGCGCCGGGCTGGTCACGGTCTTCGCCGCGGTGCTCGCGTGGCACGCCGGTGCGAAACTCGTGTGGTTCCGCCCGTGGCGGCTGTGGGTGCGGAGCGTCGCGGGCAGTTGCAGCATGGTGTGCGCGTTCTACGCGTTCGGGCACCTGCACTCCGAGGACGTGGTGACGCTCTCCAACACGTTCCCGATCTGGGTCGCGGTGCTGTCGTGGCCGCTGTACGGGCACCTGCCCGGGTGGAAGACCGGCGCCGCGATCCTGGTGGGCGTGGCCGGCGTGGTGCTCGTGGAGCAGCCGCACATCGAGGCGGGAAACCTCGGGGTGTTCGCGGCGCTGTTCGCGGCGGCGTTCACCGCGGTCGCGATGCTCGGGCTCAACCGGCTCAGCGACATCGACCCGCGGGCCGTCGTCGTTCACTTCTCGGCGGTCGCGACGGTGTTCTGCACCGCCGCGTTCCTGCTGACGCCGCGCGCCGAGCCGATCGAGCGGGTGGTAGAAACCGGTGTGCTGGTGAGGCTGCTGGGCATCGGCGTGTCGGCGACGATCGGACAGGTGTTCCTGACGCTCGCGTTCGGCCGCGGCGCGCCGGCAAAGGTGTCGGTGGTCGGGCTGACGCAGATCGTGTTCGTAATGGCGATGTGCGTGTGGGCGTTCGACCGCACGGTGAACGGGCTGGCGCTGGTCGGTACGGCCCTGGTTGTCGCGCCGACCGCGTGGCTGCTGGCGCAGCCGAAAGCGACGAGCGCGGTGCCGAAAGGAGCCGGCGCTCCGGCGGAGCCCAGACGCGAACCGGACCCGAAATCGGAAGTGAAGGCACGGGCCGTCGGCTCGCCGTTCCCGACGCCGCAACTGCGGCCGTGATTTCATTGTGTGGCAGGCCGCCCGGCCGGCCTTTTCGCTTTGGCAGG
>JAFKJJ010000705.1 GCA_017306025.1 Planctomycetota bacterium
TGTTCGTAGTCCTTCGACAACCGCCGATACCGCCCGAACCAGCCGAACGTGCGCTCCACGATCCACCGCCACTTCTGCACCTCGAACGTGGTCTGCCCGGGCCGCCGGAGGACGATGCCCAGCACCCACCGGGCGTTCGCCGCGATCCACTCGGCCAGGGCCTTCGCCTGGTAGTTCGAGTCGGCCCACACCCGCGCCAGCCGGGGCATCGCCTTACCGACCCGCTTGAAAACCTCGACCGCTCCGCCCCAGTCGGTCGGTGCGGCCGGCAGGACCGCCAGCCCCCAGATCGGTCCGAGCGTGTCCACGAGCACGTGGCGCTTGCGCCCGGACACCTTCTTGCCCGCGTCATACCCCTTGGGCCCGCCGGCCTCGGTGGTCTTCACCGATTGGGAATCGATGATCCCGGCGCTGGGGGTCGGCTCCCGCCCGTCGCACGCCCGGATCTCGGACCGCAGGGCATTGTGTATCTGCTCCCACACCCCGGCGTCGCGCCACGTGCAGAAGTAGTAGGACACGGTCTTCCACGGCGGGAAGTCGTGCGGGAGCATGCGCCAGGTGCACCCGCCCCGGGCCAGGTACATCGCCGCGTTGACGACCTCCCGCACCGGGTACGTGCGGGGCCGACCGGTGGTCCCGTCGCCCTGCGGGAACAGGTGGCTGATGTTGGACCATTGGAGGTCGCTCAGGTCACTCGGGTAGCGCTCACGGGTACTCATACCCGTATCGTAACGACCGCACCAAACGGGACCGGGAGCAGCTTTCTAGACGGCCTTTGAAGGTAGCGGTGTATTCGGAAGACGGGCGCGCTCCCGCGCCGGCGTGGGCCGACAGTGACGAATACGGGCACGGCGACCATACCTCTCCCGGTGCGGAAAAAACGCTCGTCCTCCACCGCGGCGACGCGCTGAACTACGACCGCCCGTTCGCGTTCCTTGCCGAAACGTTGCTGGTTGATCTCTGGAAAGACCCTTTCATCACGAGCGGCGTCAAGGCTCTTTCGAATAGACCGCATTCACGATAGTGGGAGTTGGGTTCTTCCCCCTCCCCGTTGGTTGTTCAGGAGGCGCTCTTGTGGTCGAGCATGCGGTTGACCAACCCGGCGCAGGCCCGGACCCGCGCGCCGTGTCCCTTGCGCCGGTGACGGTTC
>JAFKJJ010000368.1 GCA_017306025.1 Planctomycetota bacterium
TCCCGGGGCGGCCGTGGGTGTGGCGCGGCGAGTTCTTCGGCGCGTTCGCCGACGCGGACGTTGCGCTCGTGAAGGCCGGCTGGCACCTCGCGTACCTCAAGGTGCCCGACCTGTTCGGCGCGCCGAAAGCGGTGAAGAAGTGGGAGACGTTCCACGACGCGATGGTGAAGGAATACGGCCTGCACCCGAAACCAGGGCTGATCGGGCTGTCGCGGGGCGGGCTGTACTGCATGAATTGGGCGGCGGCTCACCCGGACAAGACGCTGGCCGTTTACCTCGACAACGCGGTGTGTGACTCCAAGAGTTGGCCCGGCGGCGCGCCCAAGAAGCTCGGTACCGGAAAAGGCTCGGAAGCCGAGTGGAAAAAGATGCTCGCCGCCTACGACTTCAAGAGCGACGAGGAGGCGATCGCCTACAAGCTCAACCCGGTGGACAACCTCGCCCCGTTGGCGAAGGCCAAGATTCCGGTCCTACTCGTCTACGGCGACAAGGACACGGTGGTCCCGCACGCCGAGAACTCGGAACTGGTTTACGACCGCTACAAGGCGCTCGGCGGGCCGGTCGAGCGGGTGGTGAAGCCCGGCCAGGACCACCACCCGCACGGTCTGAAAGACGTGACGCCCGTCGTGAAGTTCTTTACCGACGCGCTCGAACCGAAGAAGTAGGGCTACCGGAGCGGGTCCTTCTCCGGCTTCCCCTTCGCGTCGAGGATCTGGAAGTGGTGGATGCTGGGCTTCCGGTCGTCGGTGTAGGTCCACACCACCTTCTTGTCGCGCGTGACTTCGAGCAGTTTGACCTGACCGGCGGTGGCGTGGTGGCTGGTGATGACGGTGTTCCCGTTCGCCAGCCGCTGCACCCCGCAGGCGTCGTTGATCGGCTTGTTCGGCAGGTCGTCGTTGGTCACCCGCCACACCTCCTTGCCCTCCTTATCGACCTCGATCACCAGGTTGCCGAGGGTGCAACCGACGAGCGTGTTGCCGTTCGGCAGGCGGATCGCGGTAAACGGCATGTGCGGGGTCTTCGCCTCCCACACTACCTTTCCCTTCGGGTCGTACTCGCGCACCACGCGGTCGAGCAACTGCGGCACGAGGTAGTTCCCGTTCGCGAGCTTGCGGGTCATCCGGGTTTGCAGGTGGTGGTCCTTCGTCTGCGCCTGAAGGGGCACCTCGGCGACGACCTTCCCCTCGCGGCTCACTTCGAGGACGCGCGGCTTGTCCCCGGCCTCCGTCAGCAGCACGCGACCGCCGCCGAGCGGCTGGACGGTGTTCACCTCGCTCTGCGCGCCCTTGAACTCGAACAACACCTTGCCGTCCCGGCCCACCTCGACGACCGCCCCGCCGGGGTGCGTCTTGCTCTTCGAGAGGGCGAGCAGCACGTTCCCGTTTTCGAGCACCCAGCCGTCGCGGGAGGATTGCGGGTACTTCCAGACCACCTTGCCGGCCTCGTCGACGATGAACGTCTCCCCGCCGGTGGCGAGGAACGCGTGCTTGGTCGGCTCGGCCGCGAACGCGGACGACGCGAGCGGGCCGTGGAGGAGCACAACGGCGATCAACGGGAAGAGGGGACGGGGCATGATCGTTCTCGGGGCCAAAAGGGAGAGTCGTGAGGCGATTCTCGGCGAATGGAGCGCCACCGGCAAGCGAGCGACGGTCGTCCGCTCCGTCCGCCGACGGGTCGCGTGCGCTCGGTGATGTCCGACCACGAGCCGACGCCCCCACGGGCCGGCCCGCCGCGTCGCGCACCGGCCGCGGGTCCCGGGGCCGTCGGTACTTACCGTTCCCGTGGCGGAAGCGGTACTTTCGGGTCGCGTGCCCCTGCTTGTACAACTGCTCCCGGGTCCGCACGGCTGGCGGCTCCCGCCCCTCCGGGTGGACGTGTCCCATCCACCAGCTCTCGCGGTACGCGTCTTCCGGATCTGGTCGCCCTCGACTGTCAGCGTGAACAGGACCACGGGGCTGGACGATCACGAGCGAGGTGCTGTTGGGCCTCGCGCAACAACGCCCCGGACCGCTTCCGTTTCGTGACGTCCCGGGCGCCGGCCACCAGACCGTTGCGATCGTCGCGGATGCAGTCGACGTGGGCCTCGATCGGGAAGAGCGACCCACGGCGCCCGGCCGGCGTAGCTCTCCACGAGGTCGTCCGGGCGGGTGACGGCCGTCGTCGGCCCGATCACCTCGACGGGGTCGCAGCCGAACAGGCGGGCGAACGTCGCGTTCACCGACCTCGTCAGAGCGTGACCAGCGCGCTGCTCCACGTCAGGCCGCCGCCGAACGCCACGAGCAGCACCGTGTCGCCCGGCTTGCACCGCCCCGTGCGCAGGGCCTCGTCCAGCGCGATCGGCACGCTGGCGGCGGAGGTGTTCCCGTAGCGGTCCAGGTTCACCACCACCTTCTCCTTCGGGAACCCGCTCGATTCCAGCGCCGCGTCGATGATCCGCTGGTTCACCTGGTGCGGGATCAGCACGTCGATCCCGCTCAGCCCCAGTTCGCGCGTGTCCGCCTCCGCCTGCTCGATCAGTTCCACCATCCGCGTCACCGCGAACCGGAACACCTCGCGGCCGCTGATCCGCATGTAGTCCAGCCGCTGCAACTGCGGCGGGCCGGGCGGCGGGTTCGGCGTCACGCGGCTCGGCACCTGGATCAGTTCCTGGCGCGAGCCGTCCGAGTAGAGCCGGATCGTCCGCACGCCCGCGTTCAAAACGGGGGTGCCCGACAGCACCACCGCACCGGCCCCGTCGCCGAACAGGATGCACGAGTTGCGGTCGGTGAAGTCGATGGTCCGCGTCAGCACCTCCGTGCCGATCACGAGCACGTGCTTCGCGGCCCCGGTGCGCACGAACTGCGACCCGACCGACAGCGCGTAGAGGAACCCGGAACACGCGGCGAGGACGTCGAACGACGGGATCTGTCGACAGCCGAGCGCCGCTTGAATTAGGTTGGCGTTGGCGGGCGACATGAGGTCCGGGGTGACGGACGCGCAGACGATGAGGTCGATGTCGTGCGGGGTCAGCCCGGCGGACTCGACCGCGTTGCGGGCGGCGATGGCGCCGAGCGAGGCCGACGTTTCACCCAGGCCCGCGAACCGGCGCTCGCGGATGCCGGTGCGGGTGCGGATCCACTCGTCCGACGTGTCGAGGTTGAGGACGTCGGTGAACTCGTCGTTGGGTACCACCCGCGCCGGCAAACAGCTCCCGGTGCCGCGGAGGGCCACGCCCAGCAGTTGTGTCATCGCGTTGTCACGGGAAAACGGACGCGAACGCTGTTCCGCATATGAGTACAGAAACGCGCTCCGCCCGCAAGCCGAGATGCGGCCCGGTGCGGTTGGTGGAACGCGTCGGCGGTGATATCATCAGCGGAACCCCTCTTATTAACACGCAGGCGGAGCCCGTGAACGAGGACGCGAAGACCGGCGCGGGAGCCCCGTGGTACGCGGGCGGGCTGCACTTCACCTGCACGCGGTGCGGCGACTGCTGCACCGGCGCGCCGGGGTACGTCTGGGTCACCGACGAGGAGGTCGCGGACATCGCCGCGTTCCTCGGCCGGCCGGTCGTGGAGGTGCGCGAGCTGTACACCCGCCGGTCCCGCGGCCGGCGCACGCTCCGCGAGAAGCCCAACAACGACTGCGTCTTCTTCGAGCGCGGTAAGGGCTGCACGATCTACCCCGTGCGCCCGCCGCAGTGCCGCACGTGGCCGTTCTGGGACAGCAACGTCGAGACGCCCGAGGACTGGGAGAAGACGTGCGGCGTGTGCCCCGGCGCGGGCACCGGCGAACTGATCCCGGTCGAAGAAATCTCGCGCCGGCTGAAGGTCATCAGGATGTAGAAAGAGGGCCGGGGGGGCATAAACACCAGAGCCACGGATGAACACAGAAAACACGGATCAGGACAGGAGTAAAGTTCGGCCCCGTTTTCTGCCTTTCATCCGTGGCGGCTTCGTCTTCCTCCGATCTTCGGAGACGGTCAATGATTCGCGCGCTCCTGCCGCTGTTCGTTGCTCCCCTGCTCGCATCGGTCGCCGCGGGCGCCGAGCCCCGCGTCGTGGGGCACAGCGGCCTTCCGACGCACGCCCCCGAAGAGACGCACGCGACGTTCCGCGCGTGCATGGCCCTTCAGGTCAGCATCGAACTCGACGTCCGCCGCACCCGCGACGGCCAACTCGTCTGCGTCCACGACGACACCGTCAACCGCACCACCGACGGTACCGGCAAGGTGGCCGAGATGTCGCTCCGCGAGCTGCGGCAACTCGACGCGGGCAAGAGGTTCGATCCCGCGTTCGCCGGCGAGCGGATTCCGACACTCGAAGAGGTCTTCGCGCTGCTCCGCGACCGCAAGGCGACGTCGATCCTCATCGCGGTCGATCTGAAAGTACCCGACTGCGAAGCCGATGTGGTGAAGCTCGCCGACAAGTACGGTGTACTGAAGCAACTCGTGTTCATCGGCCTCACGATCGAGAGATCCGCGGTTCGTGAGAAGTTGCTCGAAACCAACAAGGACGCCGCGTGCGCCGCGCTGTGCCCGGCCGCGAATAAGCTCGACGACGTCATCGCGGACAAGACGTGTTCGTGGGTGTACGTGCGGTTCATCCCGACCGCGGACGAGGTGAAGCGCGTTCATGAGGCCGGCAAACGGGTATTCCTTGTGGGCCCGCTGGTGGCCGGCAACGAACCGGGCAACTGGTCAAAGGGCCGCGCCGCCGGGGTTGATGCGATCCTGACGGATTACCCGCTCGAATGCCGCGCGAGCTGGCGTTCGAAGCCATAGTTCCAAGTCGTAAAGCCGAATGCCGCGCGACTTCTTGACGTTCCGACTTTCGACTCAAAAAGCATGACCGACGACGTTCGGCGAGCGGTGCTGGCCGTTTACGCGGCCGCGGATGCGGCGATCGCGGCCGTGGGGCCGCGCTGCGACGCGTCCGGGCGCTGCTGCCACTTTACCGAATACGGCCACACGCTCTTCATCAGCGCCTTCGAGGCCGAACTGCTCCTCGCCGGCGCCCTTTTATGTACGGAGGGGCCGTTCTCCCGCGACGGGTGCCCGTATCAGGTCAACGGGCTCTGCACCGCCCGCGAGCACCGCCCGCTCGGCTGCCGGATCTACTTCTGTGACCCGTCCTTTCAGGACCGCATGGTCGAAATCACGGAAGAATCGCTCGCGGCGCTCAAACGAATCGCCGACGAGCACGGCACCGGTTGGCACTACGCCCCGCTTCACCACTTCCTGAACGCGCGGCCGCCCGTACCGCCCGCGGATACCATGACCCCGCCCGAAACGCGGGTGCCGCTCACCATCGTTTCCGACTGACGACGAGCAGGAGCATTCGATGCCGAATTGGTGCTCGCGCTTTCTCGAGTGGTATCGCAATCGGTCGCTCTCGGGCCAGCTCGTGCCGCTCGCGTTGATCGGCTTTGGCTACGCGGCGCTGGTCATCTGGTGGGGGCACGGCGTACTACTTTTTCTGGACGAGAACGGCCGGCTCCAGCCGCCGCGGTTCAGCAACCAAAGTGACGCCTCGAAACAGAGTCAAGAGTTTCTCAGCCACGGGAAGGCGGTACTCTGGTTCGTCATGCTCGGAGTCGAATCGGCGGCGTGGCTCGTTATCATCGTTGCCTTCTTCCGACCCATTGGAGATAAAACGCCGTCCCACCCGGGCACGAACGATCCCGCCCCTGCGCCCGGCGGTCTGGGCGTTTGGCTGGCGCGAGTCGTCGGGTACGCGCTGATCGTGCTGGCGGTCATTTCCCCGGTCCTTTATTCGTACCTCTTCGCGTCCAAGACCATTTCGGGTATTTCGCCGCTCCTCTGGCACGGGGAGAAGATGGTGTGGCTGTTGGTCCCGGCGGTCGTGGCGGTGACGTGTGTGGTCGCGCGCCTCCGCGACGTCGAACACGAGGCGAGCGGGCTCAAGGGGCTCACCCTCCGAGAGCGGGTCGCGAACTACTTCGGCCACCAGCGGCAGCTGCGCCTCGCGCTGGGTGCGTTCGGGCTGATGCTGAGCCTGAATGTGTTCGCGACCGGTGCGCTGCGGAACGCCTTGGCCGAATTTTTGGACGCCAAGGTGAAGGAGCTGTACTTTCCGCGAACTTATAGGCCGTCGAGTTGAGTTGTCGGCTGGGTAGTAGACGAATGCCGGCCCGTCCGGGACGATGGCGTTACCACACAACCCTCGTACCCCGAACGGACGCGGCGATGCCATCTTCGCATACCCCAGCCCC
>JAFKJJ010000369.1 GCA_017306025.1 Planctomycetota bacterium
TGGCCGTCGTCGTCGTGTGGTGCGCGGCCGTGCTTGGTCTCCACCGGGTACCGCTCGCCGCCCTTCTCCTCGATCACGTCCAGTACGCCGCTGACGCCCAGCGCCTCGCTGGAGAGCGCGATGCCGCGGCTGGTGGCCGTGCCGCGCTCGGTGCGGGTCCGGTTCTTGAGGTCGGGGTCGTCGACGCGCCGGTGGTCGAACAGCCCGGCCTCGACGTGCTCGTTGGTGGGCATCACGCAATCGACGTATTGAAGGTAGTAGAGCCGCGGGCAATACGTCACCTGGTTGAGCGCGCGTACCGGGATCGGGTCCGTCGCGGTGGTCGCGGACATGGGCGGTCTCCTGGTTGTGGGTGGTCAATTGCCGGAACGGGAAGGGGTCAGTCGGCGCGCCGCGGGAGTTTCGAGCGCTTGCGGAGGTTGTTGAGCGCGTGGAGGACGTCGAACTCGCTCCGCTCGGCGGTGCCGACGCGGCCGAGGAACTCGGTGCGCAGCTCCGGGTCTTCGAGGATGCGGTCCACGGAGCAGGCGTCGGGGTGCTCCTTGCGCATCGCGGCGTAAGAGGCGATCAGGATCGGTTCCATGACGGGGTTCCTCGTGGGTGCGGTTCTGGAAGCTGTTCCGTGCGGGAAGGGGAAGTTCGACAACATCGCGAAGAATTTGGCCGACATCGCTGCGCACTTCGTATTGGCACCTCGCGTGCGGTTCGTTACACGAAAACCGGCGCGTTGGAATCGCTCGCGTGAGATCCGCGTCGGTCGCCCCTCACCCGCCTTGACGCGAGGCGCGTCAAGGCGGGTGAGGGGAAAAGCCCTGCGATTCTCAAGTGTGTGACTCGACCAAGTGACTCTATTCCGTCAGCCGTAGCTTTGCCTGACTCGGGTCAATCGACACCAACAGCGGCCTTGCGAAGTGTGGGAAACTCACCACCGCCTGACCCGCGGCCAGGTTCGGCAGCCGGTCCCATAGCCCGTCATCGACCCCGCCCACCGTGCGTTTCAACAGCGATACCACCTGCGGGTCTTGCAGTTTGTGCAAGATGAACGAGTTGCACAGCCCCAGCACCTGCTTCGGAAGGTGCGAGGGCAGTTGTGTCACGAAGCACAGCCCCAGCCAGCGCTTTCGGCCGCGCTTGCAGATCTTCGCCACCTGCTCGAACAGCACCGGCGTCTTGCCCACGCGCTCCTCGCTCAAGAACTCGTGCGCCTCCTCCACCACGATCAGCACCGGCGTCGGGGATACCTTCTGCTGCTCCGCGCGCTCGCACGCGGCGTCCTGCGCCTCCTGTACCCCGCGCAACACGTCCGCGATCGACAGGTTGTTCAGCTCGCCGAACCCGGTGTCCGACAGGTCGATCACCGACAGCGCCCCCGGCTTGATGAGTTCCGCGTAGTTCAGCGGGCGCACGCCCTCCTTCGTCTCGTCGAAGAACACCTTCAGCCGGTTCAGCCGCGACAGCCGGCCGTGCAACGCGTGCCACGACACCACGTTGCCCGGCGGGTTGGCCGCGTTCACGCGCTTGTGCAGGTGGTCCGTCGCACCGGGCGCCTTCAGCTCGCGGCACCACGGCTCGAACGCCGGCGACTCTTCCGCCTCGTCCTCGGTCTTCCGGCCGCGCTTCTGGCCGACCTTCGGCTCGGCACGCTGGGCACACGCGCGGACGATGTCGATCAAGAGCGGCACCGTGACCCGCGGATACCCGCGCTCGAACTCGTCGATCTCCAGCGCGAACCGCTCCTGCTCCGGCTTCCCCTTCTCCGGGAAGATTTCGAGGTCGCGCAGGAGCGGCTTGGCGATGTCATACGCCTTCAGGAAGCGTTCTTGCTGCGCGTCGGACAGGTCGAGGATCTCCATGACCGCGTAGGGCGAGAGCCGGGCGAACTGGAGCGAGAACTCCTTGCGCCGCGGGTGCGCCGGGTTCGCGGTCCCGCGTCCGACGAGGTGGTAGACGGTCATCGCGTTCGCGGGCACGCCCTCGGCCTTCAGACCGCGATCACGAAGCCCCGCGAGCATCGGCTTGTGGTCGGTCGGCTCGTGCAGCGCTGTGTACTCGCCCTCTACGTCGAGCACCACGACCGCCATGCCTGCGGCCCGCGCGCGGGCGACCAACCCCGCTACCGTGGTCGATTTGCCGCCGCCTGTTGTGCCGAGGATCGCGGTGTGTCGCGGGAACACGGCCTTCGCCTTCGCCGGCGCGCCGACCTCAACGCCCTGGTGCCCGACGACCAGCCCGAGCCGCACGTCGCCGCTACACTTCAGCACCTTCGCGGCCTGTGCGTCGTCGAGAACGAAGACGGGGCTGTTCGGCAGCGGCCGGAGCCGGGGCGGGGTGAGTTCGCCGTCCTTCAGTTCTTCGCCGAGGATCGTGACCTGCACGCGCCCGTGGAACGGCGGGAGGTAGTCGCCGCGGTGCGTCGCGACGGCCTTGAGGATGTCCGAATCGGCGCGCAGTCCGTCGGGTTCGGCGAACGGCCCCGCGGTGACCACCCCGAGGTAGTTCCGCTCGTCCTTGCGGCTCTTGATGCGCACGAGCGCCTGCGACGGCGCCCGCTGGAGGTGCTCGCGGCCGAGCAGCACGGTGACGGTGAGGTCGCTGCTGCCGGGCAGGTCGAACATGGTGACGCCGACCGACCCCTCGTCGTCGGGGTGCGGGAGCTTGGGGCCGCCCGCGAGCCCGATCTCGGCTTCGAGCTGCTGTCGTGCGGCGAGTGTGCCGTTGACGTCGGACATGGCGGCTCCGGATGAGGGTCTTCGTCGTGGTCCGGTCACTCCGTGACCGGGGCGATCGAGTGCGGGGCGCTGCACGAATCATCGCATCGCTCGATCGCGCCGTATCGCACCGGTCACTCCGTGACCGGACCACATGCGTATCGCACCGGTCACGGAGTGACCGGACCACATGCGGCGGGCCTACTCCGGCCGGTTCTGGCGCTCGGTGCCGTAGCGGAGGCCCACGCCGGCGCGGGCATAAGCGGTGTTTGCGATGTCGCGCAAGCTACCGCCCCCGTAGACCGACTTGCACGTGTTGTTGGCCAAGTCGATCAGCGCGGGAAATCCGCGGTCGGCCAGGAGCACGCTGTCGGCCAGGGCGATCCGCGCGGCCGTGTGAACGTGGTCGCGGTGCGCGTAGAACATTTGCGGCGGGGCCAGCGGCGACGCCCGGTACACTCCCACCAGCACCTGCGGCGCGACGTCATCGAGAAACCGCGACACCCACAGCTCGGGGGACAGCGGTTTCCCCTCCCAGGTGTCGTCCACCGCCACACGGCCGGAGAACTCCAGATCGCCGACGAACCGCTCGATGCGGTGGGCGAGCGTCCCGACGATCGCGTACTCGCACGGTTGCAGCGCCTGGCCGATCGACAGGAACGCGCGGTCCCCGGGCTCGCTCGCCACGAACACGAACCGCTTGTGGTCCTCGATCAGTCGGCGGATCAGCCGAATTGAACGGATCATCACGTCCGGGTTGCCGGCGCCGCTGAGCAACTGGTACGGGGCCGGGCTGCCGTGCCCCATCTTCCACGCCGCCTTCGAGTGCTCGACCAGCACGGCCATCTCTGCGTAGCTCATCACCGCACGCTCCGCGAGTTCGGACAGCCCGTCGCGCCGGTCCGGCTGGTTCAGCCCGCCGCGGTGCGCGCGGGCTTCGAGGAGCGCGACGGTTTCCTGTACCGGGTCGCCGTGCGACTCGCAGAGGTCGCGGCGGAACAGTTGCGTGCTCAAGTTCCCGCGATTGCCCGCGTAGGACACCAGGCAGACGCCGATCTGGTAGATCGTCAGCGCCAGCGAATCGTAGTCCTGAACGGTCCCGTCGCAGCAGTCGGTGGCGCCGTTGAACAGCAGCCCGCGGTGAACGTCTACGATCTCCTCGACCGTCACCGGCCAGTACCCGGCCTCCGGCGGCGCGCCGGCGAAGCTCCGCAGCTTCTTCACGACCAGTTCGCGGACGCGGTTCTCGTGGACCTTCTCCGCCCGCACCGCGGCGGCGATGGCGTCCGCCACCCGCTCGTACACGCGGGCCATGTCGTCGCAGGCGTGCCACGTCGTGAGGTCGAGCACGCGCGCGAGCGGCTCGCGGAAGCACCGCTCGAACGCGTCGGCGGTCGCGCCGCTCGGGCGCGAAACGGGCAGGTCGATACCGGGCGCGATGTCGGCCACACGAGCGCTCCTGCGGGGTCCGGCAGAAGAGGTTCCGTGACGGTCCGGAAAGTTCGACCGGATTTTCCCAATTTTTCGCCCACGACGGGACGACTTTTTGTGAGAAATGTTTACCGAACGAGAACGGCCGCGTATTTCGCGGCCTCGGCGGGTGGCAGCCCGAAGTCGGAGGTGAGCCGAAGGACCAGCGCGGCGCGGTCGGAACTCGCGCCGGGGTTCGCGGCGTCAAACGGCGCGAGCAACTCGAACGCGAGCCGGTCGGCGGCCTCTTCCGCCTCGCGGGCCTCGTCCGTGAGCGCGCGGCCGCGCCGGTCGCGGTCGAGGAAGTGCGTGTGGCACCCGATCGCCACCCCGCGCAGCACTCCCGCGAACCGCTCGTTCACCGTCGGCGGCCGCTGTCCGTCCAGCACTTCGAGCGCGCGGGACCCGAGACGCGCCTCGACCTTCCGCCGCGGCGCCTGGTAGTCGCGGAGGAAGTGCGCGACCTCGTGCGCCAGCGTGAAGCGGACCTCGGCCGGTGTGAGCGTCGGGTCGAACAGGATCACCCCGACCCCGAGATGCCCGCCGAAGCACCCGGCGAGCGGCCGGTTCTCGGCCGGCGCGGGACACGGGACGCCGTGTCGCGCGAAGTGCTCCGCGGCGGTCGCGAGCGTGAGGTTCGGCACCTCGGCGACGTGAAGGCCCTGCGACCAGCAGAGCACGGCACGCAGGTCGCGCGGGAACGGTGGCGGCGCGCCGACCTCGGCCCAGAACCGCCCGGCCAGTTCCGTGACCCAAACTTTCGGCCGCGCGATCACGGCGCCTCGCCCCGGTCGCGGGCCGCGATGCACACGCCGGGCGCGTCGGCCCGGGCCGGTTCGCGCACGGGCTCGGCGGGCAACCGCTTGGCGGCGTCCGCGAGGCGCCTGGCATCGAGCCCGAACTTCTGGGCGACACACGCCACGTCCTCACGGAAGCGATCCGGGCGGATCGCCCCGCACAGCCTTACGTTGGCGAGCACCTCACGCACACAGCCGAGGTACGCGGCGAGGGCGTCGTCGTCGAACCCGCGGGCGCGGGCGAACGCGGCCAGTTGCCAGCCCAGGAACGACGGCTCCGCCGACGCGCGGCGGGCGAGCCGTTCGAGCGGTGATTCGGTCATCGCGAGTCCTCCACGGCGCGGACGAGACGCGCCCACACCCGGCCCTTGATCCGCTTGACGGCAACGGCCTGTTCGTCCGCGGCCAGGTGCGTCAGCCCCAGGCGGGCGACGAACACGGCCATTTTGCGGACGCCGCCGCGCATCAATTCGAAGGCGGTTCGCTCGGTCGTGTCGAAGGCGGCGAGTTCGGCCGTCAGCCGCGGATCGTCCCAGGTGAGTTCCTCGTCCCGTATCCAGTTCCGGTGGTCGGCCGGTTCCGCGACAGAATCGAGCGCGATTCCGCGCCGCGCCCGGCGCTCCCCGTCGAGCAGATTCAAGAGATCGCGCCGCGCCGCCACCCGCAGGTACCGCCCCAGGTCGCCCCGCGTCGGGTCGAATCGCTGCGGGGAACAGAGGAAATCGACTAGCGCACGGTCAACCGCGTCGCCGATCAGTTCCGGCGCGGCCCGTGGAACCGCGCGCTCCAGAAATTGCGTGAGTAACGTGTGGAACCGCGCCGCGATCGCTTGCCGCGCCGTCGGGATGCCGGTGCCGAGTTCGGTGAGAAGTTGGCGTTCCTCGTCGGGCGCCGGCCAGTCAGTTTGTGGGTTCACAGCCACCTCCTTACATGCCGTCAAAGGAGGGTAGGCGTTTGCCGGTCGCGCAAACAATGTCGGTTGTTCGGAATTTTTGTGATGTAGTGCTGATCGCGGTTCGGGAAACGGGACTGACAACGGCCCGTGGGATCGCCGAAGGGTGTTCTGTTACACGGACCCGGTGGAGGCGTCCGGTTTGCTGTTGAGCGGTGAGCGTGCGCGAGCGGTTTTTGTTGTGGTGCAGGCGTCCCGCCTGCAACGGTCCTCGATGCAGGCGGGACGCCTGCACCACAACAAGA
>JAFKJJ010000370.1 GCA_017306025.1 Planctomycetota bacterium
AGATCACCGCGACGTACGCGCGTGGGGTGCGCCTGACGAGAGCCGCGTTCCGCCCGTTCTCGCAACGGTTGAGGCGGTCGCAAAGCCTCCCCAAGTGGAGCCTGAGCATCCAGCCACAATGACTGGTAGATCGGTTCCACGCTACTGCCTTAATCCTTGCAGGCGGGGCGTCTGATCGGTCATCTTGGAGAAAAACCGCCGGGAAGTGCACCCGCCGACCCCGGGCCGACGGGGCCAGCCGTGCCGACCGGGATCACGCGCCGCGTCGACCACGCCTCTCGCTGTCCTACACGCGGCACGTCGCCGCCGGTCCGCTTCCGGCATTGCTTGGGTCAAGTCCGCGTGCGTTGCGAATGCCCTCGGGGTCGAGGTCCACTCTCTCCAGGGAGCTGTCTCAAAAGTGCTTTTTGAAGTTCCGGGCCGGGGGATTTCGCCCGGCTGGCGGTGCTCATCGCCGGAGGTCGTGACGGTGTGGGTCGTAGGGAGGTCGGCGGTTGTACACCGTGACCTCCGACACCAAGACAATCCCTCCCCCGGAGGGGGATTGTTGAGTCTCGGCTTATTAGAAAAGGAAATTATCCTATAGCGGCCCCGTTCGCCCCCGATGCGTCGGTTCGGGCGGGCGGCTCCTGTCACTTTCTCTCCCCGACCGGCAGGAACTTCTGCTCGCGGAGCCACTCCAGCGACTGCGCCTGCCACGCGTCCCACATCGGCCCCTTGTACCCGTTGAGCCCGTGCCCGCCGGACGCCAGCTCCAGGTACTTCGACGGCACCTTCTTGGCCTGTAACGCGTCGTGGAACATCTTGCTGTGGTCCGGCACCACGACCTTGTCCTCTCCCACGTTGGTCAGGTACGCAGGCTGCGGGTGCACCGTCGCCCGCGTCTCGTTCGAGACCGGAAGAAGTGCCGGCGGTAACAGTCTGTTCGCCGAGAGTATGCGGGGGATGTCAATAGATTGACCGTAGAGCACACCCTTCACTCCAGTCGCCATCACGAGAGCGCACATGGACGTTCACGCAGCCATCGTCGACCAGCAAGTCCGTAGGGCGGTCGACGAACACGGCGAGGCCCTGGCCGAGCGGGGCCGCGACACGCCGGAGCGGCGGCGGTCGAACGCCTTCTGCCTCCTGTGCGTCAAGTCCCTGCTCGGGTTGGACGACGAGCCGGCCCTCGACTGCTTGACGGACGGGTTCCAGGACGGCGGGGTGGATGCAATCCACTACAGCGAGGTGGTCGACGGCGAGTTCGTCGTGACGCTGTTTCAGGCCAAGTACGACAACAAGCTGGAGGGGAACTGCGGGTTTGAATCCGAAGCGGTGCTGAAGCTCGTCTCGACGATCCAGGCCGTGTTCGACCCAAGCGTCCCGCTGCACGGGATGGAGGACATCCGCCCCCATGTTGAGGAGATCCGCTCGCTGATCCGCGACGGCGGGTTGCCGCAGGTCCGTGCCGTGCTCTGCAACAACGGGAAGAAGTGGGAGGCCGACGCCCAAAACCGCATCGACATGTCCGGGCTGGCGAAGTCGGGGCAGGTGGCGTTCGAGCACCTGAATCACGTGAGGCTCCTCGACCTAATGAAGAAGCCGATCGAGATCGAGGACACTCTCCAGCTCGACGGGGCCGCCGTGGTCGAGGCGTTCAACTTCCGTCGGGTGCTGATCGGTAAGGTCGGGGTCCGCCACATCGAGCAACTCGTCGAACGGCACTCCGACCTGCTGTTCGAGAAAAACATCCGCCGTTACCTGGGGTGGCACAACCGCGTCAACCAAGGGATGTATGAGACCCTAGCCGACAAGACGGAGCGACAGAACTTCTACTTCTACAACAATGGCGTCACGATGATCTGCCACAAGTTCAGCCACAACAACCTCCAGAAGGAGAACTGGATGGTGAAGGTGTCGGGCCTACAGATCATCAACGGCGGCCAGACGTGCAAGACTATTCACCACTGGCTGTCCCGGCTGCGGGCAGAGGACTTCAGCCAGGCGTTCGTGCTGGTGCGGCTGTACGAGTTGGACAACGCGAACGCCAGTCTCGCGTACCGGATCACCGGGGCGACCAACAACCAGTCGCCGATCGAACTCCGCGACCTGCGGTCGAACGACGACGAGCAGGTCCGACTCGCCAAGGACTTGGAGCTTTTAGGTTACGAGTACAAGTCGAAGCGGGACAGCGGCACGTCGGGGTCCAAGACGATACCGTCGTCCGTCGCGGCCGAGGCGGTCCTGGCCATCTGGCGGCGGTGCCCGCACCAGGCGAAGTTCGCCAGCGGCAAGCTGTTCGACCAGTTGTATACAACCATCTTCACGAGCAAGCTGACCGGGGCTCAGGTCGTCCTGGCCGCCCTGATCTACCGCATCGTCCACAACGAACGCCGGAAGCCACGGCGCACGCCGCCGTACTTCCTGCCGTACGCGTCCCACCACCTGGCAATGATCTGCGGACAGCTCCTTCTCAAGGAGAGTAACCTCCGCTCCGACGACGTGTCCCACCTGAACTTCACTGCACTCTTCGAGAAGTGGCAGAGGGACCAGGGGCGGATTTACGACTTGGCCGTCGAGATAGTGAGCAACTCGCTCACGCTGCTCGCGGTGAACGCAGCCACGAACTTGCAGCGGGTGTCGGCACAGTTCCGCCGGGGCGATTTGATCGACTTCGTGGAGCAGGCGTTGGATCGGGTCTTGATCGTGAACGGCGAGGCGGTGTTGCCGGTCCAGCCCGCTGTTCCCCCACCGACTCTTCCGGCCTGACCTAAGCACGTGCCACCCGCCTGTAAGAAGGTCGTGCATTCCTCGGCCAGCCGGCGGAACCGCCGCCGGATGTGGCCCGTCGAAGGTCGGCCGAGCGGTCGTATGTCTCGTTCGCCGTGGCCTCCCGGACCAACGCCCAGAATGGCTCGACCGGCTGCACCATCGGTGTACACGGCGGGAGTACGTGGAGGCGGAAGTTGGCCGGGAGGGTAAACCGCTTGGCCCGGTGCCACCCGGCGTCGTCCACTACCATCACCAGACGGTTCTTCCCGTCCGGGTCGGCGTGTGCGGCGAAGGCGTCGGTCATCCGCTTTCCTTTCACCCGACACTTCGGCCGTTCGCCGAGCGTGGACGCCGCTCCACTCCGGCTCGAAGATGGCTCGGGGCGGCCGTCCTGCACGCACTACCCACCGATCTCGAAGCCGTCGCCCCGTCGGATGACAACCATGACCGAGTCCGAGCCGGGCGAAGCGCATACGTCCCCCGAAATCGTGCAGGCCCTCTACGACCCGCGGACCGGCGGCCGTGCGCTGGAGGTCGCCGAGGTCGCCGCCGCGGAATTGAGCCGGCCGCACCGCACCAACTGCTTCACGATCTACCGGGTGCGGGCCGGCACCGGGACGTTCTGGGCCGACGCCGCGTGCCAGCCGTTCGCCGCCCCGTGCCTGCTGTTCTTCGTCCCGTACCAGGCCGTGCGGCTCGCCCCCGACGCCGAGCTGCGCGTCACCGCCGTGCGGTTCCACGCCAACTTCCTGTGCGTCGAGACCTACCACCACGAGGTCGGGTGCAACGGCGTGCTGTTCAACGACCCGTACGGGGTGCCGGTCGTCGCCCTGGCGGACGCGGCCGAGAGGGAAGTCGACGACCTGATCGGCCGGCTCCGCGACGAACTGGCCGGGGCCGAACTGGCGCACGCCGAGGTGCTGCTCTCGTACCTGAAGATCCTGCTCGTGCGGGCGACTCGGCTGAAGCGGGACCAGCAGGGGGCGGCCGGCGGCACCGCGAGCGGGCGGCTCCCGCCGCCGCTCCCGGAGCTGCGCGAGCTGGTCGAGGCGCACTACCGCCGGCTCCACTCGCCGGCCGACTACGCCGACCTGCTGGGCACCACGCCGAAGGCCCTGGGGCGGCTCGTGAAGGCCCACCTGGGCAAGACGCTGACCGAGCTGATCCAGGAGCGGGTGCTGAACCACGCGAAGTGGGAGCTGCTGCACACCCTGCGGCCGGTCAAGGAGGTCGCCCGCGAGGTCGGGTACGACGACGAGCTGTACTTCAGCCGGCTGTTCAGGAAGGCGACCGGGATGGCCCCGACCGAGTTCCGCACGTTCGAGACGGAAGTGCGCGGCGGGAGAAATCTGTCCATGCCTTCGGCCCGCCCGTCCATTCCGCCGAGCCCGCCCGCCGGGCAGAATGCCAACACACCCGCGAACGACGCCCCGAGGCCCGGAGCGTGACCGCGGGAAGTCTCGCGGGAGTCGGCGATGGGCACCGTTCTGAAACTGTTCGAGCTGGCGGCGAGGGCGAACCGGGTCGGGCTGGCGGTCACGCGGGTCGGGCTGGTGGTGGTGCTGGTGTGGATCGGCGGGCTGAAGGTCTACAAGTACGAGGCGGACGGGATCGTGCCGTTCGTCGCCAACAGCTCGTTCATGAGCTTCTTCTACGCCGACGCCAACAACTACAAGGCCCACATGAACCCGGAGGGGGCGGTAGTGCCCGAGAACCGGGCGTGGCACGAGGCGAACCGCACGTACCCGTTCGCCATCGGTTTGGGCTCGGTGATCGTGCTGTACGGCCTGTTGATCGCCCTCAACCCCTGGCTCCCGCAGGCCGCGGCGGTGGGCAGCTTCCTGGTGTTCGTGATGTCGTTCGTGACGCTCTCGTTCCTGATCACAACGCCGGAGTGCTGGGTGCCCGACCGGGGCGGGCCGGAGCACGGGTTCCCGCTCCTGTCCGGGGCCGGGCGGCTGGTCGTCAAGGACGCGATCATGATGGGGGCCGCCCTGGTCACCATGGCCGATTCCGCGAAGGCGTACCTGCGGAACCGAGCCGGGCGCACGTCGGCGAGTCGGACGGCCGAAGTTGTCGTCGCCTGACGGCTGCGTTCGCGGCGGTCAGATCTGCTCGGCGAGGCGTGCCTTCAGTTGCGCCACGAGCGAGTCGTCGTCCTTCACCTTCAGCAGTTCGGGGAGGTCGCCCCGGGTCAGCCGCAGCCACCCGGACACGACCGCGTCCCGGAGGTCCGCGGTCTCCTCGTCGTCGAGTCGCTCGACGAGCTTGGCGAGCTGGACGGACACGCGCAGGTCGGCCTCGTCGACGCCTGCGGTCTTGAACGCGTAGTCCGTGATCTCCTCGTCCTCGTACTTGTTGCGGGTCTTCTCCGTGACCGACTTGCCGCCCCCGAGGATGCCGCCCGAGCGGCCCCCCTCCAGCTCGTCGACCCGCTCCCGAACCCGCTCCAGCACCGCCCGGCCGTGAGCGATGCGCTCGGAGCGGTCGAGCGTCCGGGGCGGGGGCCGGTTCTTCCCGCCGTTCTGTTCGGAACCGCCGCTTCTCGTTTTGCCCATACGTCCCCCAGTGGCCCGGTGACCGTTTCCCGCACCAGTATCGGGCGGCGTGCGGCCGACGCAAGCCGCAGCCCGGACGACCGCACCAGCAACGGGACGGGATGTGACGAACGTAGCGGCTCAAACGGACACGCGGCTTCAGGTGGCCGCTGCACGAATCGCCACCCCTGTCCGGGACCGGATGGGTGATCGAAAGGACGCCCTCATGATGGGGCACTGGTGACGGTGGCCGACTGAAGTCGTACCCGCGAACGGAAGCAACGTCTCGGACGGTTCCGCGTTCTCCGGCAGGCGGCGGTCGGTCGCGGCCAGGGATCGCCCTGCGCCGGCCCAGGGGGTTTAGTCCTTCAACACCCGCACGGCGTTACTCGCCGATCCGCACCGCCCGCGGCCGTGGAGGGAGCCCGCCGGGCGGGGGCAAAACAACAGCATCCAAGCGACCGAAACAGGCTTCGAGCCGTCATCTCGCCAGGAACCGCGTCCGAACGCCTGAAAACCGACTTCTCGGGCGACCCTTTACCACCCTCCGAAGTCCGCCTTTGCACCCGGTAGTCACCGATCCCGCCGCAGGACCGGACAAAAAGCCCCGCCTAACGAGTAGTTCGGAGCGTGAAAGTGCCTTAACGAGGCGTTACCGTGCGCCCGCAAACGCCGCATGATTGGGCTCCGAGCCGAGCAACACGACGGGCTAGTACTACAGCGCAGGCGGTCGCTACCTACTTGGTGGCGGTCCACGTTCGGCCAGGCGCCGCTTGCGGTGACTGACGGCGGCGCGGCGGTTGCGCTCCTGCCGCCACCGGGACCACGCCAGGATCTCGGCGGTGTCCCAGGTGCGCAC
>JAFKJJ010000371.1 GCA_017306025.1 Planctomycetota bacterium
CGCGACGCACGCGAGCACGGCCGCCGGCCCCAGCCGCAGGCACCGCCGGCGCCGCCGCGCGCGGTCGTCGGCCGAGAGGGCTTCGCCCGCGCGTACCCGGCGTAGACCTGTGACGACGGGCCACGTCGCCACCCCGAACACGAACAAGCCGAGCGGGAAAAAGGCGCCGTTGACGGCCGGGATGATCCGCTCGAACGCGCCCGCGGCCGCGGGCCAGTTGGCGATGATCTCGGCCTCGTTGTAGGCGATGTTGAACAGCGACGCGAGCGCGTTGGGCACGATCCCGAGCAGGAGCAAAGTGACCAGCGGATAGCGCACGACCGCCGCCCGCCACCCTCCGGGCGCCGGGCGAGCCAGTTGCCGCGTCGCGGGGCGGAGACACAGTGCCAGCTCGCGGGCCATTTCACCGGCGGTCGCGGGCCGGCGGGTCGGGTCCGGGTCGAGGCACCGTAGGAGGGTGTCGCGAAACCCCGGCACGTCTCCCTCGGGGAACGCTGCGACCGTCGCCGGGATCGGCCCCGCGCGACGGCGCTCGACGAGGGCGGCGAGTACGTCCCGCAAGCTCGCGCCGACCGGTTCCGGGCCGAACGGCCGTTCCCCGGTTGTCAGCTCCCAGAGCGTGACCGCCAGCGCGAACAGGTCGGCGCGCCCGTCCACGTCCTCGGGGGCGCGCGGGTGAGCGGGGTCGAACGCCTCCAGGTGCTCCATCGCCATGTACGCCAGGCTCCCGCCGAACAGGGCCGTCGGCCCGGCCCCGTCGAGCTTCGAGCAGCACCCCACGTTGAAATCGACCAGGAGCGGCTCGCCCTCGGCCGTCAGGAGCACGTTGGCCGGTTTCACATCCCGGTGGAGCGCCCCGCGGCGGTGTGCGTAGTCGAGGGCGGACGCCAGCTTCGCCCCGATCGCGCAGACGGTCGCCGGCCAGCTCCGCTCGGCCCACGCGTCGCGGGCCGGGGACGTCGCCGGCGGCACCTCGCCGCGGCGCTCCAGGGCGGCGTCGACCGCCGCCAGCAGGGTGCGGCCCGATCGCTCACCGGGCGGGGTCGCGCGGGCACGATCGAGCACGTCGCCGAGCGTGCCGCCGGGGACGTAGGTCATGTACACGAGCTGAAGGTCGCGGTCCGCAAGCACGCGCTGGTCGTACACGCGCACGACGTGCGGGTGATCGAGCTGGGCGAGGGTCTGGGCCTCGGCCCCTCGGCAGCGCGACACCTTGAGCGCGACCAGGCGCTGCAGCGCGCGTTGCCGGGCGAGGAACACCCTGGCGAACTGCCCTTCACCCAGCAGCGCGAGCAAATCGAAGTCGTCCAGTCGATCACCCGGCGCGACGTCGGCCGGGGCGCGCACGGCCCGCGCCGACGTGGACCGCGGCGAGACGGTCCCGCCGAGCAGGCGCGCGAGTTCGGCCGCCCGGTTCGGGAACCGGCGAAAGTAGTCGGCCGGGTCGGCGCCGAACCCGGCGCGCAAGCGGAGGTGGTAGTCCTCGTAAAGGAGGTCAGGGGGCGGGCCGGCCGCGGCCAGTTCCGGGAACTCGCGCAAGTAGTCTTCGAGCGACCGGTCGAGCCCTTGCCGGAGCCGGTTTTCGAGGTCGAACTTGACCAGTTCGACGAGGAGCAGCCGGCGGACGTCGGGCGGGTCGGGCGGGAGGAACTCACCGAGGGCGGGCGGACCGTCGGCCCACGCCCGTGCGAACGCGTCCAGGCGCTCGCCCACCACGGCCCAGAGCCGGGAAGCGGGGTCCAGTAAGGTCGTGGGCGGCATGAGGCGTCGCTTTTTCGCCGGGTGCGGGCGCGGGTACAATTCTACCGCCCGCGACAAGGAACCGTCCGGAGATACTTCGTGAGCGACGACGTTACCCCCGATCCGACCGAACCCGCGCCGGCCCTGCCCGAATTACTGGAGCGCCGGCGGCCCGAACTTCTTGCGTTCATCGAGCGCCGACTCGGCCCGACACTTCGCGGTAAAGTGGAACCCCAGGACATCGCGCAGGAGGTGGCGATCCGCGCGTTGCGCGCCAGCCCGCCCGACGGCGACCCGTTCGGGTGGCTGTGCCATCTGGCCGAGCGGTGCATCATCGACGGCGCCCGCCACTTCAGCGCCGGGAAGCGGGCCGCCGACCGCGAGCGCGCGGGGCACGCTCCGGACGGCGCGGGGGCGGATCTCGTCGCCCTCATCGCGGCGAGCGTGACGAGCCCGTCCCAGGCGGCCGTCCGGAGCGAGCGCCAGCGGCGGCTCGACGCCGCTCTCGCTGCCCTCCCCGACGAACACCGGGAGGTGCTCCGATTACGATACGGCGAGGGGCTCGCGACCGCGGAGATCGCCGTGCGGCTGAACAAGTCGGACGTGGCGGTGCGCGTCCTGTTGACGAGGGTCGTTCAGCGGTTGCAGGAACTGCTCGGTTCGGGCGAAATGGCCTGACGCGATCGTGGCGACGCCGCGGGCCGGCGGGGCGGATATCCGCCCGCCGGCCCGCGGCGTCGCGATCGAAGTTCCTCGCAAATCACTCCTTCACAGCCATCGTCTTTTCGGTGCCGATCGTGGTGCCCCGGATCGCGATCGACCCGCCACCGGGCACCTCGACAACCACGTCGATGGTCATTTCCATCTTGGCGTCCTCGAATTCGTTGGTGCCGTCGATGCACGTATCGAGCGTGATCTTCATAACCATCTTGCTGTCGGCCGAGACCTTGGCGAGTTCCCCGTCGAAGTTGACCTCGGTCACGAACAGTGTGACGGTGAATTCGAGCACGCCGAACTGTGCTCCGTCCTTCTTGTAGACCTTCAGCAAGGCCCCTTCGATCGTCGATTTCTTCAGGTCGAGCCGGAAGCTCTCTTCGCCGATCGATTTGAACATTCGCTCGCTCGCGCCGGCGGGCACCGTCCACCGCTCGCCGACCCGGACGGGGGCCTCGGGCAGAAGGTCCCCGGTCCCGGGCTTGTCCTCGGTGCCGCCGTTGTAGCTCTTGAAGAGCTCCGGGGCCTCGTCCTCGGTGAGTGCCTTGCCGTCGATGCTGAACTCGTACCCGTCTTCCTTCTTTTCGATGAGCACGGTCTTGCCGGCGTACGCGGTCTTTGTGGTTTCGCCCTTCGCGGTCTTCTCAGCGACGGTGTACGTCCGCTTCAGCTTCGTGGCCGACTTGTTGCCGTCCTGTTCGAGAATCTCCTCGGTGTACGCTTCCTTCTTCCCGGTCGTTATCTCGGTCTGACTGGTCGCGCCGCCTCCCTCGATAGCGATCGTGCCCTTGGTCTCCATCCCCCCCACGCGCTCGACCTTGTCCCCCTTCTTGCTCTTGTAGGTTTTGAGGGCGTAGGTCTCGTCGGCGGCCCCGGCGACCGTCGCGGTCCCCACGAGCAGCCCGGCCGCCATCACACTCGCCAGTAGCGCCTTCATCGACCTTCCTCCGCGGTGCCTTTGGTACAACCGAGCGACGGGCACGGTCTACACGGCTCAGCGGAAACGGCGGCGAAGTGTTACCGGTATTTTCGCACGACGCGCCGGCTCACGTTTTCGGCCGGGAAGCGGTCGCGCTCGAAATGGTTGCGACGGGGTGTTGTGACCTTACTTCTTCCCGTCGGCCGGAGGCGGCATTGGCGGTACGGCCGGCGCCGGGGGTGCCGGGGGTGCTGGCGGGTACAGTTCGTCCACCTGGAGCAGCGCGGCCAGATCGACGACCGCCTGCCACTGCGCGGTAAGGGCGCTCAGGTAGCTCTGGAGCGCCTGGGCGAGATTTTGCTGCGCGACCACGATGTCATTGAACGCCACCTTTCCGCCGGGCACGTCGGCCGGCTCCTGTTGGTAGCGCCGGATCAGGCCCTGATACGCCTGGGTGAGTGCGGGCAGCGCCTTCTCGCGGTAATTCGCGGCCGCGATGCGGTTGGCCTCGTAGCGCCCCAGCGCGTCGGCCAGCCGGCCGGTCAGGTCGTTCTCGGTCGCGGTCAGGGCGGCGGTGTTCGACGCGATCTGGTACTCCGCCGAGCGGATGTTCCCCTGGTTGCGGTCCCACACCGGCAGCGGCAGACCGAGTTGCAGGTTGAACTGCGGGTTCTTCGCGACGTGGTCGTACTGGACGACCGCGTTGGTCGCGAGGTCCGGCACCCGGTTGAGTTTCTGGAGGCGAAGGTTCGTCTGCGCCTGAAGGATGCGGTTTCGGGCCGTGAGGACGTCGGTGTGGGTCTCGACGATCTGCGCCCGCGCGGCCTCCGGGTCGACGAGCGGCGCCGGCATTTCGATCGACCCCGCCAGCGGGGCGAGGGGGAGGTCCGGCCGGCCGATTGCGGCGGTCAGTTGCCTCCAGTTGGCCCGGTAGTTGGCCTGCGCCAGTGCCAGGGCGTTGCGCGCCTGTATCGCCTGCGCATAGAGTTGTAGCGGCTCGTACCCGGCCGCCTCGCCGGCCGCCATCTGTCGTAACTGGATCTGATACACCTCGTCGGCCATCGCCGAGAGGGCCGTGGTCACCTCGATCCCCTTCTGTGCGAGCAGCACCTGGAAGTAGTTCGTGCGCACGGCGGTGGCCACGTCCACCTCGGCCCGGCGCACCGCCACGTAGGCGTTGATGTAGTCGAACCGCGCGACCGCTTGTGCCAGCGAGAGCTTGCCGGGGAACTTGATGAGCTGGTTGACGTACGCGCCCTGCTGTCCGGCGTTGTGTTTGGCCGGGTTCGGTCCGGGCTGCCACTGGTCGGCCTCGTACCCGGCCGTCGGGTTCGGGTGCAGCCCGACCTGGATCATCTGCCCGTAGGCGACCCCGGCGTCGGCCTCCGCCCGGCGGAGCACCGGGCTACTCGTCCGGGCGGTCTGCTGGAGGTCGGCGAGCGTGATCGGTTCGCCGGCCGGCCGCTCCGCCCCACCGGCCGGGACCAGTTCCGGGTACGCCTCGCGCACCGCACGCAGTCGGTCGGCCGGGGGCGTGTCCTTGGCGAACCGCGGCGGGCGCACCTGCGGCGCTCCGGCGCCGGGCAGCCCGGACGGTAGCTCGAAGGGGCGGGGACCCTTTCCCGGCTCCGGCGGGGTCGGGGGAGCCATCTTCGGGGTGGAGTCCGGCGCGAGGATCGCGGCCGTCCGCGTGTCGAGTGCCGCGCTCGGGGCGGGAAGAAAACCGCTCGGCGAAGGGGACCGGCCCAGACAGCCGCTCAGCGCGACGGCGCCCGCACCGGCGAGACGAACGGCCCGTCGCACGAACTTCCGCTGCGCCATCGTCACCTCTCCGCGCGGCATGGCTCCGCGGGAGATGAATCGGGTTGCGCCGGTCGCGACCTTTATTCAGAAGACGCGAATTTCATAGCTTGCACTGGTTGCGCAGATTATCACCTATCCTCCAACGCGCCCAGTAACGAGTAGGATCAGTGCCCGAGGTCGCCCGCGCCTTCGGGCGGGGTGCGGTCGCCGTAGAAGCTGTAGAGCAGCGGCACGAGCACCAGCGAAAGGATCGTGAACAGCATCCCCCCGACCACCACGACGGCGAGGGGCCGCTGCGATTCGGAGCCCATCTTCGTCGAGAACGCGGCCGGCAACAGGCCCAGGATCGCCGCCAGCGCGGTCATCACCACCGGGCGCACGAGTTGACGCGTCCCGCGGACGAGCGCCTCCTTCAGCTCCACGCCGCGGGCGCGCATCCCGTTAATGGCGGAGACGAACAACAGGCCGTTCATCACCGCGACGCCCAGCACCGAGATGAACCCGACCGCCGCGGAGATGTTGAAGTTGAGCCCCGTCAGTTTCAGCGCCCAGACGCCGCCGACGACCATCGCCAGCACGTTGGCGAACACCACCGCCGCGTCGAGGGTCGACCGGAAGGCGAAGTAGAGCAGGAGCGCGATGACCAACAGGGAGAGCGCGAACATCCGCGCCATCCGCTTCTCGGCCTCCTCCATCTGCTTGAACTCGCCGCTCCACTCGGCGTGGTACGGCGGGCTCAGGAGCGGGTCGACGGCGGCCCGGGCGTCGACCACCGTGCTCGCCAGATCGCGCCCGCGAACCTCGAACTTGATCGCGATCAGCCGCTGACCCTGCTCGCGGTAGATCGTGGACGCCCCGGGGCGCAGGAACGACCCTTTCGGGTCCGGTCGGCCGTCGGCACTCAGCGGGGTGACCAGATCGTCGAGGCGCGCCGCC
>JAFKJJ010000372.1 GCA_017306025.1 Planctomycetota bacterium
GGGCTGGGGTATGCGAAGATGGCATCGCCGCGTCCGTTCGGGGTACGAGGGTTGTGTGGTAACGCCATCGTCCCGGACGGGCCGGCATTCGTCTACTACCCAGCCGACAACTCAACTCGACGGCCTATAAGTTCGCGGAAAGTACAGTAACCGCCCAAGCTGACGCATATTATTCTCAGGGGCTGTACGCCGAAGCGGCCTATTTGGACGGGGTGGTTATCGAGATGACGCCCCAAGACCCGGTGATTTATGAAAAGCGCGGTGACGCCCTCTCGGCTTTAGGGCTGCTCGGCGACGCAGTGTACGCCTACACGGTGTCGGCCAATCTGGCCCCGACCAATGGGGCGATCTTCGAGAAGTTGGGCACCGCTCAGGTCGCGAACGGCCAACTCGCCGCGGGCATCTACAGCCTCACGGTTGCCGTGAATCTCGTCCCAACTTCGGGCCTCTACAAGCTCCACCTGGGGGAGGCGCAGTACGCGGCGGGCATGCACGACGCCGCACGCTACACCTTCACTTGGGCAATGGCGAATGACCCATCGTTGACGAGCTACATTTACGCTGTTTACGGCGACCTCTTCTGATCCGATATGACCGGGGGTGTGCCGAACTTCCGCAATGGTGGGGTTTGGCACGCGCTCGCAAGTCGCTGTGATGGCCGGAAAGCCCGCGCGAAGTCCTACATCTGATACACGATCCAAGCCATTTACGTAACCAGATATTTCTTCGGCAGTTCCGCTCCGGCGACGAAAGCCAGGCGAGCAATCTTGCACATCTGGTAGACGTTAATGCGGAAGTCCGGGCACGTGCTGACTAGGCAGTATGCGTCGGTCGGCGTAAACCCGTACTCCGTGATGAGCCAGTCCATCAGGTTGAACGTCGCGGTCTCGACCGCACACTCCAGGGGTTTGTCCGCGAACACCGACACGATCGAATCCGGCTTCTCGATCCGCATCCACGGGACGCGCTTCCCCTTCAGGAGGTCGAGTTTCACGCGCACGGTCGCCTTCGTCTCGGCCGCGGTGCCGGTGAACTCGGTGTCGCCCTGGCTCGCGTGAACGTCCCCCAGGCAAAACAGCGCGCCGGGGTGATACACGGGAAGGTAAATGCGGTTGCCGACGGTCGCGTCGCGGATGTCCAGGTTGCCGCCCCAGGCCCCCTGCCCGTCGATGCTGGTCGCGACCTCGCGGTCGGGGCACACGCCGAGCGTGCCGACGAACGGCGTGATCGGCCACCGGATCTTCTCGCTGAAGTGCAACGTGCCGTCGCGCGTGGTGCCGCTCTCGCCGGGCGTGTGCCTGAAGATCTTGGTGGTGTACTCGCCGGACAGTTCCGGCCACCGCGTCGATTCGCCGAGCGGGCCGCGCCGCGGCCCGACCGCGACCCACGAGTAGTCGTCAACGACGATGTCTTCGATCGTGACAACGAGCGCGTCGCCGCGTTCGACGCCTTCGAGGTAAACCGGTCCGCCGATGGGGTTGGCCGTCGGCGGCAAGCGGTCGAAGCCGGGCCGCTTGCCCGGGATCGCCTTGTCCTCCGGCGTCTTGAAGTAGCCGGTGCTGGCGTCGTAGGTCTCGATCTCGAAACTCTCGCCGGGCTTCACCCGCAGGAGCGGGGTGTCCCGGAAGTCGAACGCGTACTTCCGGGCCTGTTCGCGCGTGATCCGTTGCATGCAGTTCCACCTCTTACGGAGGGCCGGACGTCGTCGGCCCCGAACGGTTCAGTTCCCTTGACACGTCGTCGCAGTACTTCAGCACCTGTAGGTGTTACGCAGTCCGTCACACTGGGTAGTTTGCGCTCGCGGCTTCTGGGTTGTACCCTTGGCCATGAGCGCCCCCAAGGTCCATCCGAGCGACTACATCAATCCTGATCGCGACCCCGAAGGCGTGTTCGGGTACGGAGGCGGCGCGCGTGCAACCGGACCAACCCGACCTGCCGGCTCACGACGCGTTCACCCGACTGCTGACCCGGTTGGAACCGGACCCCCGATACGCTCTGGACCGAGGCCCGAACCCAAGTCCGACGCGCCGAGGGCGTACTCGCGGTCGATGATTCGACCCTCGACAAGCCGTACGCCACGGCCATCGAGCTGGTGACCCGGCACGGGTCCGGCAAGCACCGCGCGGTGGTCCGGGGGATCAACGTAGTGTCCCTGCTGTGGACCGACGGGGATCGACACATCCCGTGCGACTACCGGATCTACGACGCGACCGACGCGCGCACCAAGAACGATCACTTCGGTGACATGATCCGGACCGCGTACGCGCGCGGCTTTACGCCCCGGTGTGTGGTGTTCGGCGGGTGGTACAGCAGCCCGGAGAATCTCACGTTGATCCGCACCTGCGGGTGGGTGTGGCTCACCCGGCTGAAGTCGAACCGGCTGGTGAACCTCAATCAGCAGGGCACCCAGGCACTGTCGGAGACGGCCGTCCGGGCCACCGGGACGGAGGTGTGGTTGCCGGGGTTCGAGTTGGTCAAGGTATTCGGGATTGCCACCCCAGACGGCGGCATCGCGTACTGGGCCACCAATGACCTGTCGATGACCGATCTGAGCCGGTTGCAGTTCGCCGAGTTCAGTTGGGCGATCGAGCACTACCACCGGGGGCTCAAGCCGTGCACCGGGGTCGAGCGGTGCCAGTGCCGCACCGCCCGCGCGCAGCGCAACCACATCGGGTTGGCCCTGCACGCGTTCCTGCGGTTCGAGGCCCATTGCTTCGCCCGAGGTATCAGTTGGGTGGAGGCCAAGACGGCTATCATTCGGGATGCCGTCCGAGCTTACCTCGTCAAACCGCGAATCGGCTTCCCAAAACCGCTGACCGCGTAACATCTAACGTTAATACTTTTAATTTTTTCACGCCGGGTGTCAACGCTTTTGGCAACAACGACCTGCGCCTTTCTTCGTGCATCCCTTTGGCCGCTCTGTTACACTCCGCCTTCCCGCCTTCGGAGCGACCCGCAATGCCCGCCGCCGCACCCGCGCTCGTGTTCGACGCCCACCTCGACCTCGCGTTCAACGCCGTCGACTGGAACCGCGACCTCCGCATGTCCGGCACCGAGATCCGTACACACGAGATCACCATCGGGAGAGGGAGTTGCCGTCGTGGAAGTCGTGGCCCCCGGCGCGAGGCCGGGGGACGAGTTGGCCGTTGAGCCAGATGACGCCGTCGCGGTCGTCCATGGGGAGTGCGGGTGCGGCCATTGAGTAACGCCTCGTCGGTTCGGACAGCGGGAGGGAAGTCCTGTGGTTAGTGTATCACCGCCGGGCGGGCCAGGCGGGGGCGGTCCGAGCAGCGAAACGAAAAAGCCCCCGGCGTAAGTGGCCGGGGACGCGCAGGACGGCGGTTTCGTTTGCTCAAGGGGTAGAGGGTGGGCCGGCTTTCACCTCGCGCGGCATCGGCGCGACCGGGAAGCGGCGGGACTTGCCGAACTTCTCCGGGTAAGCAGTTCCGTGGTCTTCCAAGTCCCAGTAGGCGTTGGTCCACTCATCGTAGCGGATGTGGACAGGCTCCGGTTCCCCCGGATAGCGCTTGTGCTTCCGCAGCGCCTCGGCTTCATCTGGCAGCGGCGGTACCCTCCCGCCTGGTCGCTTTTGGATACAGAGGTGATTGCAGGTGTCTATTCCGCCTACGCGAGAGTAACCGATCAGCACCCAGTCTCCGACCTTCACGTCCGTCAGTCGGTACATCTCCGACGCTGACACCGTGTACCCGCCGGGTTGACCAGCGATCCGTTGAACCCCCATCGGGATCTGTCCGGCCGCCAGCACCTCGGATACCGGGAACTTCTTGGGCTTGACCTTCTCATTGGGGAACTGGATCGTGATCGAGTCCTTGGTCAGTTCGGTGACAGTCCCCCAATAGCTGACATTTACGGTATCACCCTGCGGCACCCGCGGCGGTTCAGGAGGTGCCGAGCCTTGCGGAGGGCCTGCAACTGCCAACGAACTGGCAAGGAGTACCAGAATCGAAGCCAGGGTTGAGAGCACGAGAACTCTTCGCATCGGAATCTCTCGGTTACAGGCCAAGATGCAGGGCTCACCGCATCACTTCGCTCTCAACTTCCACTGGGTTACGGGGTTGCCTACCGCATCGTGTGCCCAGAGGTCTCCGTCGTACATCGTGAGGCCTTGGATCGCAGTAATCCCTCCGTCTCCCCGAAGGATAAGCCAAGTGTAACCGGTCGTTGGGGTCATCGGGTCGTTCTCATAACTGAGCGCGACGGGTGCGAGTTGCGGCCCGAGCGCGACAGGGGATGTAATGGTAAACGTGCCTGTCGCATACCACAGGTCCGCGTCTGTGCCGTTGCTTTCGGCTGGCACCCTGACATGGAATGTACCGAAGGGCCCCCACTGCACATCACCAACAACCCTCAGAGTTCCGTAATTGTTGCCGAAGGACGTGACACCCGGACCGCTGTTGATGTAAAGATCCCCGCCAGCAAACAGCAACTTTCCGCCCATCGCTCCAACCTGGATTTTGGCCCAAGTCTCACTTGTCGTGCCGGCATCCACAGTCTGGAGCGTCCCACCTTGGAACCTGACGTTTTGCTGGGAGCCGACTGCGAGTTCGGAACCGCCGTAGAGGAACGTTGAGCCGTCTTCTTGGTCGTATGCCTCGTTCAACCCGAAGCGTCCCTTTCCGCTAAAAAACGCTCCAGTGTCCGCCTTGAGCGTAAACTTACCACCGCTGTTCACGAACCACCCGTCATTGCTGTACGTCCCGCTCCGGACTTCCACCCAAGCACCCTCCAGGATCCTAACCTTGTCGCCGAGGGTCACACCGGGACTGGTCGCGACCACGGTTTCCTTGTTCGCGCCGGGATCGACCATCATCCCGCAGTTTTCGTTGACGTTGATCTCCGTCCCGTCGTTCGTGACGTTGATCGTTCCTTCCTTCATCGTCGCGACGGCGCCGCTGCTCAGGTTGATGCTGCTGCCCAGACTCACGGTCCCGCCGCTCGTCGGGGCGAACAGAGCGGTGGTGCTGCCGGTGATGTTCAGGTTCGCGAGATGAGTGGTGCTGTTGATGGTGCCACCGGTCCAGACCATCATCCCGTTGGCGGTAATGTCCGAACCGTAGGTGGCGCTCGGCTGGTCGATCGTGGCGCCCGCGCTGGCCAATTCCAACTTGCCGACGGCCAAGTCGCTGGCCAGGGTGATCGTGCCGCCGTACCCGTTGACCACGTGCAACTCGCCCAACTGCACATCGCTCGAAAGGGCCGGTGTCGTCACCCCGTAGTTGGAGTACGCCGGGTCGAAGTATACCGCGGTGCTCGCGTCCGGCACCATGCCGCTCGTCCAGTTCGACCCAATCGACCAGCCCGCGGGGTCTGTGCCGATCCAGTAGACCGGCGCGCCCTCGTCCTCGATGATCGACATCGACGTCGACGGCGAACTGCCCACGCTGTATCCGGTCCCGCTCGTTACCGTCAGCGAAACCGACCGCGACGACGCGTACCTGATATTGTCGATGGCTGACACCATCACGTCGACCGTTGACGCGCGCGCCGCGAAGGCGGCCGACCCGCCCAGCGCGGCGAAGTCGGTGCCGGCCGCGGCCGTTCCGCCGACCGAGTAGTTCACCACCAGGGCCGACGAGAGATCGCCGATGCGGGTGAACCGGAACGTACCCGCGGTCCCGCCCTCGGTCGCGTCGGCGATCTTCGAGACCGAGACGTACTGCGCGTCGTTGTC
Source organism: Planctomycetota bacterium (assembly GCA_017306025.1). Lineage (GTDB taxonomy): Bacteria > Planctomycetota > Planctomycetia > Gemmatales > Gemmataceae > Gemmata. Next base: position 5,693 of record JAFKJJ010000372.1, read on the forward strand.
GAAGATGTTGACGGCCGCTGTGCTCGACGAGCCGAGCGCGTAGCCGCTGCTCGCCGTCAGCGTTATTTCCACCGTCTCCGTCGGCTCGCTGTCCGTGTCGTCGTCGGCCCACACGTCCACGTCGGCGGAGGCGAACCCTGCCGGGATGGTGACCGACCCGATCGGCCCGGTGAAGTCGGTCAAGTCGGCGGTGCCGCCGACGGTGTAGTTCACCGTCAGGTCCTGACTGGTGTCGCCGGTCCGCGTGAACCGGAACTTGCCGTTCGCGCCGCCCTCGGCGGCGTCACTCACCCGGGACACCGTCACCACCGGCGGGGCCACCCCGATGTTCACCGTCGAAGAGCCCGTGGTCGGCGCGGTAGCCGCAGTCGCGCCGGCGGTCTGCGGGGTGGTGACCCACCACCCGGCGGGCA
>JAFKJJ010000373.1:0-2816 GCA_017306025.1 Planctomycetota bacterium
GCGACAGGCCGCGAGGTCAACCGGAGCGGCCGTGAAGCAGCGCTTCGCTGCGACAGGCCGCGAGGTCAACCGGAGCGGCCGTGAAGCAGCGCTTCGCTGCGACAGGCCGCGAGATCCGATGAGCGGCCGTGAAGCAGCCACCGTTCCGACAGGGGCGCTGCGACAGGCCGCGAGGCCAGCCGGTTCCGGAACAGCCGGCGACTCGCACACAACCAGACGCACGGCACGGCACGGGTACCGCGCCGCGGGCCACGACACCAGGGCAGAACCGATGAACCATCCGCTCGGCAGACGTGACTTCCTACACACCACGGCCGCGGTCACGGCTTCGGCCGTCACCGGCGGCTCGTTTCTGTTCGCCGCCGACGTGAAGGCGAAACCGAAGCTCAAAAAGGCGGTCAAGTACGGGATGATCCAGGGCGGGCGCAGCGTCCGCGACAAGTTCGAGTTGGCGAAGAAGTGCGGCTTCTTGGGCGTCGAGATGGACAGCCCCGCGGCGATCAACCGCCGCGCCGCGGTGAAGGCCCAGACCGAAACCGGGGTGAAGATCCACGGCGTTATTGATTCGATCCACTGGAACCTCCCCCTCTCGGACCCCGATCCGGTCGTTCGAGAGGAAGGGCTGTTCGGGCTGCTCCAGGCGCTCGACGACGCGGCGTTTTACGGCGCGGACACGGTGTTACTCGTGCCGGGAGTCGTGAACAAAAACGTGAGCTACGAGCAGTGCTTCGAACGGTCGCAGGCCGAGGTGAAGAAGGCCCTGCCGCACGCCGAGAAGCTGAAGGTAAAAATCGCGATCGAGGTCGTGTGGAACGACTTCATCACGAAGCCCGAGCAACTCATCGACTACGTGGACGCGCTCAAGAGCGAGTGGGTGGGGGCGTACTTCGACTGCTCGAACATGATTAAATACGGCGTGCCGCCGGCGGACTGGATTCGCAAGCTCGGCAAGCGGATGTTCAAGTTCGACTTCAAGGGCTACAGCAAGGCGAAGCAGTGGGTGCCGATCGGCGAGGGCGACGAGGACTGGCCCGAGATCCTGAAGGCGCTCGCGGAAGTGGGCTACGACGGCTGGGCCACGGCCGAGGTCGGCGGCGGAGGCGAGGAACACCTCAAGAAGGTCTCGGCCGCGATGGACAAGGTCCTGGGCCTTTGAACAGTTGTGAGTGGGCAGTGGGCGGTGGGCAGCGACGAGAGAAGACCAGAGCTGTCATCGGGCTCTGGTCTTCTCTCGTCACTGCCCACCGCCCACTGCCCACTCACAACTACTTCACGCACGGGGCGGGAGCTTCCACGAGCCGGGGACCGGGGCTCGGGACACGTCCAGTTTCGTGGACAGCGTCAGGTCCTTCGGCATCGTGTCTTCGCCCGACGCGAGCGCCGCGTCCCACTTCAGCTCGTTGCACGCGTAGGACGCGTTGCGGCCGAGGATCGCGGTGAACGTCGAGTCGATCACGTTCTTCAACTCGTTCAGCGGCCGGCCGGCGCGGATGCTGTTCAGCAGGTCGATGTGCTCCTGCACGTAGGCCGAGATGTCGTCGTCGCCGCACGGCTGGCCGTTGATCTTGTACCCGCCGCCCTGGGTCGTGAACGTCCCCTTCGCACCGACCACCGTCTCGGACACGTCCTCCTTGCCGGGGATGTGGCGGCAGTAGCTCGCCATCTGGACCCCGTTGGGGTACGTGTACTCGACCGCGAAGTGGTCCCAGATGTTGCCGACGACGTTCGGATCGCCCGGCTTGCGGGTGGCTCGGCCGCCCATGCCCACCGCCTTCACCGGCGGGCCGCCCATCACCCAGTTGATCACGTCCAGGTTGTGGACGTGCTGCTCGACGATGTGGTCGCCGCACACCCACAGGAAGTGGTACCAGTTGTTGAGCTGGTACTCGACGTCGGACGCGTTGGCCGCGCGGTCGTGGAACCAGATGCCCTGGCCGTTCCACGAGCACCGGGCGGAGCGGACCTCGCCGATCGCGCCGTCCCGGATCTTCTTGATCGACTCGATGTACCCCTTCTGGTGCCGCCGCTGGGTGCCGGCGACGATCGCGATGTTCTTCTTCTTCGACTCCTCCACCAGCCCGTAGCACTTGCGGGCGCCGGTCGCGTCCACGCACACGGGCTTCTCGCAGAAGATGTTCTTGCCGGCGCGGACGGCCGCTTCGAGGTGGGTCGGGCGGAAGCCCGGCGGCGTGGCGAGGATGACGAGGTTCACGTCGGCCGCCAGCAGCTTCTGGTAGGCGTCGAGGCCGCTGAAGGTGGTGTCCGGGCTGATCTTGATCTGCTTGTGGAACTTCCCGTAGTCCTTGCTCTTCTCGTTGGCGAACGCCTTGGCCGCGTCCTCGGCCTTGTTCTTGAACACGTCGGCGACGGCCACGATCTCGACCTTCGGGTTCGCCCCGTTGATCTTGTCCTCGGCGTTGAGGATGTCCTTGACGGCGCCGCGGCCGCGGCCGCCGCACCCGATGAGGCCGACCCGAACCGTGTCGCCGCCCCCGGCGGCGTACAGGGAGGCGGACGACGCGGCGACGGCCGTCGCGGCGGCGGTCGTCTTCAGGAAGTCCCGGCGGTTGCTCGATTCGGACATGGGAAAGGCTCCTTTGGAGAGTGTGCAGTGTGCAGGAGACAGTAGGCAGCAAGAAAAGGCACCGAAGCGACGTGCTTCTGCTGCCCACTGCCCACGGTCCACTGCCCACCGTTCATTCGGACTTCTTCACGACCTTCGGCTTCAGCCCGGCGAGTTCGGGCTGTTCCTCTTCGGCCAGCACCACGCGGAACCCGATCACGTCCATGCGCGTGAGCCACCAGATGCTCTGCGG
>JAFKJJ010000373.1:2841-8919 GCA_017306025.1 Planctomycetota bacterium
CGCGCTGCGGAGCTTGTCCGCCTTGTCGATCCACGACCCGCCGCGGGCCACGTGCGCCCACTTCTGGTCCGTCGGCACCGTCACCGGGCGGACGCTCAGGGCGTTCTTGGCGCACTTCTTGTAGGCGTCCGGGTCGTACTGGTCGAGGGTCCACTCCCAGACGTTGCCGTAGATGTCGTGGAGGCCGAACGGGTTGGGCTTCTTCGTGCCGACCTTGTGCGTCGTGCCCTTCGGCCGGTCGTCGTCGGGCGAGTTCTCCTTGAACCACGCGTAGTCTTCGAGTTGCTTCGGGTCGTTGCCGAAGAAGTACGCGGTGTCCCCCTTCCCGCCACGGGCCGCGTACTCCCACTCGGCCTCGGTGGGCAGGCGGTAGGCGCGGCCGGTCTTCTTGCGGAGCCACTCGCAGTACATCATCGCGGCGTGGTGCGTCATGCACAGCGCCGGGTGACCCTCGCGGTCGTGGCCGTAGGTCGCGTCAACGAACGTGTTGGTCGGGCGGGTGACCGCGTCCGGGCCGAGTTTCTTGGCGGCGGTGTCGTCGGCCTTCAGGAACGTCTCGTCGAACCAGAAGATGTCGAACTCGTCCCACGTGACCTCGCACTTGCCCATCCAGAACCCGCCGACCTTGACCTTGTGTTGCGGCCCCTCGTTGGCGTCGCGGCCGGCCTCGGATTCGGGGCTGCCCATCGTGAACTCGCCGCCGGGCACCCACACCATGTCGAACTTCGCCGACATGGTCAACTTCCGCGTCTTGGGCGGGTCGGAGTCCGGGTCGATCACCTCCGTTTTCCAGCCGGAGGTTTTTTCGGTGTAGGGCTTATGTTCGAGTTTGGTCGGAACGGGGACCGGCGGCTCGGCCGACTTGGGCGCGGGCTTCTCGTCCGACGGCGCGACCCCGACCGCCAGGAGCGGGACGGCGGCGGTCAGCAGAAGTGAGAGGGTGTATCGACGTGGCATCTCTGCTAGATTCTCCGATAGGGTGGCTGCTGTCAACGGGCGGGAGCGCGCAAATGATCTTGTTGAGCTTTGTGTGCGCCGGGTTGTGTCATCTTAGCCTCGCTCCGGGCGCTTGGCAGGAATTCGCCAAAGACCCCACCCCCCAACCCCCTCCTGGCTCGCCCCCCGGCCCTGTCAGCGGAGCTTCTCGCGGGCCGGGGCGGGGAGAGGGGGAGAAAGACCTCTGCGCTCCGTTATCGCCGAACGAGTCGCAGGAGGCTTGTCGCGCGTTCACCCCCTTCCCTTCAGGGAGGGGGGCCGGGGGGGTAGGTCTCCGCGGCGCGAACCGCGATGCTCCGCAGCGCCACGAGTTCGAGTCGAAGCACATGGGCACGACGTTCCGCGTCGTGCTGTACGCGACGGACAAGGCGACCGCGAAGAAGGCCGCGGACGACGCCTTCGCTCGTGTTGCGGAACTCGACCAGACCATGAGCGACTACAAGAAGGACAGCGAGCTCATGCTCCTCTGCAAAAAATTTGCCGCCGAGGTCGCCGAGCCGGTGAAGGTGAGCGACGATCTGTTCTTCGTGTTGCAAAAGGCCGAGGAACTGTCGAAGCGGTCGGACGGCGCGTTCGACGTGACGGTCGGGCCGGTGGTGCAACTGTGGCGGATCGCGCGGCGCACGCAGGAGCTACCCGACAAGAAAGAATTCGCCGCGGCGCGTGAGAAGGTTGGCTACAAACTGGTGAAGCTCGACGCCACCAACAAGACGGTTCAACTGCTCAAGCCGGGAATGCAGCTCGACCTCGGCGGTATCGCAAAGGGCTACGCGGCCGACGAGGCACTGAAGCTGCTCCGTAAGACGTTCGGCATCAGACGGGCGCTGGTCGCGGCGGCCGGCGACATCGCGTGCGGCGACCCGCCGCCGAGCGAGGACGGGTGGAAGATCGAGATCGCGCCGATCGCCAGGAGCCAGAAGCCGCGCCCGCTGAAGCTGGCGAACGCCGCGGTATCGACGTCGGGCGATCTGGAACAGTTCGTGGAGATCGCCGGCGTGCGTTATTCGCACGTCCTCGACCCGCGCACCGGCTGGGGGCTCACCGGCCGGCGCAGCGTCACCGTGATCGCGCCCAACGGCACCACCGCGGACAGCATGACGAAGGCCGTGAGCGTGCTTCCGCCAGAACAGGCTCTCACGCTGGTCGAAGAGACGCCCGGCGCGGCCGCGTTCATCGTGACTCTGGACAAGAACGAGAAGCCCGTGACCACCGCGAGCAAGCGGTTCCCGAAAGAGTGACTTTCCGACACCGGGGTTCCCGACACAGGCGGGCCTTCGGGCGCGCCCTTCACTCTCGTCGAGGTGTACGATGGACGAACTGATCAAGACCGTGAGCGAAAGGGCCGGGATCAACCCGGAACAGGCGAAACTCGCGGTGGCGAGCGTGGTGGATTTCGTAAAGGGAAAGTTGCCGCTGCTCGGCGAGCAAGTTCAAGGGCTGATTACTGGCTGCGGGGAGGGCGAAAATCCGCTCGCGGGTGCGGCCGACGCGATCAAGAAGCGGTTCGGCTTCTGACCTCACTGCCCGATTAGTGCGCACTGACAAAAAGCGTCTTAAACGTAAGTCCGCGCGTCCCGAGACAGGACGGATTTATTTTCCGTCCTTTTTTCATCGGCCTTTCACGCTGACCATTTCTTGCCCAACGGGCCACCATTTTTTGGTCAGAAAATGGAATCGGATGAAACTATTCACGTCGCTTTGAGTACTAAGGGTGTAGTACCTACCTGACCGACCGCCTGACTCACAAGCCTGCTGCTCTTCGTCCCGAACAGTCGGCCCCGGTTATTCGCCCCAAGGGTTCGTTCAACGGGTCCGTGTTCCGGACTACGTACGGATTGTTATTCCTCCGCTCAACGGATGGGTCGCCTTCATCCGGACCCCCGCGGCTTTCCCCCGCGGGGGTTTTTCTTTTTCTCCCCTTCGTCCTGCGGTACCGTGAGTGGCACCTTCCTCATCAGGAGCCTCTCCATGAACACCGACCGCCGCACGTTCCTCGCGTCCTCCGCGCTCGCGACTGCAGCTCTCCTCACCGAGTCGTCCCGCGGGTACGCGGCCAACGACACGCTTCAGGTCGGACTGATCGGCGTCGGCGGGCGCTGCAAGCACCTGCTGAAGTCGTTCCCCGCGCTGCCGAACGTCAAGATCACGGCCGTGTGCGACGTGTTCGACGACAACCTCGACGCCGCGAAGAAACTCGCCGACCCGAAGGCGTTCGCCACGAAGAAGCACGAGGAGTTGCTCGCCCGCAAGGACGTGGACGCGGTGCTGATCGCGTCGCCGGACCACTGGCACGTCCCGCTGACGATCGACGCGTGCAAGGCGGGCAAGGACGTCTACGTGGAGAAGCCGCTGACGCACGACCTCGCCGAAGGCCGGGCGGTGATCGCGGCCCAGAACGAGAACAAGCGCGTGGTGCAGGTCGGCACGCAGCAGCGGAGCATGACGCACCTCCTCGAAGCGTACAAGCTCCTGAAGGCGGGCACGATCGGGACGGTTCACAAGGTCCACTGCACCTGGAACCGCAACGCGAACCGCTTCCAGAGGGGTAAGGACCCGCTCGACCCCAAGAAAGTGGACTGGGAGCGATTCCGCGGCACCGCGAAGCCGCAGGAGTTTGACGCGTACAAGTTTCGCCAGTGGCGGTGGTTCTGGGACTTCGGCGGCGGCATCTTCACGGACCTGATGGTCCACTGGATCGACGTGGTCCACTGGTTCCTCGACCTCGACCACCCGGCCACGGCCGCGAGCGCGGGCGACTGGTTCGCGGCGAAGGGAGTGTGGGAAACCCCGGACACGGTTCAGACCTTGTTGCGGTACCCTGACAAGCAGGTTCAGGTGTACTTCGAGGGGACGTTCAGCAACAACCGCAACGGCGCGATGACGGAGTTCATGGGCACGGAGGGCACGCTGTACGTCGACCGCGGACGTTACGAGATCATCCCGGACCGCGGCAAGAAGAAGCCCGAACCCGCCTCGCTGGTCCTGGGCACCGGGGAGAAGGGCCTCGACTTCTACGACAAGCCGGACGGCGAGTTGCTGCACCTGACGAACTGGATCGAGTGCGTCCGCGACCGGTCGAAGAAGGTCGCGTGTCCGGCCGAGGCGGGCGTGAGCGCCGCGAGCGCCGCGCACCTGGCGAACCAGTCGGTGCGCACCGGACAGGTCGCCGTGTGGAAGGAGTGATCCGTGCGGCGAACCGTAAAAGCCGGCCGCGGGTGTGTCTGGGCGCTGGCCGGCGCCGCGGGTCTAATTGCGCTCGTGCCCTGGCAGGGCATCATCTGGGATGGCGGCTTCCCCGATATCGAATGCCGGCTGCGGTTCGTCGATGAAACGGGCAAGCCCCTCCCCGGAGTCACCCTCAAAGTCGTCACGAAGACCGGCGGTGTATGCCACTTCTACCCGGTCGACGAATTTGTTCCCGAGACCGCCGTCGTGTCCGATGCGGACGGCCGAATGACGTTTCACCACTCGGCCAAATACTTGGAGTTCAGCGGTCACGAATACAGGAACTTCTTCGGAATGCGTTTCGGCAAGACCAGGGCGCCAAGGTATGACTGCGTCTTCATGCACGGCGAACGAGAGGTGTTCCAGACGCCATTCAACTTCCACCAACGCGAGTGGGATCAATTCCAGCAGCCCACCATAACGCGGCCTCGGACGCCGTGGAACACAACAGCTTACGGACGGCTGCCAGAAGAGGACTTCACATCGTGGCAGCTCAGGCTCTTCGACGCAAATCGCGACGGTATTCTGGACCGCGAGGAGAAGACGGCGGCCAGCTATTTCACCTGGAGACTCGGTGAAGAAGAATTTGCGGAGAAACCTACGGGGCAATCGTTCCGTGTGGTTGAGCGCACTGTCGTGGTTACAACACCGTAGAACCTGCGGCCTTCCAGGAACCGGCACATGACCCGTATTCTCCTCTTCGCCCCCGCCCTGCTCTTCTGCCTCGCGCTGGCGGGCGCGCAGCCGAAGGAGCGCCCCAAGCTCACCGACGCGAAGGTGCTCACCGCCGACCACGTCTACAAGAAGACCGCGGAGGGCGAACTCACCCTGCACGGCTTCATGCCCGCCGACTGGAAGGCCACCGACAAGCGCCCCGTCATCGTGTTCTTCTTCGGCGGCGGTTGGAAGAACGGCGCGTACACGCAGTTCGTCCCGCAGGCGGAGTACTTCGCGAGCCGCGGCATCGTCGCCGTCTCCGCGGACTACCGCATCGAGTCGAAGCACAAGACGCGGCCCGATAAGGCCATTGAGGACGCCAAGACCGCGATCCGCTGGGTGCGGATCAACGCCGCCACACTCGGTATCGACCCCGAAAAGGTGATCGCGTCCGGCGGTTCGGCGGGCGGGCACCTCGCGGCCGCCACGGCGCTCGTCGAGAAGTTCGAGGACAAAGAAGACCCGAAGGCGTCGTGCAAGCCCAACGCGCTCGTGCTGTTCAACCCGTTTCTCAACGGCAAGGGCCGCACCATCACCGGTAGCGACGGCTCGAACATCGCCGAGGCCATGTCCCCGACACTCGGGCTGAACAAGAACGCGCCGCCGTGCATCATCTTCTTCGGCACCAGCGACGCGATGCTCGATCAGGGGAGGGAGTTCGCCGCGAAATGCAAGGAGTTGGGCGTAAGGGCTGAGTTGTTCACGGCCGCCGAGCAGCCGCACGGGTTCTTCAACCGCGAACCGTGGCTCGGCGTCACCACGCGCAAGGCGGACGAGTTCCTGACCGCGCTGGGCTATCTGAAGGGCGAGCCGACGCTCAAATTGCCCGCAAGCGCTCCGGAACTGAAGGCCGAATCGCCCAGGCCGTGATGATCGCATTTTGACGAGTCGCGACCCCAAGAGCGGGCTACGCGGGTGAATTCGCGCCAGCGAGCCGCGACCGCGAGGGAGCGGGCGATACCATTCATGAACCGCAAGCGGAACTTCATTCGCGTGGCCCGCTCCCTCGCGGCTCATGATCCCCCACAATTGTGGAGTTCCCATCCGTCGATCATAGCTTGGAGTCGGGTCCAACCCCGGAGCAGCGTGAGCCAACCGGGGGAGCCCAGATGTTTCGCGTTCTGGTGACCGCCCAGACGC
>JAFKJJ010000374.1 GCA_017306025.1 Planctomycetota bacterium
AGAGTTGTCGGCCATGTATATCGGCGCGGCGCGGTCCTTGCCACCGCGCGGGGGCTCGCTATAGTAAGATTTCCGATTTTGCGTTCGGCTCTGGACTACCAGAGTGATGCCACGAGATAACGGTCATGGCCAAGAGTTGCTTTTTCACCGGTAAGAAGGCGGTCACCGGTAACCGCAAGAAGTACCGCGGCAAGGCGAAGTACCTCGGCGGCGTCGGCAAGAAGATCCTCGGCACCAGCCGACGGAAGTTCCGGCCGAACCTCCAAAAAGTGACGTGCGTCGTTGATGGTGAGGTGAAGAAGGTGTGGGTGGCCGCCTCCGCGATCCGCAGCGGGCTGGTGGTCAAGCCGGTCAAGGTGAAGCCGTTCGAGAAGGTCAACGTCTGATTTTCGAGTCGAAAGTCGTAAGGTCGAAAGTCGCGAAGTCGAAGAGTCGAAGACGCCGGCCTTCTGACTTTACGGCTTTCGACCTTACGACTTGGGACTACGCGCCATGTCTCTTTCGATCGACCAGGTGCGCAAGGTGGCTCGGCTGGCACGGCTCGAACTGTCCGGGCCGGACCTTGCCCGGATGCAGCAGCAACTCTCCGCGATCCTCGATTACATCGAACTGCTCAACAAGCTGAACACCGACGGCGTCGAACCGCTCGCGCACCCGCTGCCGGTGCAGAACGTGTTCCGCCCGGACGAAGAGGCCCCCTCCCTGCCGCCCGACGCGGCGCTCCAGAACGCGCCGAACCGCGTGGGCGACTACTTCGGCGTCCCGGCCGTCTTCAGCGACGAACCGGTCAGCCACTGAAACGGGTCGTAAAGTCGTAAGGTCGAAAGTCGTAAAGTCGAGCACCTCGACGCGCGACGTTCTTCGGCTTTACGACTTTCGACCTTACGACTTTCGACTGGTGAAGCATGTCCCTCTTCGAAAAGACCGCGACCGAGCTCCTCGCGCTCCAGGCCGAGGGCAAGGCGTCCGCCGTCGAGGTCGCCGACGCGTTCCTCGCGGCGTACTCCGCGCGCGAGCCCAAGCTCAAGTCGTTCATGCTGAGCCCCGACCCGGACGCGGTTCGACGGCGCGCGGCCGAGATCGACGCGAAGCGCAAGAGCGGCCGACCGCTCGGCAAGCTCGCCGGTGTGCCGGTCGCCGTGAAAGACGTGCTCTGCACGAAGGGCGTCCGCACCACCTGTTCGAGCAAGATCCTGGAGCACTTCGTCCCGCCCTACGACGCGCACGTCGTCGAGCGACTCGCCGCCGAGGACGCGGTGATCTTCGGCAAGACGAACATGGACGAGTTCGCGATGGGCTCGTCCACCGAGAACAGCGCGTACCACCTCACCCGCAACCCGTGGGACACCGAGCGCATCCCCGGCGGGTCGAGCGGCGGCAGCGCGGCGTGCGTCGCCGGGTGCCAGGCGCCGGTGTCGCTCGGCACCGACACCGGCGGCTCCATTCGGCAGCCCGCCGCGTTGTGCGGTATCGTGGGCATGAAGCCGACCTACGGCCGCGTGTCGCGGTACGGTCTGGTCGCGTTCGCCAGTTCGCTCGACCAGATCGGCCCGTTCGCGCACGACACCCGCGACTGTGCCCTCATGATGGAGGCCATCGCCGGCCACGACGACCGCGACAGCACGAGCGTGAACCGGCCGGCCCCGGAGTACACGAAGACCGTCGACCAGCCGGTAAAGGGGCTGAAGATCGGCGTGCCGCGCGAGTTCTTCGGCCAGGGCCTGGACGCCGAAATCGAAGGCGCGGTGCGGCAGGCGCTCAAGGAGTACGAGAAGCTCGGCGCGACGCTCGTGGACGTGTCGCTGCCGCACAGCCCGTACGCGCTGGCCGCGTATTACATCGTCGCGCCGGCCGAGGCGTCGAGTAACCTCGCCCGCTACGACGGGATGCACTACGGGCACCGTACCACGGAGAAGGGCGATCTCATCGCGACGTACTCGAAGTCGCGGGCCGAGGGGTTCGGCAAGGAGGTGCAACGGCGCATCATCCTCGGCACCTACGTGCTGTCGAGCGGGTACAAGGACGCGTACTACGTCAAGGCGCTGAAGGTGCGGCGCCTGGTGAAGAAGGACTTCGACGACGCGTTCGAGAAGTGCGACGTCGTCATGGGGCCGACGACGCCCTCGGCCGCGTTCAAGGCCGGTGAGAAGTCGGACGACCCGCTGGCGCTCTACCTGTCGGACGTTTACACGGTGTCGTGCAACCTCGCGGGCCTCCCGGGGATGAGCATCCCGTGCGGGTTCACGAAGTCCGGGCTGCCGATCGGCCTGCAACTGCTCGGTGCTCCGTTTTCGGAGGAGCAGTTGTTCCGGATCGCTCGCATGTACGAGTCCGTGACCGACTGGCACACGAAGCGGCCGAAGGTATAGGTCGTGACTGACGAGGTCCTCTGGCACGTCATCGACAAGAGGCGCTCCCGGCGGGCAACGGCAAACAGATCTCCTACGCACGAGCGCGGCACTTTGCCGCGCCGACCGATCACCCCACGAGCCGCCGGAACGTCAGACTGATCCGCTCGCCGACCTCTTCCTCTGTTCTGGGCAGCGCGTGCAGCCAGTGGTGCCGCGACGTGCCCCACATCACCATCAGGCTCCCGTGCCCGAGCCGGTACTTGAGCGTCTCCTTCGTTTTCTTGTGCTTCAGCACGAACTCGCGTACCGCCCCGAACGACACCGTCGCGACGGCCGGGTTCTCGCCCGGTTCCGGCTCGGCGTCGGAGTGAAAGCCGATCGAATCATTCCCGTCGCGGTAGAAGTTCAGCAACAAGCTGTTGAACGCGGTCCCCGCGGCGCCCTCCACCGCCCGCTTCACTTCTTCCAGCTCCGGCAGCCAGCCGGTTCCGACGTGCGACAGGCCGGAGTACGCGTATTTCAGCCCATCGTCGGCGAACCACGCGTTGAGCCGCGGCAGCGGTTGTCCACGAACCGTTTCTTGCTTCCACGGCACTTCGGACCACAGCCACGCGAACAATGCGTTCGCTTCGTCCGGTGTGCAGAAGGCGAGATCGTAGAGGAGTCGCCCGCCGTCGCGGATTTCGAGCCACCCGGCCATGCGCGATCCCGTGGTGAGCGTGAAGGGCGATTGAACGGACACGCGCGCCGGGGGCACGGCTCGCGTTTTCAGCCGTCGCACGCGATGACGGCCGATGCCGGCAGCCAGCCGATCGCGCCGCCCGGCAGTTGAACCTGAACCCAGCCCCCGCGGCGGGACAGCTCGCGGACCTCCGCCCCCTTCGGCAGCACCGCGTCGAGCCGCGGCGGGTACGCGGGCGCGTTTCCGCGGCGCAGGGTGGTGTCATCGGCCACGATCAGGAGGGGGAGCGATTCGGCGCGCTCGCGCCGGCGCTCGTCCTGAATCCACAGCGCGCCGAGGGCCACGAGCGCGGCGGCCCCCAGCCCCGCGAACACGAGCCAGACCGCACCCCGCGTCATCACGAACCGCGCGACCCCGGCGCACGCGACGAGCCACAACGCGCCCGCGATCACCCACGCGTCCGCGACCGACATGCGAGTGCCCACGCCCGTGTACGGCCGCGGACGACACTGCGCCGCGAGTTCGCCGTCGAGGGGGAACTGCACCGCGGCGCGGGCGTCTTCGAGTTCGACCTGTAGCGGCCGTGCGAACCGGACGGCCGCGAGCCCCTCGTGTAACGCCGCGATGTACTTGGGCAGATTCCCGGCGAGCCGGTGCGCGCGGGAGCGATTCAGTGCCAGTTCGGGCGACCGGAGCCCCCGGTTCCAGAGCACGTCGTAGCCGGCCGCGGCACGCGCGAACGCGGGTTTCGCGTTCACCGAGTCGCCGCGCCGGGCGACTCCTTCGGCGAAGGCGGTTTCGGCCGCGGCGAGCGTTTCGGCGGGCGCCGCGGCGAACGCGGGCGGAGCCGCGAGCACCAGGACGACGAGCGCGACCGCGGGGCGCCTCACGCGAGTTCCTCCAGTCGCGCGAGCGCGGCCTCCGCGTCGGCCGCGAGTGACGATCCGCTGTCACTCGGCGGGGCGAACCGCGCGCGGTCGCACCCGCGGAACACGTCCGCCACCCGTTCGGCCTCCTCCGGCGGCACCTTCGATTCCGCGAGGGCCGCGGCGATCTCCGAGGGGGTGGCCGCACTCTCCGGTAGCGGGTACCGCGTCCGCAGGTAGCCCAGGACCGCGCTCGCGATCGCCGCGGGCGGGTCCGGCGTGCGTCCGGCCCGGCGGATCGCGTCCGTCGCGCGCCGCGCGGCCCGCGACCGGCGCATCTGGGCGAGGCGGTGCCCGTTCGGATAAACGCGGCGCCACGCGAGGAACCACCCCAGCGCCGCGAGCGGTCCGAACAGCGCCGCGGCGCCCCACGCCCACGCACACGGCACGAACGGTCCGTTCAAGACATCCGGACCGGTCGCAACGGAGAACAGCCGGTCCGGCTCCGTCATCGGAACGGGTACCGGCGGCGGCGGTTCGGTGACCGCGATGGCGACGGATTCGGCGTAGGTGGACGGGAACTGTTTGCCCTCGGCCGCCGCCCGATTGAAGTAGCGAAATTTGAGCGCCGGGACGCGATCGACGGCCCGGTTTCGCGGGCGCAACTTGTAACCGAACCGCACGACCTTGTCGTCGGGCGTTCGCGGCGGGTCGGCAACGTTCGTGACCGTGAAGACGTCGAACGCCTTCAGCTTCGTGAGGTCGGGTTTCTCCACCTCGGTCGGGTTCGTCGCGCCGGTGACGACGAGCGTCGCGACGAGGTCGTGCCCCTCGATCACCGTCGCGCGCGGCACCTCCCACGCCACCTTGACGCGCCCCTTCGCCCCGTAGTAGTCCTCCGTCGGCTCGAACGGCCCCCCGGCCGCGGCACCGGAGCGGGGACAAATGAGCGCGCCGAAACACAGGAAGAGCCGCGGCCACGACAGACTCACCATGTCGCGCTCCTCCGGGCCGCGGTCGAGCCCGCGGGGGTCGATACAGCGGTCACCGGTCCCTCGCGCCGGCGCGCTCCGGACCGTAGAGCGTTTCGAGCAGCGAGTGTAACTCGCGCTTCCGCCGCTTGGCCGTCTCCTTCATGTACTCCCGCGCCTCCTCCGGACTGAGCTTCTGAACCTCGTCCTTGTCCTCGGGCGCCTGGAGGTTGGGGTTGGGGGCGGGGGCGGTGTGTTCCATCGGCCCGGGCCGCGCGTCGCCCTTCGGCTGCGGAACCGGCTGCGGCGGCTGTCCGGCCTTCTGAGCGGCGGTGCTGCCGGCGTCCTCGGCGCCGCCGTCCGATCCGCCCTGCGATTTGTCCGGTTCCGGGCGCGGCTGCTTGTCCTCTTCGTGCGGCGGCTTCTTGTTCGGCGATTCCTCTTCCGGCTTGGCGGCCTTCTTGCGCTCCTCGTTCCAGTGGAGCTTGGCGAGTTCGAGGTTGTGCGGGGCGCGATCCCTCACCTCCTGGTCCGCGGCCGGGACGTCCAGCGCGTTCTCGAAGCACGCGATCGCGGCGCGGTAGACGTCGATGCTACCGCCGCGGTTGAGCAGGCACGTTCCGCGGTTGTACCACGCCCGCGCGGCCCGCTCCGGCGGGCACGACGCGTCTTCCAGAACGCGGTCGTAGTGGCGCTCGGCCTCGCGGTAGTTCTTTTGCTCGAACAGCACCGCGGCGCGGTCGAACGCGACCAGCCCCGGGTCGGTGGTGCGCTCCTCGGCGGCCGCGTACAGTTCGTTGGCCTCCTCGACGTTGCCGGCGCGGAGCGCCTCGTTCGCGCGCCGGACGACTTCGTCCGGCGTGTCGGCCCGCGGCGGCGCGGCCGCGAGCGCTAGGAGGAAGAACGCGAGCGGGAGCAGGAAAAAGGCAAACCGCGCGAATCGAGTCGTGCGGGTCATCGCTACCCTCTGGTTCGGGTTTTCACTCTTCATCTTACCGCCTTCGGCAGGTCGGGGCCGTCACCGCCCGCGCAGCCACCCGACCAGGAACAGCACCAGCGCGGGCGCGAGGAACCACGGGTAGCGTTCCTTCGGCTGCGGGATCTGGTCGCCGGTGTACTCACGGCTCGGGTTCGGTTCGATGCGGGTGCGGAAGAACTCGCCTAGCGCCGGCGTGTCGCGGCGCGCCGCGACGTACAGCCCG
>JAFKJJ010000138.1 GCA_017306025.1 Planctomycetota bacterium
CTCCACGGGTCGCTCTCGCCGTGGCTAACGCCGCCCTTCACTCCGGCCCCGGCCAGCCACGCCACCGATGTTCCCTGGTTGTGATCGCGCCCCGTCGCGCCCTGCGTGAACGGCTGCCGACCGAACTCTGTGCTGAACACGACGAGCGTGTCGGCGAGCATCCCGCGGTCGTGCAGGTCCTGAAGTAGCGCCGCGGTGGGCTGATCGACCGACTTTGCCATCGGCGGGAGTTGCGTGAGGATGTCGTTGTGGTTGTCCCAGTTGTTCGACGGCCCGCCGGCTCCACTCCACACCTGCACGAACCTGACGCCGCGTTCCAGCAACCGGCGCGCGAGCAGGCATCTGCGGCCGAAGTCTGCGGTGGAGGCGTCGCGATCATCGAGAGCGTACTTCGCGCGGGTCTTGGCGGCCTCGCGCGACAGGTCGAGCGCCTCGGGTGCGTGCTGCTGCATCTTCGCGGCCAACTCGTAGCTTTCGATGCGCGCCTCCAGTCGCGAATCGCCGGGTCGTGTCTTCGCGTGGTCGCGGTTCACCTCGCCGAGTAGTTCCAGCGCGTCCCGGTCCGCTTCCGGCGAAACGAACTTCTCTTTGGGTGACGGCGCGAGATCCGGAATGGGTGGTGTGCCGCTCGCATTGAGGATCGTTCCCTGATGGGCAACGGGCAGGAAGCCCGCGCCGAAGTTGCCCTTCTGGTTGTACGGCAGCCCGCGGGCGTCCGGCAGCACGACGAACGTCGGAAGGTTGTCGGTGAGCCGGCCCAATCCGTACGAGAGCCACGCCCCCATGCACGGGAAGCCGGGGAGAATGAACCCGGTGTTCATCATGTAGCTGGCGGGGCCGTGAACGTTCGTCTTCGACGCGACCGCCATCAGGAACGCCATCCGATCGACCTGCTTCGCCAGGTGCGGAAACACCGACGTGACCCACCGCCCGCACTGGCCGTGTTGTTTGAACTCGAACGGCGACTTCATGAGGTTGCCGGGCGTGCTGGTGACGCCCTCGGGCTTCTCGGCGGTGCCGGGGTTGAACGGCTTGTCGTGCCCCTTGATGAGCGCTGGCTTGTAGTCGAACGTGTCCATCTGAGACACGCCGCCGTTCATGAAGAGTTGCACGACGCGCTTGACCTTTGCGACGTGGTGCAACCCGCCGTTGAGTTCGGCCCGCGGCTTCGCGCCGCCGGGCAACTCGCCGGCCTCCGCGAGCAGTTGCGCGAGCGCGAGCCCTCCCAGTCCGCCGCCGGCGTGAAAGAGGACGTCGCGTCGCGAGAGTGTGGTCATGGTTAAGCTCCGAAACCGCTGTTGTCTTCGACCCCTCCGGGGTCAAGAACGAGCGTCACCCCTTCCCGAGTACCAGGTCCAGCGCCCAGCACCCGCGAACGTGCGTGGCGTTCGCATCCCGCAGGTGGTCGAGGATGTCGTCGCTGTCGCACCCGGCGTCCTGGAGCGCATCGGCTAGGATCGGCATCCGGTCGAATGCGCGTTCCTCGTAGATGCCCCGCGCCAGCAAAAGCACATCCGACGTCCGCCACTGCGGATCGAACGCCACCGGTCGGAACGGGTTGCCGAAGACTTCTCGAAAAAGCGCCGCCTGAGTCGCTCTCGACCGTTTGACGCCCTGTCTCACGATGCCGATAGTTTCGTCCACGCTGGTTTTCAGATCGCCGGGCAATGGGTTGTCCGAAGCAAGTGGGTGAGCGAGTTTCCAAGCCGCGAGAGCGGTCAGTTCACCGCCCTTCGTGTTTCGCACCGGCCGGCCGGCGCGACGCAGAACCATGTCCGCCCACGCGTCGTGCGCGCCGGCCACGATCGGCCCCAACTCCTCGCGCGACAAGCGGCCTTCGGCGTGGGCCTCTACCGCCTCCACCGCCCCCCACGAGCGCGGGTCGGTGAATCGCCATCGCATCACCCAACAACAGGCCACCGCGAACAATCGTAATTTCCGCGGGGTAAGCCGGTGGTGATTCCAGAGCAATAGTTGGTCTGCGTCTTCACACGCCAGCCACTCCGCTTCGGTCATCGCTCCCCTCGGTCAGTCCGCGAAGAGGAACTCGTTGGTGTTGAACAGCACGCGGCACAGGTTCGCCAGCCCGTGCTTATCCGCGTAGGCCGTGAACAGTTTCGCCTCGTCTGCCGAAGGCGGGCGGCCCCACACGAGCCGACACGCAAACTCGATCTGCTTTCCGCGCTTCGCGGAGTGCTTCTCCAGTCGAATTGCCATCGCCCGCGCGTGGACCAGCACGAACTCGTTGTTCAGGAGCGCGAGCGCCTGCGGGGCCGTGACAGATTCCGATCGCTTCGGCGTGAGCGCGGAGGCGTCAGCGCCATCGAGGCACTCGACCAACGGGTCGGGCAGTGTCCGGAACACGAAGCGGTACACGCTGCGCCGGTGGCCCTGCGGTCGGTTCCAGTCGAACTTGCCGTAATCGACCTTCGGCGTGACGTGGATGCCCGGTTTCATGTCGAACTGCATGTCCGACGGGCCGCCGGCTGTGCGATCGAGTCGGCCGCTCACGCTCAAGATCGCGTCTCGGACCTGCTCTGCGTCGAGCCGCGCGCGGTTCTGACGCCACAAGAGCTTGTTGTCCTCGTCGTCCAAGCGCGGATCGCGGATCGCGGAGTTTGGAACGGAAGCACCGGCCGGCTTCTTCGGCTCCGCGCTCGACGACCGCTTGTAGGTTGCGCTCGTCACGATGAGCCGGTGCAACTTCTTCAGCGACTGGTGCCGTCGCAGTTCGTCGGCGAGGAAGTCGAGCAGTTCCGGGTGCGTCGGCTGCTGGCCCATCTTGCCGAAGTCGTTCGGCGAGCCGACCAGCCCGGCCCCGAAATGCCACTGCCACACCCGATTGGCCATTACGCGCCACGTGAGCGGGTTGTTCGTATCCGTGAGCCACCGCGCCAGCGCCGACCGGCGCTCGCCCTCGGTGTGGCCGGGCTTCAGGTCGAATTCGCCAGAAAGTTTGGGAAGCAGCGACAGCGCGCCGGGTTCGACCTTCTCGCCCGGCTTGCGGATGTCGCCCCGCTTCAGCATCCGGACCTCGCGCGGCATCGGCGTCGGTCTGTGGGAACCGTCCGCGTTGAAGTTCGGGGCCGCGGCGTACACCACCGCCGGCGCCGGCAGCGCCGCCAGTTCCGCGGCCGTCTGCTCTTTCAACACGAAGAGCGCGAGTTCTCGCGATTGCTGCTCGGTGCGCTTCGCGATTGGCGTCGCGAGAACAGCTCGTAGCGCGGGCGGCACCGCGCTCGCCTTTATCGGTGGTGCGGCATCGGTGACGGAGAGCCGGAAGCGCCCGATAAGGTGTCCGCCACCGTGGAGCTGTTCGAGCGCGAACGTGAGTTCCGTTTCGCCATCGCCACCGACCGGTTCGGCGAACTCGAATACGGCTTCGTGCGGCTTGCCGACCGCAGGGTAGATGCCCCACGCGGTTGATCGGTTGCCGTCAATCGCGTGGAGCACCGTCCAGCCGGCCTGGTCGAAGTCCGCACTCGCCGAACGCACCTTTACCGTCTTCGTCTTCCCGTCGGTAGCAGCGGTGACGGTGAACTCGCTCAGGTGCAGGTTGCCGTTGTCCTGCCGGCCCGGTCCGCGGTGCGGGAGCGCGTCATCGGTGAGTAACTCCAACCGCACTGCGGTGACGCGCTGGCCCTTCACGCGCGTCACCAGTGTGTACGTGTCCTTTTCCGGCCGCGCCCCCTCGGAGCGGATCGAATCGTCATTTTGCCTGGTGAGCCGCGAGCCGTCGGACGTGATCTTCGTGAACTCCGGCGCGCTCCACGCGATCCCGGCGCCGCTGTGGCGCTTCTCGAACCCCGTTACGGCCTTTTGCAATTCCGGCGTGTCGAGCTTTAGCGACGGGTCGTCCTTCGCGATCGCCACGAGCCGCGCCTGCAACTCCTTCCGCCGCGCGGCGACGGCCGCGTCCGTTTCGAATGGGACGTCGCCGCGCCCGACGCCCGCGAATACCGCTTGCAACCGGTAGTAGTCCTCTTGCGGGATCGGGTCGAACTTGTGGTCGTGGCATCGGGCGCACTGCACCGTTAAGCCCGCGAACGTGTTCATCACGGTGGTGACGATGTCGTCGCGGTCGAGGTAGCGGCCGATCTCGCGGTCGATCGAGCCCTCGCGGATGTCGCGGAGCGAGCTCTCGTCCCACGGCCCGGCCGCGAGAAGGCCCAGCGCGGGAACGAGCTTCGGCTCGTCGGGAAACAGCACGTCTGCTGCGATCTGCTCTCGCACGAATCGTCCGTACGGGGTGTCGGCGTTGAACGCACTGATGAGGTAGTCGCGGTAGCGCCAGGCGTTGGGGCGGACGCGGTCCTGGTCGTGACCGTGCGTCTCGGCGAAGTGAACGCAGTCCATCCAGAGCCGTGCGAATCGTTCGCCGTAAGCCGGCGACGCGAGCAGCTTGTCGACCAGCTTCTCGTAGGCGTTCACGTCCTCGTCGTTGACGAACGCTTCCACCTCTTCCGGCGTCGGGGGCAGTCCGGTGAGGTCGAAATGGACGCGGCGCGCGAGCGTGCGGCGGTCGGCTTCGGGAGACGGTGACAGCCCCTTGTCACCGAGTCGCGTGAGGACGAATTGGTCGACCTCGTTTCGGATTTCAGCCTTCGCGTTTCGGACGTCCGGCACCTTCGGTCGGTTCAGCGGTTGGAACGACCACCAGACCCCGTCCGGCCCCGCGCCGAAGCAGACGGCCGAAAGGAGGAACAGAACGACGACGGAGAAGAGCCGACTGCGCATCGCGGCCTCCGGGTCGGGATCGGTCCGTCAATGATACCTACTTCTTGGCCGGCAGAACAACCACCGTGATCGGCCGCGAGGGCAGCGGCACGAGCGTGTTCGGCCGGGCGTTCGCCTTCGGGTCTTTGGCGAACGGCACCTGGGCTTGGCCGGTGATCGCGACCGTGTACTCGCCGGGGCGCGCGTTGGCCTGCGCTTCGAGCGTCACGGTGGCATCGCTCTTGTCCGCGGCCACGTTGACGGTGCCCATCTTGATCGGGTTCGGGAACGAGAGCGGAATGAGTGTCACGGGCGATTTGACGTCCGGCCAGATCCGCTCGCACCTCACCCGAAGCTCCACTTTCTTGCCGGCCTCCACCTCGACCCGTTCGACCGCGGGTGCGATCGCGAACGGCGACGTCTCGCCCGCGACCGCGACGACCAGTTCTCGCGTCGGTCTGCTGGAGTTCAGGTCGGTGCTGTTCCACACGCGGGTGTACGGTCGCACTTCGCGGGTGATCGTATCGGTTCCGCTTTTGCCCACCGCGGTCAGCTTGATCGGCCCGACCCACTCCGGCGCGTCCTTATCGGCCCACAAGACGAGCACGCCGCGCGTGTCGTTGTTGATGGTCGTCGGCGCGATGTGCAAACCCTTCGGGAGCCCTTCCGCGGTGATGACGACCGACCCGTTGAAGCCCTCCTTGTTGTGAACGATCACATCGAGGTAGGTCGCGCCGCCCTTGCGCACCGTGGTGCCGCCGGGGCCGGGGTTCTGGTGGTGGATGACGGCCGGGTAGAAGTCCGGCTGTGCCTTGCGGATGACGAGCACGTACTGGTAACGCGCCCCGCCGCGGCGGTAGCGGTCCTGCACGAGCACGCGGTACTTCTTCTTCGCGCTCAAGTTCACGGCGCCCTGCGGGTCGCGCAGCAGTTGCTGACCCTGCGACCGGACTCGCCGCAGTTCCTGAACCTGGTGAAGGAATTGAAGATGCAGACCCACTGGAGTCTGCTGCCGCTGTATCCGATGCAACGTTGGGGCTGGGGCGGCGCTGCCGTCGTCACCGTGCATCTCAACCAGGGTCGCTGCATCAGCCATCGCCGTCAGGCTCCGACGGCTGCGAGGCGTGGGCGAGCGGCTTCGCGTTCGCGCGCGGCGAAATGCGGCATTACCTCGTCGATGAAGAGCCTGAGTGTCCTGACCTGCAATTCAAAGGGCAGGTTGTAGGAGAGGCCGAGGCAGAACTGATCGACGCCGGCAGCCTCGTAGACCTCGAGCTTGGGGATGACTTCGTCCGGCGTGCCGAAGACGAGATTGTCGCGGATCGCCCCGGCATCG
>JAFKJJ010000139.1 GCA_017306025.1 Planctomycetota bacterium
GGGTCCGGGTGCTGGCGGCGACGAACCAGAACCTGGAGCAGCTCATCGCGGCCGGGCGGTTCCGCAGCGACCTGTACTACCGCCTCAACGTGGTGGCGGTCCACGTGCCCCCGCTCCGCGAGCGCCGCGAGGACCTCCCGGAACTCGCCCACTACTTCCTCTACCGGCACGCCCGACAGGCCGGGCGCGACGTGCGCGGCTTCGCGCCGGAGGTACTCAACCTGTTCCAGTCCTACGACTGGCCGGGGAACGTCCGGCAGCTCCAGAACACCGTTCGCTCCGCGCTCTACAAATCGGCCGGGGGGATCGTTCGGCTCACCGACCTGCCGGAACTGGGGCCGTCGCAGGTGCCGACCCCGAGTGCGCCCGCCGGTGCGGGCGCACTCGGGGCGCCGGCGGCGTTCGACCTGGGGCCGACGGTCGCCGCGATGTTACAGGACGGCCAGAAGGGGGTCTACGGGCGCGTGATCGAACTGGTGGAGCGGGAACTCATCGCCCGCGCGCTCCAGCAAACGCGCGGGCACCAGGCGCAGGCGAGCGATCTGTTGGGGATCAGCCGGGCGACCCTGCGGAACAAGCTCCGCGAACTGGGCATCGCGATCGACAAGGTGATTTCCGGCACCGCGCCGGACCCGGATGCGAGCGAGGAGTGACGGGGCGCGGCCCGCGGCCCGAGACCGGCGTTCGGAGTGGCCCGGTCTTCGGGCGAGGCGCGACCGCCAGGAGCGGGCGACACCTCCGGAACCGCGGGCGTAACGTCGTTCACACCGCGAGCGGCACCACCCGGAACCGCGGTTGCACATTTTCCCGGCCCGCCCCCTCGCGATTCGCGACTCGTCCACGGATCGGGGTCCGCCCGCGACACCTTCGCCCGCGTGGAACGGATAAGGACGTTCCACGACGCGCCATCATTGACCGTAAAAAGTTGCCCCGCCTCTCCCGCCTGTTCCAATTGCCAAGCCGAATGGCGTTCGGAAGTGATTGCCATTTCTGAATTTGTGTTCGACGTGCCCTCCGGTCTCGTGGTCGGCACGGCACCTGCTTTAGCCAAAATCAAATATCGAATCGCACCGGGTCCGGCCGGCACTCCGATCACGAGAGCAAAGATGGCTGCTTCACCTGCCTCCGGCAATTGGCTCCGCATCGCGGCGGCGCTCGTCGGCCTCGCCGCGCTGGGCGCGGGCGGGTGGTACGCCTCCGGTCGAGCCCGGTCCGCGAGCGCGGACGAGACCCGCTCCGCGGGCGCGAACGGCCCGTCCGCCATCACGGTGGACGTCGTGACGCCCCGGCCGGGCGGCATCCAACGGGTGTGCGTCCAGCCGGGGACGGTCGAGCCGTTCGACTCCGCCGACCTGTACGCCAAGGTGTCCGGCTACCTGGCCGAACAGGCGGTGGACATCGGCAGCCGGGTGAAGGCGGGCGACGTGCTCGCGCGGATCAGCGTCCCGGAGTACGAGAAGCAGGTCGAGCGCGACGAGGCCCAGGTGCGGGACAGCCAGGCCAAGGTGAAGCAGATGGAGGCGCACCTCCGGGCCGCCCAGGCCGAGGCCCGCGCGGCCGACGCCGCGGTCGTGCTCGCGAAGGTCATGGTGAAGGCGAAATCGGCGTTCCGGCACTACCGCGAGAAGCAACTCGAACGCGTCAAGGGGCTGTTCGCCGACAAGGCCGTGGACGCGAAACTGGTCGACGAGCAGGAGGACTACTTCCTCTCCGCGCAGGAAGCGGAGAACGCGGCCAACGAGCAGGTGAACACCGCCCGGGAGCGGGCGGCCGCGGCCGGGGCGAAGATCGGACAGGCGGAGGCCGACCTCGACGAGGCGAAGGCCGACGTGGGGGTGGCCCAGGCCGAACTGTCGAAGGCGAAGGTGCTGCTCGGGTACACGGTGATCCGGTCGCCGTACACCGGGCTGGTGACGAAGCGGAGCTTCCACGTCGGGGACTTCATCAAGGCCGCGGACCAGGGCGGGGTCGTCCCGATGCTGGCGGTCGAGCGGGTCGACCTGATGCGCGTGGTGGTTCAGGTGCCCGACCGCGACGTGCCGTTCGTCCGCCCGGGCGCGCCGGCCGTGGTCGAGATCGACGCCCTGCCGGGCGTGACGTTCGCGTCGAAGGACGGGCAGACGGTGGCCGTCGCCCGGTCGTCCGGGGTCGAGGACCCGAGCACCCGGACCATGCGGACCGAGATCGACGTCCCGAACCCCAAGGGCGTTCTGGCGCACGGCATGTACGGGCGGGTCAGCATCACCCTCGACGCGGGCGCCGCGAACGCGCTGCGGCTCCCCTCGTCGGCCCTGGTGGGCAAGGCCGAGGGCGGTCGCGGTTCGGTACGGGTCGTCCGCGACGGCACGGTCCACCTAGTCCCCGTCCGGTACGCGACCGACAACGGCGTCGAGGCCGAGATCGTTTCCGGCCTGACCCCCGCCGATCGCGTGGTGACCCGCTCCACCGCGCCGGTCGAAGAGGGCACGGCGGTTGCCGTTCACGAAGAACCGGCCGGCGGGCACTGAGTCGCGAAGGCGGCCCTCCCTCTCCCCCGGGCCGAGCCGACGGCGGCGCGGCCCGGCTCGACATTACGACCCGATTGCTTTTCCACACCGGCCGCGCTCGGCGCCACCTCCCGCGGGAGAGGTGCGCCGGGCGCTTCTGATTCGACCGGAGCACGCCAGCGCGGGCCGGACGGTTTTCCGGTCCGCGCGTTTCCGACAGGGGCCACATGAACGGGTTGATCGTATTCTCGCTCCGCAACCCGCGCGCGATCACCGTCCTGATGCTGACGATCGTGATCGGCGGCGCGGTCGTGCTCGGGGCGGTCCCTGGCAAAAAGAGCATTATCCCGGCGGACATCCTGCCGGTGTACCGCAGCCCGGCCGTGCAGGTCCTCACGTTCTACAACGGCATGCCGGCGACCAGCGTCGAGGCCGACATCACTTCGCGCATGGAACGGTGGACCGGTCAGGCGGCCGGGACCCAGCGCCAGGAGTCGCGGTCGATCATCGGCGCCAGCATCATCCGCAACTACTACTCCGACGACACCGAGCCCGCGGCCGCGCTCACGCAGGTCAACTCGCTCGCCACCGCGGCCATCCCGAACCTGCCGCCCGGCACGCTGCCGCCGGTCATCCTCCCCTACGACCCGACCTCGGCCACGCCGGTGGCGCTCGTCGCGCTCAACAGCCGGACCCAGAGCGAGGCCGCCCTGTACGACTGCGGCCGGTACGAGGTGCGGAACATGATTATGGCCAGCAAGGGGGCCAACGCGCCGGTGGTGTACGGGGGCCGGTTGCGGACCATCCTGGCGCTGCTGGACCGCGAGAAGATGCAGGCCCGCAACCTGTCCCCGCTGGACGTGATGAACGCCCTGGACCGGTACAACATTTTTCTCCCGGCCGGCGACGCCAAGTTCGGTTGGCAGGACTACGCCCTCGACTCGAACTCGATGTACGAGCTGGTCGAGCGGATGGGCGACATCCCGATCAAGGCCGACGCGGGCGGGAGGATGGTGTACCTGCGCGACGTGGCGCAGCCCCGCGACACGGCCCTCGTGCAGACCAACGTGGTGCGCGTGGACGGCCGCCGGCAGGTGTACATCCCGGTGTACCGGCAGCAGGGGGCCAGCACCCTCGACGTGGTCGGCACGCTGCGCGACAAGCTCCCGGACATGAAGGCCAAGCTGACCACCCCGGACGTCGACCTGAAACTGGTCATGGACCAGTCGGTGTACGTCCGCAAGGCGATCGAGTCGCTGGCGGAGGAGGGCGTCCTCGGCGCCGTGCTGTGCTCGCTGGTCATCCTCGTCTTCCTGGGCGAGTGGCGGATGACCGCGATCGCGGTGATGACGATCCCGGTCGCGGTGCTCGGGGCGATCGCGTGCCTGTACGGGCTGGACCAGTCGATCAACGTGATGACGCTCGCCGGCCTGGCGCTGGCGATCGGGCCGCTCGTCGACAGCGCGATCATCTGCCTGGAGAACACCCACCGGCACCTCGGGCTGGGGGCGAAGCCGAAGGAGGCCGCGTTCCTGGGGGCCAGCGAGGTCGCCATGCCCGAGCTGATCGCCAGCCTCTGCACGCTGCTGGTGCTGCTCCCGCTGGCCCTCATGCCGGGGCTGGGCAAGTTCCTGTTCCGCCCGATGTTCTTCGCGGTGGCGCTGGCCATGACCATCGCCTACGTCCTGTCGCGGACGTTCGTCCCCGCCCGGTGCGCCGCGTGGCTCCGCGGCCACTCCCACACCGCGGCGCCGGTCGAGTCGCACGCGTTCGACTACGAGCACCGTAACGAGCACGAGCACCGGCCGCTCAAGGGCAGCCTGATCGGCCGCGCGTTCGAGAAGTGGGAGTCGGTCCTCGACGCCGGCATCCGCGCGTACACCCGGCTCCTGGCGGTGGTCCTGACGGTCCGCGTGCAGGTCATCGCCGCCGCGTTCGGCACGCTCGCCCTGGTGGTGGTCGTGTTCGGGCTGAACCTGCGCCGCGAGTTCTTCCCGGAGGTGGACGCCGGGGCGTTCGAGATCTACGCCCGGACCAAGTCCGGCACCCGGATCGAGGTGACCGAGGGGTACGTGGAGGCGGTCGAGACCTACGTCAAGCAGAAACTGGGCGACGACCTGGAACTGGTCATCAGCGAGATCGGGCTGACCGCCGACTGGTCGGCCGCGTTCACCCAGAACGCCGGGCCGATGGACGCGGTGCTCAAGGTGCAGCTCAAGCCGGAACGCGAGAAGTCGGCGCAGGAGAGCGTCGAGTTGCTCCGCAAGGGGTTCGAGTCGGACCCGGAGTTCCAGCAGATCCTGAACGAGGTCTACGAGCGCCGGCTCCACGCCCCGCCGCCGAAGGGGGGCGGCTCCGGGGCGGACGACCACATCCCCGCGGACACCCCGGCGTTCGCCCGCAACAACCTGGAGTTCGCCTTCGACGCCGGCGGCATGATCCGATCGGCGATGAACGAGGGCCGCTCCACCCCGATCAACGTGCGCATCACGGGCAAGCGGCTGGGGAAGGCCCGCAAGGTGGCCGACCGCATCCTCGCCGACGTGCGCGCCATCGACGGCGTCGTGGACGCCCGCATCCTCCAGCGCCTCGACTACCCGCAGTACGTGATCCAGGTGGACCAGTCGAAGGCGTCGAGCCTGGGGCTGACGCAGACCGACGTGATGCGGAACATCGTGTCCGCGTTCAACAGTTCGGTGCAGTTTAACAAGCACAACTTCTGGATCGACCCGAAGTCGCACAACCAGTACTACGTCGGCGTCCAGTACCCCGAGGGCGACATCAAGGACCTGGAGACGCTCTTGAACGTCCCGATCACCAGCCCGAACCAGCACCGGTCGATCCCGCTACGGAACGTCGCGTCGGTCCGCCGCACCGAGGTGCCCTCCGAGGTGGTCCACACCGACCTCCAGCCGACGATCGACCTGACGATGGGGGTCCACGGGCGCGACCTGGGCCACGTGGCCGCGGACGTCGAGCGCGCGGTCGCGAAGTACGGGCAGGAGCGGCCCGACGGCGGGTGGACCCCGTTCGACCCGGACAACGGCGAAAAGAAGCCGATGGAGGGCGCGAAGATCGCGCTCTCCGGGGAGTACCAGAAGATGAACGACACGTTCCGGTTCCAGGCGCTGGGGATGGCCGGGGCGGTCGTGCTGATCTACTTCCTGATGGTGGCCCTGTTCCGCTCGTACCTGACCCCGCTGGTCGTCCTCTCCGCGGTCCCGATCGGCGTGGTCGGCGTCGTGCTGGTGCTGTACTTCACCGGCACCGCGCTGAACGTGCAGTCGCTCCTGGGCGTGATCTTCATGGTCGGCATCGTGGTGTCCAACACGGTGCTCCTCACCGACTTCGCGGAGAACCTGCGGAAGAGCGAGCGCCTGACCCCGACGGAGGCGATCCGGCGGGCCGCGGCGATCCGGGTGCGGCCGGTGGTGATGACGGCGCTGGCGACGTTCTTCGCGCTGATCCCGATGTCCCTGGGTCTGGCCCGCGGGAGCGAGGCCAACGTGCCGCTGGGCCGCGCGGTCCTCGGCGGGCTGTTGGCCGGGCTGGCGACCACGCTG
>JAFKJJ010000140.1 GCA_017306025.1 Planctomycetota bacterium
AGGGGAACCTGCGGTTGGATCACCTCCTTTCTAAGGATTCTTAACGAACAAGATCGCTCGCCTTGAGCAGCGAACGATCTATCGTGTCACCCACCTACTAAGGCCCACGCTACCGACTTGCCAAGATATACACACGCGGCCCCGTAACATACGTTACGGGGCCGCGTGCCGTTTTTTGGAGAGCTATACCGCAGGTTAGGACTGACGGACAAAGCCGGAGCGTGTGAGGATGGCATAAGCCGCCATTTGGCACCAGCCGAGATAGTTGCGAATGTGTCGGTCTCGCCGCCGGCGGATTCGTCCGAATTGGGCGAAGAAGTTGTGGCACCCCTCGCCGGTACTGCGCACTTTACCGACTCCCGACCGCTTCTGCCTACACCAAGGGGTGTAAAAGAGCGTACAACCGGAACCTCTACGATCCGGTCCGGCCCCGCTCGTCGGGCGTATCGGTCGGCACTTCTGGGCCGGTGGGTGGACCCGAGCCGCTAACACCTTGTGGGTCTGACACCCGTCATTGGCACCGGCCGTGGTTACTACGACGGCCAGTGGCACGGCCCGGGCGTCGGGTGCTATGTGGATCGCACTGCACGACGGGCCGCGATCGACCCGGACTCGCCCCTGACGCCTCGCCACTTTTCCGATGACTTCTTGTACCCGTCGAGGAGAATCTGATCCCAGTTGATCCGGTGCAACCGCTCATACCGCTGTGCCAGCTGCCACCACGCGGTCAGGAACGCATCCTCACGGGGCCAATTCTTCGGGCGGCGCTGGGACCTCTCGTAGGACGGGGAAGCATCACGGGAGGAGTTCCCAACTGATCTCAGAGGCCAGCGCGTGCAGACATTCCCGGTTGCCGCACGGCGACCGTTGCCGAACCGCACCTTCGCCGAAAGGATCGGTTCGAAGATCGACCAGATGCCGTCTAGCAGACACCGTGCCAGATCATTTAGTTGCGTGATCGCAATCCTGATCGCAATGGGTGTCGATCAGAATACATGGCCTCGGAGTTTGTCCGCTAAGCCCGTCGCCGGGGTTGCGTAGAACGTTTCTTGCTCCGCACCTCCCTGTCTGATTCGCCGAACTCCGGACCCTTCGCCGGACCGACCTGCCGGCGTACGTGCGGAACCGTCCGCCGACGGCCGACGTGCCGCGCGTGGCAGTTTCGGGCAACGCCGGCGTCCGCACGCGCGAGGTGGTCAAGGCCGCTCGGCCCGGGTCGGCGAAGCTCGGCCTCTACAAGTACGACCGGCCGCCCTACCGCCCGGAGCGGAACCGCTTCGCGCCGCTGTTCAAGCAGCTCAAGCGCCACGAGAGGCCGGCCCGCAGCTTCACCACTCGGGCCGACCTCCGCAAGGCCGTCGAGGACGGCTCCGAGACGTATCGGCGGCCACTACGGGCCAAAGGCGACAACGAACTACGGCTGGCGGCTTAGCACAAAACGGTGGCAAAAAATCAGTTGACTTCACGAAAATTAATCGTGCGGCCGGGGTCGAAACTGGCGAAGAAATAACGGTTAGCACGGGGAGGCGGAAGCGGATCGACGCGCCGGGGGAAAAAAAGATTGATCTTCGCCGGCGCACGCGGATATGTTTGTGGGGGTCGGAGAACCATCCCGTTCGGTTCCTTCGACCCACAACCCGGTGGTGTTGTGCGGCTCCCCCAGACCGCACCGGCCGTGACGGTTCGTCGCGGCGACCGGGTTGTGATCGTGTTTCGCTCCACGACGCTCGCAATCCCCCTCGCGCGAGCGTTCCACCGCCGCGTTTATCCAGGTTATCGTTTAAGCGGTCGATACGTCACTGCGGGTTCGTCTGGCGGCGCATCGGATTCGCACCGCCGCCACGACCGAGTCGCCCCTCCCCGGAGGGGCGACGGCAGACCGTGTGCTCGTGGTGGGACCGCCCGCCCGACTTCCCGCGGACCCGCTCGACCGCGACCGACCCGGACCCACAGTCGAGCTTCCGGTCGGAGCCGACCCACAGCTTCGACCGGACCCTCAGTTGCCAGGATGCCTGTTCATGTCGCGACTCCGCCGCTACCGCCCCGACGTGGTCCAGTCCCCGCTGGAAACGTACCTCCGCGAGATCAACGAAACGGCACTACTCACCGCCGACCAGGAGAAGGAACTTGCCCGGGCGATCGGCGAGGGCAGCACCGAAGCCCGCGACCGCATGGTCCGGGCCAACCTGCGGCTCGTGGTCAACATAGCACGCGGTTACACCGGCAAGGGACTCGCCCTCCAGGACCTGATCGAAGAGGGCAACCTCGGCCTCCTGCGGGCGGTCGAGGGGTTCGATCCGACGATGAACACGCGGTTCTCGACCTACGCGAGCTACTGGATCAAGCAGAGCATCAAGCGGGCGCTGGTGAACACCGCCAAGACGATCCGCATTCCCGCGTACATGGTGGAACTGCTCGCGAAGTGGCGCCGGGCCACCAACAAGCTCAGTGACGAACTCGGCCGCCCGCCGACGCACGAAGAGGTCGCGAAACTCCTGGGGCTGCCGAAAAAGAAGCTGAACATCATCAAGAAGGCGATCCGCGTGTACAACGCGGCCCCGCAGGCCGACCAGACCGGCGAGGGCGGGTGGTCGATCGAGGAGATGCTGTCCGACGAGCGGTCGAAGACGCCGGACACCGAGATGGTCGAGACCGACGATCTCAAGCACGTGCTGATTCTGCTCGAAAAGATGGACAAGCGCGAGGCGACCGTTCTGCGGATGCGGTTCGGGCTCAACGACGAGGAGCCGAAGACCCTCAAGGAGATCGGCGAGTGTCTGGGGCTGACCCGCGAGCGCGTCCGGCAGATCGAGAGCGAGGCGCTGGCGAAATTGAGCGAGGACTTGAGCGGCGAGTGATCGCCGTGTATCATCACTTCAACAAAACAAGGCGCGAAAGCGTCGCCCGCGCGGGCGTGTTGTGAAGCCATGAGGGCTTTTCGCTACACGCCCGCGCTTTTTTATTCGTGAAAGCGGTTGGCCCGCGACGGAACCCGCATCACTTTCCCATCTTCGCGCAGCGCTTCGCCACGTTCGCGCGGTTACGTGAACCGCCACAACCCGTACTGCCGATTCTTCCGATATTACCGGAGGAGCAGGAATGCGGTGTCTGTGCGCGGTGCTGTTCGTCGCGGGGGGGGCGGTCGGGTGTGAGGCCCTGCGGCCGGCCCAGCCGACGGCCGTGCCCCCGCCCGCGGACACGCTCCACCGCCCCGCGGCCGCGGCCGCTGCGGCGCCGAAGCCGCCGGCCGAGGTGCTCCGGGCTTCCGCCCAACAGCCCGTCGCACCCGCCGCGCAGGTCGCTCCGGAAGACCCGCTGGTGCTCGTCGCGAAATGCCTCGAACGCGACGACGCCCGCGGCGCCGCGGCACACCTCGAAACCTACGTCCGCGCACACCCGGACCAGCCGCTGTTCCGGCTACAACTCGCGGAGTTGTACCTGCGGTGCGGTCTGCCGACGGAAGCCAAGTTCCACTACGAGGGGTTCGTTGCGGACGCGGAGGGTGTGACGACACTCGCCCCGCACCTCGTCACGGGACACATCCGACTCATGGAGACGGCGCAGCGGTCGGGCGACAAGTTCGGTGATCTGTACCACCGCGGCGCCGGGTTATTGCTCCTCGTGAAAACACAGGACGGCGCGAACGATCGCGACGCGGTCTTCTGCGAGGAGATGCTGTGCAAGGCGCTGCGCGCGTTGACCGATGCGAAGGAACTGAAGCCGAACGACCCGCAGGCGCGGGCACGTTTGGCGGACGCGCTGGACCGGGCCGGCAGTCGACGGGCCGCGAATGCCGAGCGGGCCGCGGCGCGGGCGTGCGTTACGGGCGGCGGGCGGAAGGTGTTATCGGAGTAGTCGAAGGTCGCAAGTCGTAAAGTCGAAGACCTCAACTGTGACGGTCTTCGACTTTACGACTTGCGACCTTACGACCTTCGACTTCGTGGCCTGAGTCAGCGCCGCGGGAGCCCGAAGAAGTCAAACACCGCGTACAGGTTCAGCTCGCCGTTGACGAGGAAGTGGTCGATCGGGCGCGTCTCGCCGCCCGCGGCCTTCAGCGCGTCGAGCGTCTCGTGGGTCTCGGCCCACCACAGGAACGCGAGCGCGTCCGGGTTGGTCTTCGCGACGCGGCGGAACGCGGCCAGTTCGTTGCGGAACGCGGCCGCGTCGGCCTCGGCCTGCTTGAGTTGCTCGTCGCGGTACTGCGCGGCCTCCTGTGCCAGCCGGTACTTCAGCGCGGCCGCCTGACTGAGCCGCTGGTCGCGTTCCTGAAGTGCCTGCGTCTCTCGCGTGCCCATCGTGGTCTGCGCCTGGTCGACCGCCTCGAACGCCGACTTCACTTCGTCCGGCGCCGCGATCAGCGCGACGCTGGCCCGCTGTACCCGAATCCCCAGCCGCAACTCCGGGAGCCGCTCGCCGAGCCGGTCCATCACCCACGCCGGCAGCATCGCGCTGCCGGTCCGCAGCGCCTGGTCGATGGTGCGCGCCGCGGTCCACTCCGCGGCGGCCGCTTCCGCCGCGCGCGCGAGGGTCGTATCGACCTGTTCGCGGTGGACGACGTAGTTGTCGAGGTCCTCGTCGGTCTCGCCGATGGCGTAGTCGATCACGAGTTGCACGTTCACGAGGTTCTGGTCGCCGGTGAGCATCTGACCGGTCGGGGTGCCGGCCACCCCGACGGTTTCCGGCTCGTAGCCGACGCGGATCTGGCGCACCGTCCGGACGGGGACGCGGTCCACGCGGTCGACGCCCCACGGCAGCCCGAGGCCCAACCCCGGCCCCGGCCGGGCGACCACCCGTCCGAACCGGCGCACCACCGCGCGCTCGTCCGGTCCGACCTGGTAGACGCCGGTCGCGAGGTACGCACCGGCGAGGAGCAGAAGTAGGTAGCGGAGTTTCGGCATGGGATTCCCGGCGAACCCGGACGTGAGCGACGGGGCACCGGCTACGGTTTCTTCGCCGGGGGGCCGTCGAACGCGCGGCCGAACAGCGGGTGCTTGGTGCTCAGCATCAGCAGGCTGCGGCCGTTGGCGACCACCTTGCGGAACGAGCGGAGGCTTTCGAGGAACAAGTAGAAGTCGCGGTCCTGCTCGTAGGCCGTGGAGCGGATGACGGCCGCGTCCGCGTTGGCGCGGCCCTCGATCGCGGTCTTCTCGGCCCGCGCGGTGGCCTCGATCGTGCGCGCGGCGCGGTCGGCGTTGGTGGTGATGTCCGCGGCCAACTTGCGCCCCGCGGCCTCGTACTCCGCGGCCTTCTTCGCGCGCTCGCTGCGGATGCGGTCGGCGATGCTGCTGCGCACGGCCTCCGGGTAGCTGAACCGGCGCACGCGCAGCTCGACGACCTGGATGCCGTACTCGGCCAGCGCCCGGGTCCGCAGGTCGTCGCCCGCCGAAGCCGGCCCGCCGAGCAGGCCCTCGGCGCCGATGAGCCGACGGCGGATGCGCTCGTTGCGCTCCTCCATGACGCGATAGTCCGCGGCGCGGTACACCGCCTCCGGCGCGGGCGGAACGTCCAGCCCGGTGAGCGCCGCGAACACCGAAACCGCGGTCTGCGTGTCGATGGGGCGAACGAGGTCCTCCATCGGGATCGAGCTGACGATGGCCGCGAGCCGGCCGTTGATGAGCGGGGCAAGGATCTTGCGGGCCTGCTCGGGCGTGCGGACCGTTTTCACGAACCGGTCGGCCGCCTCGGCGTCGGGGATCTTCCACGTGACGAACGCGTCCACCGCGAGCGTCTTGCCCACGGCGCCGTCCGGGTCGCGGGTGAGCGACTCGACCGCGGGGAGGTCGAAAGACTGCACCCGGCGGTCGATGCGGAGGACCGAATCGACCGGCCACGGCGCCTTGACGTGCAACCCGGCCGCGGTGCCGCCGTCGTGGACCGCGACCGGGTCACCGAACCGCGTGACGTAGACGAACTCGGCCGCGTCCACGGTGTAGAACGCGGTCCGCGCCCACAGGAGGGCGGCCAGCGCGGCGACGACGATGAGGGAACGTTGCATAGGGGTCACCGAAGAACCCACCTCAACCCCCTCCCTACAGGGAGGGGTGG
>JAFKJJ010000141.1 GCA_017306025.1 Planctomycetota bacterium
GTCGGCCCTGATGCCCAGGAGCGTTTGCAGACCGAGTGGTCCCGAGTGCGACGCCACCGCGGCTACCACCTTCGACCGCTCCTTACCTACCAGGTGCGCGAAGTAGCCGCCGTTGGACATGCCCAGAACGTAAACGCGATCCGGGTCGGTCTTGTACCGCGCCCGAACCGTCTTCAAGAGTTCGTCGAAGAACGCGAGGTCGCTCTGCACCTTGTCCGGGGCCAGCCCCCACGCCTTGTCCCGGGCCTCGGGGAAAGCGAGGATGAATTTCTTGTCGGCCGCGAGTTCGTCGAGCTTCGTGTACTTCGGCATCACGTCCTTGTTGTCGATGAGCAGGCCGTGGAACGCGATGACGAGCGGCGCGGGCTTGTCCAGATTAACCGATTTCGGCACGACGAGCCGATAGGTGCGGTTCTCCTTACCGACGGTGAGCGTTTCGTCGCCGAAGGTGCCGTGAGCGCCCGGTTTGACGTCCGCGGCCGCGAGCGGCGCAGGCGGCGAACAGCCGAGGGAGGGCAGGGCGAGCAAGAAGAAGAGGAAGAGGCGACGCATGGCGGCGCTCCGCGGGATACCGGAGTTTACCCCGGCGGTCGGCGCGGAGTTTCCGTGTGGCTCGCGAAACGAAAACGGGAGGCGCGAGCCTCCCGTTTCGCCGCTCGTCTTACGTCATCGCGACTTCTTGGGCTTACCGTCCGGTTTGTCCTTGTCCGATTTCTTCGCGGTCAGTTCCTGGCCGGTCGGGCAGTCGGACAACAGCGGGCACTTCGGGCACAGCGGGTCCTTCTCCGTACACAGTTCCTTCGCGTGGATGCTGACCAGTTCCGTGAACTCCGGGCCGCGGACCTTCGGGATCATGTGCTCGATCCCGCCGCGGACCGACTCCAGGTCGTCCAGGTCGACCTCTTCCACGACCCCGAGCCGCTGGAGCACGCGGATCGTCGGCCCGTCGAGCGGGATCGCGTGCCCGCCGAGCGACCGCTGCACCACCCACGCCACCGCGAAGTCGTTCACCTGCTTGAACCGGCCGATCTGCTTGGCGGCCTGCTTCAAGTTGAGCTTCTTCAACTCGCTGTCGTTGAAGTACCGCGACACCTGCTTGGCCGCCTGCTTGAGCCCCTTCTTCTCCATGTCGCCGAGGTCGTAGGAGTAGTTCAACTCGAAGACCGCGTGCAACACGCCGATGATCCACCCGGCCCGCGGCCCCGCCTGCGGCAGCGGCCGGAGCGCGTCGGCCACCTCTTGCACGGTGGAAACGCGGATCTCGTTCCAGTCCACGAACGTTTTCTTGAGTCGGCCGTAGGCGGCCTCGGCGTCGGCGGTGGTGCTGCCCTCGCGGCAGATCGCGAACAGGAGCTCTTCGAGGAGCGGGCGCGGCGATTCCGGCTCCAGCGCCGGCAGCGGGAACCGCTTCTTGAGGGCGTTTTGCGCCTGTGTGAGAAGTTGCTGCTTGTTGGTGATGGCCGGCATGCGTGTGGAACTCCGGTTCCGGGCTTCGCCCGACGGATGACTTTTAGAGCGGCCCGTTCGCGGAGCGAGCGGCCACTCCGAAGTCAGTTCGGGCGGTCCGTCGATCCCTCGGCGGTCGGCGGTGCGGGCGGGTGGGTCGGGGCGGCGCCGGGGCTGGCGCCATCGTCCTCATTTGCGGCTTCGTTTGCGACGTCAGTTCCTTCACCGGCTGCGGCGCCCGGCGGCGCGGGCGGGGCGTTCCGCTCGTGCTCCTCGCGGATCAGCCGGGCGATCTCGATGCTCTTCTTCACGCCCTCGTCGATCACGAACGTCACGTGCGGCACGTACCGCGACGTGAGCCGGTCGGCGAGCTTCGTCTGGATGAACCCGGCCGCGCTCTTCAGCCCGTGCATCGTGAGCTGCTGCTCTTTCTCCGTTCCCATGACGGAGACGAACACCTTCGCGTGCTGGAGGTCGCCGGACACCTCGGCCCGCGTGACCGTAACGCCCTTGACCCGCGGGTCCTTCAGCTCGAACAGGATCGCGTTGGCCGCGGTCTCGCGAACCACTTCTGATACGCGTGCCAATCGGTGAGATTTCATTCGTCTTCTTCCCCGAATCGGGGACTTCTGCCACGCCCGGTCACACTCGTCTTGATGACGTGGCGACGGCGCAGCGAGTTAAACCAGTAGGCACGACCGCGATAGTGAAGCCGCCCCACGCGACGGCGACGGGTTCGGCAACCGGTCTCAGTGCCTCCCGCACGTCGGCGAGGGTCGGTTGGTTCGCCACATCTTCGGGCGAAGCGGCGAGTTCCTCGCGACACTCCGGGCAATCGCGTCCACAACGGCCGGCAGTTTCGTTCCGCAGTGCGGGCAACTCTGCGCCATTTCCGACCCCGGTATTGTACGGGGAACGAACGGATTACGATTCGGGTTACCGCGCCTGTGGAGTCCGGGACCGTAGCCACCCGCGGAGGTTCCGGGCGGTAACGTACAGAACCGCGCCGCAGCCGAGGAACACGAGCGCGAACACAACCAATAGCGTCGGTTCCCCATCGGCGAGGGACTGAACGAACGCGTAACCCACCCCGACCATGACGAGCACGAGGCCGAGCGCGACGCTGACGTGCTCGGCGCTGTTGCCCGCCACCGCCATCTTGTCGGGCACTTCGGTGACGTTCTTCGGCGGATCGGCCAGATCCACGCGACACTGCGGGCAAATCGAACCGGGCGCCGTCGGCAGCCAGGCTTTACAGTGCGGACAGCTCTGCGCCATTTCTGGCACCCCACTTTATTATATGGGGAACGGCCGTGCAGATCGCACCGCCCCGCCGAGAACTCACGCGGCCCTCGCCCCGGTCGCCTCGGGCGGCGGCGGGCCGTCCGAGGCGGACCAGCGGTGGTCGCGGCACAGCGGGCCGTCCGACCGGGCGAACACCAGATCGACCTGCCCCAGCGCGTCATCGACCGGGCGCCGCAGGTACCCGCAGATGTCGTACACCTGGTAGTTCCGCCGGTGCATGAAGTCCACCACCGCGTGGAGGTCCGGCACCAGGTCGCTGCGGATGAGTTGCACCTCGAGGATGAACACTTCGGTGCGCCCGAACAACCGGCCCGCCCCCTTCAGCGCCTCCAGTTCGTACCCCTGGATGTCCAGCTTCACCAGTTCGGGCAGGTGCGGCTCGCCCGCGAACACCTCGTCGATGGTCACCATCGGGGTCACCCGCTGCCGCCCGGCCCTCAGCATCTGGTCCGCGGCCGGCACAACGAACGTCGACCCCTGCAGGTCGTCCCAGATCGTCTGAACGGCCTCGCCCGGCTGCGCCGCGGCCCCGGCGCGGACGAACCGGGCCGACGGGTGCGCCCCACAGAACGCGGCCAGTGCCGGGACCATTTCCTCCTGCGGTTCGATCAGCACGAACCGCGACTCCGGGAACACTCTGGCGGCCAGCCGCGCCCACCGCGTTTCGTTGGCGCCGACGTCGAGCACGCACCGCGGAACGACGCCGCGCTCGCGGAGGAACCGCAGACACCCCTCCATCGAGTCGAGGCCGTGGACGGTCGGGTCGGGCGGGGGGGACGCGAACGGCGCGGGCTCCTCCGGCGTGTAAACCTCGACGGGTGCCGGGGGGGCGATCTTGCGGATCTCGTACCCGAGCGCCGCGGCGGTCTTGCGGACCGCGTGTTTCGCCAGTTTCGCGAGCATGGGCGTATCCCTCCTTGGCTGTTGTGGCGCGGGTCCTTACGCGCCGTTGGGCTCCTCGGTCGCGGCCTATACCACTTCGCTCCCGACGGTGACCTCGCCGCCGAGGTACTCCGCGACCGGGTGGACCCGGAGCGCCTCGGCGATCTTCTGGAGCGTGCCGTTCACGGCGGCCGGTTCGAACCCGACCGCCGCGAACGCGAGCGTCGCCACCTTCACATCGTCGTGCGTGCCGACCTCCGCCGCGGACACGTTGAACGCGCCCCTCATACGGTCCAGCACCGAGCGCACCACCTGCCGCTTGTCCTTCAGGGTACGGCTCTCACGAACCAACAGTCTGGCTTCGAGGGTACCGACGACCATAAGAATCAGAGGGCAGAAGCCAGAGATCAGGGAGAACCAGAACCGCTCTCGTTCTGACCTCTACCCTCTGGCTTCTGTTTACAGGGTTCGCTGCTTGATCTCGATCTTGAACGCCTCGATCACGTCGTCGACCTTGACGTCGTCGAAGCCGGTGATCTTCAGACCGCACTCGAAGCCCTCGCGGACCTCGCGGGCGTCGTCCTTGAACCGCTTGAGGCTGTCGAGCCCGACCACCTTGTCGGCCGGCGGGAAGACCACGATGCCCCCGCGGATGACGCGCACCCGCGCCGAGCGCTCGATGACGCCGCTGGTGACGTAGCAGCCGGCGATCGTGCCCACCTTGCCGACCTTGAAGGTCTGCCGGACCACCGCGCGGCCCAGGTGAACCACCTCCTCGATCGGCTTGAGCCGGCCCTCCATCGCCGCCTTCACGTCGTCCACGAGGTTGTAGATGATCTGGTACTCGCGGGGCGGCGGCAGCCCGCGCTCCTCGGCCAGCTTCAGCGCCGCGTCGTCGGCCGTCACGTTGAACCCGATGACGAGCGTGTCGTCGGGGCTGGTGAGGGCCAGTTCCACGTCGGACTCGGTGATGGCCCCGATGCCGGCGTGCAGCACGCGGGTCGTGACCTCCTCGTGCGTGAGCTTCTCCAGTTCCTTCCGGATCGCCTCGACCGACCCGCGGGCCTCGGCCTTCAGGATCACCTTCAGCTCGGTGATCTTCTGCTTGGCCTTGGCCGCCGAGAGGCTGTCGAGGCTGACCGGCTTGAACTTGTTGAGCGCCGCCTCGCGGTCCTTCTTCTCGCGGGCCTCCGCGATCTCCTTGGCGGTCGTCAGCTCCCCGACCACGTAGAACGGGTCGTCGGCGTTGGGCACGTTGTCCAGGCCGGTGATGCGGACGGGCGTGCTCGGCCCGGCCTCCTCGATCGGCTTGCCCAGGTCGCTGTACATCGCGCGCACGCGGCCGTAGTTGGCGCCGCACAGGACGATGTCGCCGACCTTGAGGGTGCCCTGCTGGACGAGGAGGGTCGCCATGACGCCCTCCTCCTCGCTCTTGTACGCTTCGAGGCACGTCCCGGTCGCGGGGCGGTCCGGGTCGGCCTGGAGCTCGTCGGCGAGGTTGACTTCCGCTTCGAGCGAGATCGCGGTGAGCAACTGGTCGATGCCCTGGCCGGTGACGGCCGACGTCTCGACGAACTGGATGTCGCCGCCCATGTCGTCGGGCAGCAGGTTCAGGTTGTAGAGCTGCCGCCGGGTGCGGTCGACGTTGGCGTTGGGCGCGTCCACCTTGTTGATGGCGACGATGATGCGGACCTCGGCGGCGCGGGCGTGGGCGACGGCCTCCTCGGTCTGGGGCATGACGCCGTCGGTGGCGGCGACCACGATCACCGCGATGTCGGTGACGTTGGCCCCGCGGGCGCGCATCTTGGTGAACGCCTCGTGGCCGGGCGTGTCGAGGAACGTGATCTGCTTCTCCAGCAGCACCTCGTCCGGGTCGTCGGGGTTGGTCACCCGGTGCGTGACCGACCACGCGCGGATCACCTGCGTGATGCCGCCGACCTCGCCCGCCGCAATGTTCGACCGGCGGATCTTGTCCAGCAGGCTGGTCTTGCCGTGGTCGACGTGGCCCATGATGGTGACGATCGGCGGGCGCGGCCGGAGCTTCTCCGGGTCCACCTCTTCCATCATCTTCTCGAAGTCTTCGAGCAGTTTGTCTTCGGCCGTCTTCTGCCGCTTGATGACCAGCTCGATGTTCTTCTCGACGGCGATCAGCTCGGCGAGCGTGAAGTCCACCGGCGAGTTGTTGCCGTAGAGCTGGTTCGTTTCCATGAGGAGCCGCTTCGACACCTCACCGGCCTTCATCCCGATCGTTTCGGACAGGCTGCGGACGGTGATCGGCAGCGCGATCTCGATCCGGCCTTCTTTCTTGATCGGCTCGACCCGCCGGGCCTTGCGGAGCAGCGCGGCCCGCGGCCCGCGGCGCGAGCCCCACTGCTGTTCAACCAATTCGACGTTG
>JAFKJJ010000142.1 GCA_017306025.1 Planctomycetota bacterium
CTGGCCACGGCGACCCGGTTCGGCCGGGCCTTCGGGGCGGGCTCCGGGGCGTGGGCCGGGGCGATGCGGGACGGCTGACGGACCGTCAGCACGGGGCAGGGCGCCTTTCGCATGACGCTCTCGGCCACGCTGCCGACCAGAAGCCGCGTCAGGCCGCTGCTCCCGTGGGTGCCCATCACGATGATGTCGGCGCTCGCGTCACGGGCCAGCCTCAGGATCATCTCGGCCGGGTCGCCCTCCAGCAACCGGTGTTCCACCTCCACCGACCGATCCGTCGGGTGGATGCGGGCCAGCCGGGCGCGGGCCTCGTAGGGCTCCTCGGCGGGGAACGGCACGGCGATCCCGTCGGGCGCGAACACGTGGGTCGGGGGCACGACGTGCGCGAGTACCAGCGAGGCCGAATAGTCCCGCGCCAGCGAACAGGCCAGTTCGAACGCCGGGCGGCACGACTCCGAAAAGTCCGTCGGGTGTAAGATCCTGCGGATCGGAAGCATGATCGTCTCCGGTTGAGTGGGGCGAGGCGGGTTCAGAAGTTGGGGTTCACGTACGGCTCGCGCCGGTCCGGTCGGTGCGGGGGTTTCGGGTCGTCGGTCGGGCGCGGGAACCGGGCGCGGGGCCGGTCGTGTTCGCCCTCGACCTCGGCTCGCGCCTCGCGCTCGATCACGGCCTCGGCGTTGGGCAGGTCGAGCCGGTGGACCCACAGTTCGACCGACCCCGGGAGGGCCGAGCCGAAGCCCGCGGCCAGTTCCGTACCCACCACCCGGGACTCGATCCCGGCCTCTTTCAGCGCCGCCTGGTACATCTCGACCAGCACTAGCGGACCGGCGTAGGCCCGCACCACGTCGTCCCGGTCGCGTGTCATGATCGACCTCCATCGAGTAGAAAGGCGGTTTTCGGGTCCGCGTCATCGCGGCCGTAGCCACCGTCTGTGTTCTGTCGCGTTCGGACGCGCTCGGGAGTGTCGCAAGGGGCGTGCCGGAAATCGGAGCAAGCGGAAATGACGGCGGGCGGGCGGGACGGGTCCGCGACGCGGGGCAAATTGTGCCGCAATCGCACACCGCGGGTTCGGTCCCGTCCGCACGGGCGACGGTGGCCCGCGCCGGCCCTCAAAGCGAATTTGAGGTGCCGGCCGAACCCGGACCGGCTTCGAGGAACGTGAGCCACTCGTTCAGTCCCGCACCCGACTTACCGGACGTTTCAAGGATCGGCAGCCCCGGCCGGACCGCGTGCAGGGCCGCGTCGGCCGAGTTGAATAGCGCGGGGCACGCGAGCCAACACGGGCCTTCGGGCGTCACGCCGCGGGCGCGCGGGCAGGCGCCTCCGGCGCGGCTCACGGTATTGACGCGCGGGCGACCCGACCCGCGGCGCGGGCTACTTCACGAGCAGGATGACGAGGTCGATGGCGAAGAACACGACGATGACGATTTCGAGCGTGAGCATCCGGCGGTCGTACAGGTCGCCGCGCGTGATCGTGTAGAGCCGGTCGAGTTCCTCCAGACGTTGTTCGACGCTCGCGCGCCACTGGTCGAGGTGGAACCGCTCGCGGGCGAGCAGATGAACCCGCGCGAGGTGCCAGTCGCCGATGAACTTCGTGACGTGCGTCACCTCGTCCACCAGCTTCGCCAGGTCGACCCGCAGCCGACGGAGCGAGCGCAGGATCGAGGGCATTGCCCCGAACGACCACCACGACCGCCGGCCGAGGTCCTCGTACGCGCGCTCGAGGTAGCGGTCGAGCGCCCGGTCCATCCACCGGAACTCCTCCAGCTGGAGGTTCGCCAGTTCCAGCACGAACAGCACGTCGTCGGCGGAGCCGTCCAGCTCCACGACCAGCGCCGCGTCCCAGTCGATGACGACGAGATCGGTGTTGTTGAACGACCGCCGCAGCCGCAAGACCTCGGCCACCTGAGCGTCGCTGAGTCGATCGTCGGGCGTCTCGGCGAGGAGCCCCGCCACCGCGCGCCCGCGGTCGGCGAGCCAGCGGTTGGCGTCGCGCGTGTCGCCGAAGTGGG
This sequence comes from Planctomycetota bacterium, assembly GCA_017306025.1. GTDB lineage: Bacteria > Planctomycetota > Planctomycetia > Gemmatales > Gemmataceae > Gemmata. Next base: position 2,010 of record JAFKJJ010000142.1, read on the forward strand.
TCAGCGTGAAGGCGGTGTACGCCTCGGGTTCGGTCGGCTCGTCCGGCCGCACGAGCGCGGCGCTCAGCGCGCGACAGACCTCGTCGCACTGCTGCCGGGCGAGGGCGTCGAGCGGTCGGCCGTCGTCCAGTTCCGGCGTGTGGAACGGCACGAGTGCAACGAGCGCGTCGCAGGTAAACGCGACCCGCGCCGTGACGCTCACCACGCCGACGTCGTAGACGCGGACGAGCAGCCGGACCGGAACGCCGTTGATCCGGGCGGCCGGCGCGGGCGGCTCGACGGCCAACGGGCGGGAGAGCGGAACGGACCGCGGGGTCGGCCGGTCGGTGCGGAGCGCGAACGGGGTGGACCGACCGGAGAGGAGTTCGGCGGCACGGTCGAGGCGGATCTCGCTCGCCACGTCGAAGGCGTAGAGGTAAACGACCTCGCCCCGGAGAGCGGCGTCGGGCGGGTCCGTCGGCATGGCGAAGCTCCGGGCGTCTCGATCATCCTACCGACCGCCGGGGTGATTCACCGGACCGGCCGAACGCGGATGCGGGCGTCGCCGATTTGGCAGCCCGCGCCCGGTGGGAACGCGAAGATCGGGTTCAGGTCAATTTCCCCGATCTCCGGCGCCTCCTCCGCGAGCCGCGAGAGCCGCAGGAGCGATTCCTCGATCGCGTCCAGGTCGGCGGGCGGGTGGCCGCGGTAGCCTTCGAGCAGCCGGAAGCCGCGGACGCCGCGGACCAACTCGGCCGCGTCGCGGTCGGTCAACGGCGCGACGCGGAAGCTGACGTCGGCCTGCACCTCGACGTGGACGCCGCCCAGCCCGAACGCGACGAGCGGCCCGAACAGCGGGTCCTGCGTCACGCCGCCCATTACCTCCACGCCCCCGCGAACCATCGGCTGAACGATCACGCCGTCCATCGCGTCGGGTTGGTTTTCCCGCCCGACGCGCTCGCCGATCTCCTCGACCGCCCGGCGCACGGCGACCGCGTCGGCCAGATCGAGCCGGACGCCGCCGACCTCGCTCTTGTGGACGAACCACCGCGACGCCAACTTCACCGCAACGGGGAACCCGAACCGCGCGGCGGCCTCCGCGGCCTCGTCCGGGGTCCGGGCGAACGTACCCGGCACCAGCGGTAGCCCCGCCGCGTCCAGCACGGCCCGAGCTTCCTCGGCCGACAGCCAGCCAGCGCCCCGTGCGGCCACGGCCTCACGGCAAACGGCCCTCGCGACAGACGGGCGCAGGTCGTTGAAATCGGGTAGCACGCCCGGCGGCTGTGTCCGCCAGGCCCCGTACGCGGCGAGCTTCCCGAGCACACGAGCGGGTGTTTCCGGGAACGGGTAGCACGGCACCCGTTCGCCGACACAGTTAAGGTACCCGCGGCGCTCCTCCGGCCCCAAGACGCACGCGAGCACCGGCCCGTTCGCGCCGGACGGGCGGGCGGCGCCGATGCCGTCCGCGATCGCCTTCTCGACGTCACGGGGTTCGGCCAGCCCGGCCGCGGTGAAGAGGACGATCAGCGAGTCGTACTCGCCGGACGTCAAAACGGTTTCGACCGCCCGTCGGTACGCGTCCGGCCCGGCCGCGGCGATCAGGTCGATCGGATTGCTCACGCTGGCCGCACCGGGGAGCAGTTCGGCGAGCCGCGCTCGCAGTTCGGGCGACGGCTCCGGAACGGTCAACCCGCTGGCCTCGCACGCGTCGGCGCACAGGATGCCCGGCCCGCCCGCGTTGGTCACAACGGCCACCCGAGGCCCGCGCGGCGGCCGACAGCCGAGCCCCAGCGCCAGGTCGAACATTTCTTCGAGCGAACCCGCCCGGACCACCCCCGTTTGCCGGAACAGCGCCTCGACCGCGGTCGCGCTGCCCGCGAGGGCCGCCGTGTGCGACCCCGCGGCACGGCCGCCGGAGCGGGTCAGCCCGCTGTGCAACACCACGATCGGCTTTCGGCGCCCGACGCGCCGGGCGATCCGCGAGAACCGCCGCGGGTTGCCGAACGATTCGAGGTACAGGAGGATCACGTCCGTGTCCGGATCGTCCTCCCAGTACTGGAGCAGATCGTTGTCCGACACGTCGGCCTTGTTCCCGACGCTCACGAACGTGGAAAAACCGAGCCCGTAGCGGGCGGCCGCCCCGAGCGCGGCCAGCCCGACCGCGCCGCTCTGCGACGACATCGCGACGCGGCCAGACGGCGGGAAGGTCGGGGTGAACGTGGCGTTCAGCCGCGCGACGGGAACGGCGTTGAGCAGTCCCAGGCAGTTCGGCCCGACCATCCGCATCCCGTGACCGCGGACCTTTTCGACGAGCGCCTTCTGAAGCTCGACCCCCGCACCGCCGACCTCCGCGAACCCGGACGTGAGCACGACGAGCGCGCGGACGCCGCGGGCGGCGCAGTCGTCCACCGCACGCGGGACCGCCGGCGCCGGGACCGCGATCACGGCGAGATCGGCGGGGGCGGGCAGGTCGCGCGCGGAGCGATAGCACCGCAGCCCCGCGACCTCGGCCGCCTTCGGGTTCACCGGGTAGATCGCCCCGCGGAACCCCGAACGGATGAGCGCGTCGAGGGCGCGGTGCCCGATGGCGTGCGGGTCGCGCGACGCGCCCACGACGGCCACCGCGTTCGGGCGGAAGAACGGGAGCAGCGACGCGATGGTCGCCACCCGCTCGCGGGCCGCGTGGCGGCTCACGCACGCGCACGAAGGCGCGAGCGACAGGTCGATCTCGATTCCGCCGCGGGTGGGGTGGTCCTTGACGTCGAACCCGGAGGCGCGGAAAACGTCGAGCATCGGCGCGTTGTCGGCGTCCGTGAGGGTCCGGAACCGGGTGAACCCGTTCCGCGCGGCGGCGAGCGCGAGCCGCTCCAGGAGGAGCGTGCCCAGCCCCCGGCCGCGGAACGCGTCGGCGACGGCGAGCGCGACCTCCGCCGTGTTCACGTCGCGGGCCAGGTACGCCCCGGCCGCGACGATCCGCGCTTCGCCCTCGCGGACGCGGGTGGCCACGAGCGTCACCGCGGCGTGCGGGTCGTTCTCGGCGGCCAGCCGCGCGATCAGTTCCGGCCCCGGCATCGACGCCGAGAGGAACCGGCGGCAGCGCGACTCCGCGAACAGGTCGCGGAAGAACCGCGCGAGGGCGCCGCGGTCCTCCGGGGTGGCGGCGCGGATCTGCGCAGCCGTCCCGTCGCGGAGGAGGAGCTGGCCGGCGGTGTCGAGCTCCGACTCCGACGGAGGAACGAACCGCGGGCGGACGGGCGCGTGCATGCAACTTCTCCGGTGGAGCGGCGCAGCGCATTGCACCGGGCATGCCAATTGCCTCGTGTGACAGCGGTCGTGGTGAATCGGCAGGGAACGACGGAAACGCGTTCGGCCCGCGCCGCCGTGGCGCCCTCGATCGCACATCGCGTGTGTCCGATCCGCACACCGTTTTCCGTGATTGGGGCGAACCCGTGACCGCACCCGCGAACGGCGACCACCCGCCACCCGTCCCGGGCCTGTCCTCCGACGAGGCGCGCGAGCGGCTCGACCGCGTCGGTTCGAACCAGCCGGCCGCCACCGGCGGGGCGCACCCGATCGCGGAACTCTTCGCGCTGTTCACCAACCCGCTGGCGCTCGTGCTGCTCGGGGCCGCGGCCGTCTCGGCGTGGCTCGGCGACGTGACCGGCTCCGCGATCATCGTCGCGATCGTCCTGATCGGGGCGGCCATCAACTTCGTCCAGACGTACCGCTCCGGGCGCGCGATCCGCCGGCTCCGCGAGGGCGTGGCCGTTACCGCCACCGTGCGCCGCGACGGGGCGTGGGGCGAGATCCCCCGGCGCGAGGTCGTGCCCGGCGACGTCATCCGACTCTCGGCCGGCGATCTCGTCCCCGCCGACGCCCGGTTGCTCTCCGCGCGCGACTTGCACGTCCAGCAAGCGGCACTCACCGGCGAATCGCTCCCGGTCGAGAAGGAGGCCGGTTCCAACACTTCCGGTAGCGCTCCCCTGAAGACCGCCGACCGCGACGCGGTGTTCTTCGGCACGTCGGTGGTGCGACCGGACCGGCCACCGCGTTCGGCGCGATTGCGGCCAGGCTCGCGGCGCGCCCGCCCGAAACGGAATTCGACCGCGGGACGCGGCGCTTCGGGCTGTTCATCACGCAGACGGTGCTGGTGCTGGTGTTCTGCGTGTTCCTGACCAACGCGGCGCTGAAGCGCGACCCGCTCCAGTCGCTCCTGTTCGCGGTGGCGCTGGCGGTCGGGCTGACGCCGGAGTTCCTGCCGATGATTACGGCCGTCACGCTCTCGGCCGGGGCCGTGCGGATGGGCCGGCGGAAGGTGGTCGTGAAGCACCTCGCGGCGATGCAGAACCTCGGCAGCATGGACGTCCTGTGCAGCGACAAGACGGGGACGCTCACGAAGGGCGAGATGGAGCTGGTGAAGACCACCGACCCCTTCGGGGCGGAGTCGGACCGGCCGTTCACGCTCGCCCACGCGAACAGCTCGCTCGAAACGGGCATCAAGAGCCCCCTCGACACCGCGATCCTCCGGCGCCCGAACCCCGGCACCACGGGCTACCGCAAGGTGGACGAGGTGCCGTTCGACTTCGAGCGCCGGCGGCTGTCGGTGGCCGCGGACGGCCCGGAGGGGCGCGTGTTCATCACGAAGGGCGCGCCCGAGGGCGTTCTGCGGTGCTGCGCGAACTACGAGGCCGGCGGGACGGTGGCCGCGCTCGACGACGTGGCGCGCGAGAAGGTCTCCGCCGCGTGCGCGGCGCTGAGTCGGGAGGGCTACCGGCTGCTCGCGGTGGCGGTGAAGGCCGCGCCCGGGCGGTCCGAGTTCCGCGCCGCCGACGAGATCGGACTGACGCTCGTGGGGCTGCTCGCGTTCCTCGACCCGCCGCGGGCGGACGCCGCCGAAGTCGTCGCCGCGCTCCGCCGCGACGGCGTGACGGTGAAGGTGCTGAGCGGCGACAACGAGTTGGTCGCGCGGCACGTGTGCGAGCGGGTCGGGCTCGACGCGGGGCGCGTGGTCCTGGGCGACGACCTCGACGGGATGACCGACTCGGCGCTCGGCCACGTGGCGGAGGCGGCGCACGTGTTCGCCCGGCTCACGCCCGCCCAGAAGACGCGGGTACTGTTCGCGCTGAAGGCCCGCGGGCACGTCGTCGGGTTCCTCGGCGACGGGGTGAACGACGCGCCGTCGCTGCGGGCCGCGGACGTCGGAATCACCGTTTCGAGCGCGGTGGACGTGGCGAAGGACGCGGCCGAGGTGATCCTGTTGGAGCCGGGGCTGGACGTCCTGCACAGCGGCATTCTGGAGGGGCGGCACGCGTTCGCGAACGTGATGAAGTACCTGTTCATGGGGACCAGCTCGAACTTCGGGAACATGCTGAGCATGGCTGCCGCGGTCGCGTTCCTGCCGTTCCTCCCGATGTTGCCGGTCCAGATCCTTTTGAACAGTCTCCTTTACGACGCGGCGCAGCTCGCCATCCCGACCGACCGCGTGGACCCGAATTACCTGCACAAGCCGCGGCGCTGGGACGTCGCCCTGATCCGACGGTTCATGCTGCGGATCGGCCCTCTGAGTTCGGTGTTCGACTTCCTGACCTTCGCGGCGCTGTTGCACCTGTTCCACGCGAGCGCGCCGCTGTTCCACACGGGGTGGTTCGTCGAATCGCTCGCGACGCAGACACTGGTGCTGTTCGTCATCCGCACCGGGAAGAACCCCCTCAAGAGCCGCCCCAGCCGCGCCCTGACCGTCAGCGTGCTGGCGGTCGTTGTGGCCGGGGTGCTGCTGCCGTATTCCCCGCTGGCCGGCCCGCTGGGGTTCGTCCCGCTGCCGGCCGGGTACCTCCTCTTCGTCGCGGTGGCGACGGCGGCCTACCTCGTCCTCGTCGAGTTCGCGAAGCGGCACGCGCTCGGCCGGGCCGTGAGCTGAGGGACAGCAGGTGACGCACGGCCCGGAATGGCATCGGCGCGCCGAACTCCGGGACGGCCCGTTGACACGTCGCGGTGCGGTGAAACAATGGCACGCAACTCTCCGATTCGAGTCGCCGTCTCTGCCGCACGGCACCTACCGAGAATCCCTTCATGTCACGCTTCCTACTCTGCTTCGCGCTCCTCCTCGGTTGCTGCGCCGCGGTTCGCGCGCAGGAAAAGAAGGTCCTGAAGGTCACAACGCCCATGAGCCCGCCCGCGTGGGCGCTCCTGGAACGCGAGGTGCTCAAAACGAGTTCGGAGGCGTGCGGCGCGTTCTACGAGAAGTACTTCGACGACCGCGGGTGGCTGCTGTGCGTCGAGCGGTGGGGCGGCGACGACGGCCCCGACGACGCGATCGAGAACTGCAACGACTGGCCCGTCCTCCACGCGCTCGGCGGCTCCGACGACGTGCGCAAACTCTACCTGAAGGCGTGGGAGGGGCACCTGCGGCAGTACACGCTCGCGAAGACGACACAGGTGCCGTTCGCGAAGGACGGGATGTACTACAAAGAGTTCCCGGTGATGTTCGACTGGCTCCACCACGCCGAGGGGCTCACCGTCTTCCAGATGCAAGGGCTGTCGAGCCCGCGCGACGCCCGGTACGTGACACGGGCGCGCCGGTTCGCGGGATTGTACCTCAACGAAGACCCCGGCGCCCCCAACTACGACCCCGAGCACAAGATCATCCGCAGCATGTTCAACGGCAGCCGCGGGCCGCTGTTGCGGAAGGCCACCGCGCTCGACTGGGCCGGCGACCCGATCGAGGTGAAGGACCGGTTCAAACTCGGCCACGGCGAAACGAGCTATGACGAGATGCTCGCGCACTTCAAGGACTACAACGACGTCGTCGGCGACCACCAGCAGAACCTGATGGCGACGTCGCTGGCCCTCACGGCATACATGGGCACCGGCGAGGCGAAGTACCGCGACTGGATTCTGGAGTACGTCGGCGCGTGGCGGC
>JAFKJJ010000143.1 GCA_017306025.1 Planctomycetota bacterium
CTCATAAATCACCGCCAACTTGAAACTACTGGACTCGGGAAGAGTAGTGTGTAGGGGCGGGCGAAGAGGTGACGATGCGGCCCGCTTCGGTCAACGCCGACGCCGGCATCTTGAGTTTGAATGTGGCTCGCACGGCGTCGGTGCGAGAGTCGGAAACGAGACGCCGGGAAGCGGGACCCGGGCACGAGCGCGAGGGATGCGGCGGACCCGCTCGTACCGATCGCCCTGTTATTCCGCTCGGGCCTTCTTGAGCGGTGCGGCGTCGAGGTCGAGGCGGTAGAGCACCTGGTTGTAGTTGTAGCGCGGGGTGCGGTCGGGGTTGCCGGAGAAGTCGTTGGTGTACGTCCCCTCGAAGTGGATCACCCGGCCGCCGGCGCGGTCCAGAAACGCGTGGTGACAGACGTTGTAGAACGTCTGCCGGTCGTGCGTCACCACCTTGACCGCCTTCGCGAACGGGCCGGTGGGGTGCGGTCCTTCGGAGTACCACACCTCACCCAGATGTGACGTGTTCCCGCCGATCTGACCCGCGACGAGCACCCACGCCTTGCGGTGCTCGTTCCACCGCACCGAGCCGCTGTGCAGGCCGACGCGGTCCGCGGGCGCGTCCGCGTCGGCCGGGCAGAACCGGGCGTGTTCGGGTTTCAGTTTGCCGGCCTTCACCCACGTCCGTTCCGTCTTCGAATCGGTCGGCGGCAGTTCCTTTTGCCATCGCCACACGGGTTCGCCCTCGGCGTTCAGATCCGGTTCGGGCGGTTTGCCGTCGCGTGGCGGCTTGGCGCAGGTGAACGCCTCGTACTTGGCGAGATCGAGCACGTCTTTGAGGGTGGCCGGCACGCGGACGTTCGGGGTCGGGCTCCCGAACAGCAGCCACTTCGTCCCGGCCTCTTCGTACACGATCGGGTGCCCGCCCGGCCGGCGCCACTTCTCGGTGAGGGGCAGTTGCTTCAGCGGCTCGAACACCGCCCGGCCGTCGTTGAACGCCGCGATGCCGTGCTCGTACTCGGCCCCCAACCCCTTCCGACGCGAGTAGTGGCCGAGCAGCTTTTCGACCCCCTTTTCGTCGGGAAGAACGAACACTCCGAAAATCCAGATCACGCCCTCGGGGCGCTCCGCGAGCGGCATCATCGCGCGGGCGAACCCGGTTTTCGTGTCGACGAAGTAGTCGTACGCGATGCCCGCGGCCGGGTCGGAATCGGCCCCCTTGGGGTCGGGGACCGGGCTCGTCGCCCCCGCGGTGCGGTACAGCCCCAGCGGGTATTCCATGCGGTCGGTGTCGCCCCAGAGCCAGTACACTTTGTCCTTGTAAATCGCCGCCTGGACCGAGTCCTGGCCGGCCACGTTGCCCGGGTGCGCCGATTCCGGCCGCGGCGGCTCGTGGCCGAGTAGTAGCGTGTCGCGGTAGAGCCCCTCGCCGGTGAGCCGGCACAGGCGCTCGGCCACGTTCTTCCGCGCGATCTTGATCTCGGCCACCCGTCCCGCGCGCGGCGTGACCTTCGCCCCGGCGAACCCGAAGCCGTCCTTTTTCATCTCGTAGCCGTGACTGCGGACGGTGAAGAACACCTCGCGGCCCATCAGCCCCGGTTCGTGGAACGCGATCCGGCCCGCGTTGTCGGTGACGAACCGCAGGCGGTTGACCGTCTCCAGTTCGACGAGCGGAACGCCGCGGCCGGTGGCCCCATCAACGACGCGGATCTCGGCGTACCCGTCGGCCTTCGCGGGCGCGGGGTCGGCCGCCCGGCTCGTGTGGAACAGGCACGCGAGCAGCCCACACGCCCCCACAATTGCCGCCACGCGTCGCGTCGGATCGGTGCTCACGTCGCCCTCCGGGATTCGGCCCTCGATCTCAGTCTAGCGGGCGGGTGGGCGGAAGACGCAGATGCCGGCTTGACCGCGGCCGACCCGCGCGGGAAAGTCGAGTGCCCGCCTTCTCACCCGCCCGGCGCCCGAACCGACCCGTAACGAGCGCTCCGTTTGCGAGCACCCATGACCGAGCGAACGCGCCCCTTCGTCGCGATCGGCCTCGCCCTCGTCCTCCCGTGCGGGGCGGGGGCGGCGGACGGCGATTTCGCGCGCGACGTGCGGCCGATCCTTCAGAAGAACTGCTTCCGCTGTCACGGCGAGAAGAAGCAGGAGGGCGGCCTGCGCCTCGACGTCCGCCGGCGCGCGTTCGCGGGCGGCGACACCGCACCCGCGGTGGCGCCGGGCAAGGACGGCGAACTGCTGAAGCGGATCACGGCGCGGGACGAGAAGCTCGCGATGCCGCCCGGCGACCCGCTCTCGGACGCGGACGTCGCGACGCTGAAGGCGTGGGTCGCACAGGGGGCGCCGTGGCCCGACGCGCTCGCCGGAAAGGAGCCGGCCGCGGACCACTGGGCGTTCCGGCCGCTCAAACGGCCCCCGGTGCCGGCCGCGCGCGGCGCGACAACCGACGTCGACCGTTTCGTTCTCGCGAAGTTGAACGCCGGCGGGCCGTCGCCGGCGCCCGCGGCCGACAAGCGCACGCTCGTGCGCCGACTGCACCTCGACCTCGTCGGCCTTCCGCCCACGCCGGAGGAGGTGAAGCGGTTCCTCGACGACAACTCGGCCGACGCCTACGAGAAACTGGTCGACCGGTTGCTCGCCAGCCCGCACTTCGGCGAGCGGTGGGGCCGCCACTGGCTCGACCTCGCCCGCTTCGCCGAGAGCGACGGCTACGAGAACGACCGCATCCGCCCGGACGCGTGGCGGTTCCGCGACTGGGTCATCGCGGCCGTCAACTCCGACGTGCCGTTCGACCGGTTCACGATCGAACAGCTCGCCGGCGACCTGTTGCCGGGCGCGACGAACGAGCAGAAGGTCGCGGCCGGGTTCCACCGCCACACGCTCTGGAACAGTGCCGCGTCGGCCGACAAGGAAGAGTTCCGCACCTTCGCCATCAAGGACCGCACCGACACGACCGGCCTCGTGTGGATGGGCCTCACGGTCGGCTGCGCGCAGTGCCACTCGCACAAGTACGACCCGCTCGCGCACCGCGAGTACTACCAGCTCTACGCGTTCTTCAACCGCACCGACAACGCGGAAGTGAAGCTCGAAGGGAAGTCGGCGATCGCGACGCTGAAGGCGGTGGAGCGCGAGACCCGCGTTCACATCCGCGGGAACTTCCTGCAACCCGGTCCGGTCGTGAAGCCGGGCACGCCGGCGTTCCTGCCGCCGCTGAAGCCCCGCGGCGACGTGGCCGACCGCCTCGACCTCGCGCGCTGGCTCGTGGCCCCCGCGCACCCGCTCACGGCCCGCGTCGCGGCCAATCACGTCTGGCAGCACCTGTTCGGGGTCGGGCTGGTACCCACGCCCGAGAACTTCGGCCTCAACGGCACGCGCCCGCGGCACCCCGAACTGCTCGACTGGCTCGCGACCGAGTTCGTGCGGCTGAAGTGGTCGCGGAAGGCGCTCGTCCGCACGATCGTGTTGTCCGCGACCTATCGTCGGTCGTCCCGGCGCCCCCCGGACACGACCACCGATCCGAACAACGAGCTTCTGAGTCGCCAGAACCGCTATCGCGTCGAAGCGGAGATCGTCCGCGATGCCGCCCTGGCCGCGAGCGGGCTGCTTTCCACGAAAACGGGCGGGCCGTCGATCGTGCCCCCGTTCCCGGAGGGGCTCTTAGAGCAGAAGTTCACGAACGAGGCGCTGAAACTGCCCGGCCCCGACCGACACCGCCGCGGGGTGTACATTCACGTTCAGCGCACGCTCCCGCACCCGACGCTGGCGACGTTCGACGGCGCCGACGGCAACGCGCCGTGCCCGCGCCGCGACCGCAGCATCACGCCGCTTCAGGCGCTCACGCTGCTGAACGATCCGGTGTACGTCGAGTGCGCCCGCGCGCTGGGCGATCGCGTGCGAAAGGCCGGCGAAAATGACGAATCGCGGCTGCGGTTCGCGTTCGAGTTGTGCCTCGGTCGCCCACCGACCGACCGCGAACGGACGGTACTCGCGGCGCTGGTTCAGCGGCAGCGGAAGCTCGGGGCGACGGACGACGCGGTGTGGTTCGGGGTGGCCCGGACGCTCCTGAACCTCGAAGAGTTCACCACGCGAGAGTGATTTCCGGAGTGGTCCGCTCGCCCCGCGAGCGGTGCGACGCGCTCCGGATGGTACTCCGACAGAAACTATCGCGACGACAGACGCGAACCGACCGCTCGCGGGGCGGGCGGACCGCTCTGAAACACCACGCGGGAGTGACCGTGCACGCTCCACTCGACCGCCGGCAGCTCCTCGCCCGCACCGCGGGCGGTATGGGCGTCGCCGCGCTCGCGTCGCTGCTCGCGGAAGACGAACTGCTGGCCGCGGGCGCCGACCCGCTGGCGGCGCGGTCGACGCATTTCAAACCGACCGCCACGAGCGGCATTTTCGTCTTCCTCGTGGGCGGAACGAGCCAGGTCGACCTGTTCGACCCGAAACCCGGTCTCGCGAAGCTCCACGGCCAGCCCATTCCCGAATCGTTCCGCGCGGGCGTGCGGCTCGGCCAGACGAACTACTCCGCGCCGGTGATGCGGTCGCCGTGGAAGTTCCGCCGCCACGGCCGGTGCGGGACGGAACTGTCCGAACTGCTCCCCGAAATCGGCTCGTGTGCCGACGACCTCGCGCTCGTCCGGTCCCTGCACCACGACGCCTTCGACCACGCGCCCGGCGAACTGATGCTCTGCACCGGGAAGGAGCAGCCGGGGCGCCCCACCGTCGGCTCGTGGCTGACCTACGGCCTCGGCAGCGTGTCGAAGAACCTGCCCGGCTACGTGGTCCTTCTGAACGGGCGGTCGCCGAAGGCGCGGAGCCTCGTGTGGGGCAACGGCTTTCTCCCGGCCACGCACCAGGGCGTGCTCTTCCGCGGACAGGGGTCGCCGATCCTCGATCTGGCGACGCCGAAGGACATCACCCCGGAGATGCACCGGGCACAACTGGACGCGGTGCGCGAGCTGAACGCCCTCCGCCGCGAAGAGACCCGCGACCCGAAACTCGACGCCCAGATTGCCGCCTACGAACTCGCGTACCGGATGCAGTCGGCCGCGCCGGAACTGGTCGATCTGTCGAAGGAGCCGCAAGTCGTTATCGACTCCTACGGCGCGGGCGGGTTCGCCCGGAGCCTGCTCCTGGCGCGCCGGCTGGTCGAACGCGGGGTGCGGTTCGTCACCGTCACCCACCCGGACTGGGACCACCACGACAGGATCAACGACCTCCTGCCCAGGTCGTGCCGCGAGATCGACAAGCCCGTCGCGGCGCTCATCAAGGACCTGAATCAACGGGGGCTACTCGATTCGACCCTGGTCGCGTGCGTCAGCGAGTTCGGGCGCACGGCCATCACGCAGGGGAAGGAGATGGCCGGCGCCGGGCGCGACCACCACCCGCACGCGTTCAGCGTGTTCCTGGCCGGCGGCGGGGTGAGGGGCGGTCAGGTGATAGGCGGGACCGATGAACTCGGCTGGAAGGTGGCCGAAGATCCGGTCCACATGAACGACTTCCACGCGACCCTGTTGCGCCTCTTCGGCCTCGACCACAAGAGGCTGACCTTCCGCCACCAGGGGCTCGACATGCGCCTGACCGACGTCGCGGGGAAGGTGGTGGCGAAGCTCGTCGGCTGACGCCCGGCCGGCCGGTCCCGCGCGGGGGCGGGTTATCGCTCGCGGAGGAGCACGAGGGCGGCGAGCGCGTCACTTTCGACCACGCCCGATCGCGACACCCAGTCCACGAACACCGGCACGAGCCGCTCGTTCTTCTTGGCCCGCGGTTCGAGCGGGTTGGCCGAGAACCGCATCACCATGCGCCCCGCGGGCGGCATCGGCTTCGGGTGGTGCAAGAACATGACGCGGGGGCCGGTCGGGCGGTGGTGCGTGAGCCGGAGGTGGTCGCCCGCAACCGGCCCGTCTTCGAACTCGCAGGTCACGGTGCCCTCGATCCGGCCGTCCGGCGGGTGGTCGTCCGCGTCCTCGATGCGCAGGCCCGTGAGCCGCACGCGGGGGCGCATCCGGCGCGGGTCGGTCGAGAAGGTG
>JAFKJJ010000144.1 GCA_017306025.1 Planctomycetota bacterium
GCAAACAGGGTTGCACTCCTACGGGTTCGACACTCGGCTGGCCGACGGGTGCTTTAACTTCTGGGTGAGCCAGATGCTGATCTTGGCTCTGGGGCTGATCCCGGCACGGTTCTGGGCGAGCGCCGTGCGCCGCGCGCCGGTCGCCGCGAGCGCGGCACCGGCTCCGGTCCCCGTCCCGCCCGTATCCCAGAACGCACCGACGACCGGCACCCCGCAGCCCCACGCGAACGGAAACGGTCACGCCAACGGAAAAGCGAACGGCCAGCCGCGCCGCGACAAGGGGAAGCACGGCAAGCGGCGGTGATCGCCGGCCCGACGGGACGTGTCGCTCACCGGACCTTCGACACGTCCCAGAGCAACACGGTGGTATCGCCCGACCCGGACGCGAGCGTCTTGCCGTCCGGGGAGAATGCCAGCGCGGTCACCTGTCCGCGGTGCCCGACGAACGTGTGCAGCACCCGCCCGCTGGGCCAGTCGTAGACGCGCACGCCGTACTCCCCGGCCTTCTCCGCGGGCACACCGGCGGCGAGCAGCTTTCCGTCCGGGCTGAATGTCGGGCGGGTGATGAGCTGGCCGCGCGGCGCCTCGTCGATCGTGTCCGCCCGCGTGCCCGTCTCGTAGTCCGCGACCCACAACTTCCCGTCGTAGGACGCGAGCACCGCGCCCGAGTTGTTCTTGGCCGCCGCAATGGTAGTGCCCTGCAGCGAACGCGGCTCGCCGAACTCGCCCAGCTTCTTACCGGTCTTCAGGTCCCACCCCGTCACCACGAACGTCTCGCGCCCGTCCGGCCCGCGGAGCGTCACCGCCGTCACCAGCCGCGAGTTGTCCGGGCTGAACGCGGCCGCGATCTCCCCGTACGCGCGTGCCCCGTCGATGCGCCCCGGCAGCTCCAGGGTCGCCACCTTCTTGCGTGTGTCGAGGTTCCACACCGCGCAGGTCGTCGGCTCCTCTCGGGTACGAACCGGAACGACGCCGAGGGCGCGGGTGAAGTCGTCCGAGGGGAGCGCGAGCGCCACCGGCAGGCGGAACTGTTCCGCTCCGGTTTCCAGGTCGTACACGAGCGGGCCGTACAGGACCCGCCCGCCGCCCGGCCCCACCAACACGCGGTTGTCCGAGATCCCGAGTTCGTCGGAGAAGGTGTGGGCCAGCGCCGGCTTGCCGGTCGCGGCGTCCCAGCGCACGACGCGGCGGTCGAGGCCCACGGTAATCACGTCCCGCCCGTTCGCTGCGAACCCGACGGCCGTGACGTCCGTCAGGTGGCCCGCGACGGGGGTGAGCATCCTGCCGCCCGGCGCCTCCCACGCGACGGCCCGGCCCCACAGCGTGCCCCACACGACCACGCGGTCGTTGTCGGCGAACCCGAGCCCGGCCGGCTGGACACCGGTGCGGCCGAACCGCGAGGGCGCGGAGCGGAAAATCGCGGCCGGGAACTCCGTGAGCGGCAGCGGTTTCCCCTCCGGCAGTGCCCACCGCTCGACGGCGCCGTACTGGTCGACCGCCGCCAGGGTCTTCCCGTCGGGCGCGAAGGCGAGCTTCGCCCCCTGGGTCGAGCGGCTCAGGAGGGTCTCCTTGTGCTTACCGGAGGGCAGCTCCCAAAGCGAGATCACGCCCCCGGACGACGTCGCGATCGTCTTGCCGTCCGGGGCGAACGCGGCCGCGAGGACGCCGCCGTAAAGGCCCGTCGGGTCGCTCAGCGCGGCCAGTTGCTTGCCGGTGGCCACGTCCCACACCTGGACCGTGCGCTCGGGGCGAACGGCATCGGCCGGGGCGTTCGGGTTGGGGTTGCGGTCGAAGTGCTGGCCGTAGGTCGCGAGCGTCTTGCCGTCCGGCGACAGGACGGCGCTGGCGCTCTCGTTCTGGAGGACCGCGACGCGGGCCGCCTGCTCGTTCTTGTCCACGTCCCACACCACGACGTCTTGCTTGGCCTCCTTCCCGCCGCGGGTGCGGGCGTCGTAGGCGAACAGCTTCCCGTCGGCCGAGAGGGAGACCGCGGACCGGAACCCGGAGTAGCCCGACGACTTGATCGTCTGCACCGACTTGCCGGTCGCGACTTCGAGCACCTCGTACACGCCGTACCGGTCGATCACGGCCCGCCTGCCGTCGGCGGAGACGGTGAGGACCGCACGGGGACCCACCGAGCGCGCCGGCCCGTTGGTGCCGATCTCGATCGCCCGGCCGGTCGCGACGTCCTGCAGGCGCAGCCCGTTCTGGTCGGAGAACAGGAACGCGTCGTACTTCGGCGGGAGCACGGCGGTCCCGTAGTGTCCCATCGGCCCGCCGCGGACGGTGCCCAGCCGCGCCGTCGCGCCGTCCGGGAGCGGGTCGCCGAAGGCGTCCTTGCGGTCGTCCGCGGGCGCGCCGGCGGCCGACGCGAGCGCGAGGAGGCCGGCGAGCGCGGCGCGGGTCGGGGCGGACATCGCAAGACCTCCGAATTCCGGTGTGACAGTCCGGGCGCGTCACTAGCCTAACCGACCCGCGCCGGCGCGCCTACCGGCTTGCCTCCGCCGCCGCCGCGTGCGATGGTAGGCGTTACCCACAAGGAGCCGTCATGCCGAAACCGAACCGCCGCGAAGCCCTCGCCGCCGCCGCACTCGCGGCCGGCGCGGGCGGGAGCTTCGCCGCCCCCGTCCGCAAAGACACGCCGATCAAGGCCGAGAACGACAAGCCGGGCACCACCGACTGGCAGCTCACCTACGTCAAGTTCGACGCGAAGGCGAAGTACCGGCAGTCGCTCATCGAGGGGTACTGCACGCGGGCGAGCGTCGCGGCCGGCGAGAAGATCGGGTTCTGCGTCAGCACCGACCCGGCCACGCCCTTCAGCATCGACGTGTACCGCACCGGCTACTACGGCGGGACCGGCGCGCGGCTGATGAAGAGCTTCGGGCCGTTCGAGGGCAAGCCGCAGGCCACGCCCCCGGTCGGCGAGAAGCGGCTGCGCGAATGCACCTGGGAGCCGTGCGTCAGCTTCGAGGTGCCGAAGGACTGGCTCAGCGGCGTCTACCTCGCCAAGCTCACGGCCGCCAAGCACCGTTACCAGAGCTATTGCGTCTTCATCGTCCGCGACGACCGTCCCGCGGACGTCCTCTTCCAGTGCAGCACGAACACCTGGCAGGCCTACAACAAGTGGCCCGAGAACCACTCCCTCTACGACAACGACCGCCCCGACAAGAAGCCGCTCGTTTCCGGCGTGCGTGCCAGCTTCGACCGCCCGTACGCGAAGTATCCGCAGGTCACCGACAACCCGCTGTCGCTCGGCTCGGGCGAGTTCCTGCTGTTCGAGTTCCCCTTCTCGTACTGGCTCGAACAGCACGGCTACGACGTGACGTACTGTGCCAACGAGGACGTCCACCGGTCGCTCGAAGCGGTGACGCGGTGCAAATCGTTCCTGTCGGTCGGGCACGACGAGTACTGGAGCCGCAAGCAGTACGACCACTGCATGGAGGCGGTGAAGCGCGGGGTGAACTTCGGGTTCTTCTCGGGCAACTCGTGCTGTTTCGTCGTCCCGATGCTCGAAGGCGGCTCGAAGGTGCCGAACCGGATCATCGAGCGCGTGGGGCGTTACGGCGGCATCCGTCCCGGTGAGGAAAAGTGGATGGCCGACTTACCGGAAGAGGCGCCGAACGAGTCCACGCTGATCGGCGCGCAAACCGTGTCGCCGTTCAACGGCTCGGGCGACTGGGTCTGCACGAAGCCCGAGCACTGGATGTTCGCGGGCACCGGAATGAAGAAGGGAGAAAAGATCCCGGGCCTGGTGGGCTGGGAGTTCCACGGCGATCCGGCAAAGATCGACGGCCTGGAGGTCGTGGCCGCGGGCACGACGACCAACGGCGGCGGCGCGGACAGCCACTACGAGGCAACGATCTACCCGGGTCCGAAGGGCAACACGGTCTTCAACGCGAGCACGATCTTCTGGGCACAAGGGCTCAGTTCGCCGCCGGGCCACTGGCTGCCGTACGTCCACAACGGCCGCCCGCACGGCCCGGACCGGCGCGTGCAGCAGATCACGGCGAACCTCCTGGCGCGGTGGTGCGGGTGACGCGGGTCGGGGAATCCGCCGGCCGCACCGCGGCGTATACTCTGATACCCTCACCGTCTCATCCCGAGGTCGTCATGCGCCCCCTCTGCGTGACCGGTCTTCTGGCCGCCGTTACCGTGCTCGCCGGGTGCCACTCGTCGTCCGACACGTCCGCGGCCAAGAGCCCCTGGCCGCCCCCGACGCGCGAACAACTCAAGGCCAACGCGGACCGATTCCAGAACGACCCGAAGTCGAACACGACCGCCGAACGGGTGCCGCTCAAGTTCCTCGACGTGAGCGGCAAGGAGGTCGATCTCGCGACCTACCACGACCGGTCGAACGTCGTTCTCGTCGTGGTCAAGGGACTGCCGAAGTTCCCCGGCGGGGCGTTCTGCCCCGGCTGTCTGGCGCAGCTCAACTCGCTGACCGCCAACTACGAGCAGTTCAAAAAGCGGAACGCCGAGGTCGTCATGGTGTTCCCCGGGTCGAAGGACGCGCTGCCGAAGTTCCTTGCCGACGGCCAGGTAGACGGCACCGACGGCAACCCGAAGGTCGAATTCCCGCTGCTGTCGGACGAGCACTTGAGCGCGGTGAAAGCACTGGGTATTACCGGCGATCTGGCGCGACCCGCCACGTACATTCTGGACAAGAAGGGAAACGTGGTGTTCGCCTACGTCGCCGGGGCGGACACGACCTACGACCGGCCGTCGGTGAAGGCGCTGCTCGACCAGTTGGATAAACTGAATGCGACGAAGTGACGCCCTCGACCGATTGCCCCGAGTTACCCAGGTGCGCATGGCGCTGGAGTGGTACATCGACGCCGGCGGGCGCGTGGACGGCCCGGTTCCCGCCGACGAGCTGCGCGCCCGCGCGGCCGACGGCCGGCTCGCCCCGACCGACAGCGTCAGCACGGACCGCGTGACGTGGGTCCCCGCCAACACCGTCCCCGACCTGACGTTCCCGCCGCGCCCGCGCCAGCCGCTCTTGGAGACGGTCGTCGCCGGGTCGGCCCACTCGGCCCCGGCGCCCGAGTCCGGGCCGGACGTCGTCCCGGTCGTGACCGTCAAGGGCTACGAGATCCTCGACACCCTCGGGGCCGGGGCCTGCGGGGTCGTCTACAAGGCCCGCCAGGAGAACCTCAACCGCGTCCTGGCACTGAAGACGGTGCTGATGCCCGACCGGGCGACGCCCGAGCTGCTCGGCCGGTTCCAGAAAGAGGCCGTCTCGCTGGCCAAGCTGCACCACCCGAACATCGTCGCGGTGTACGACAGCGGGATGTGCGAGAAGCCCGGCGGGCAGGCGTACTTCGCGATGGAGCTGCTCGACGGCGAGGACCTCGGCGCGCGGATCGACCGCGCCGGCCCACTGCCGGAGTCGGTCGTCTGGCCGATCGCCCGGCAGACGGCCGCGGCCCTGGCCCACGCCGCCAAGAACAAGATCATCCACCGGGACGTGAAGCCGGCCAACCTGTTCCTCGTCCCGCCCCCGACCGGGTTCCCGCTGCCCGACGGCGTGCCGATGGTGAAGGTCACCGACTTCGGGCTGGCGCTCAGCCGCGCGGAGGGCGACCAGCGGCAGTCGGTCGCCGGGACCGTTCTCGGCACCCCCGTCTACATGGCCCCGGAGCAGTTCGCCGGCAGCGACGTGGACGAGCGGGCCGACATCTACGGCCTGGGCTGCACGGTCTACCACGCCCTCACCGGCGCGCCGCCGTTCGACGGCCGCACGGTGTGGGACGTGATGATGAAGAAGTCCGCGCCGCCCCCGCGGCTGGCCCCGCCGATCTCGCCGGAGACGGCCGACCTGGTTGCCTCGATGCTGGCGATCGCCCCCGACGACCGGCCGCGCGACTACACCGAACTGCTCGCCCGCATCGACGCGCTGCCGTGCGTGGACCCCGGGACCGGTTCCCTCCGGCTGTCCGCGCCCAGCGGACGCATTCCCGCGGTGCCCGACCGACCTGCGGAACCGGCGGGGCGGGCGCCCGCCCCGGCCCCG
>JAFKJJ010000145.1 GCA_017306025.1 Planctomycetota bacterium
CTTGTCGGCCTTGTGCTCGACCTCGAAGCTCGATTCGTAGTACGTGCGGGCGAGATCGCCGGCCTTGTGTGCGACTTCTACGGCCAGGTCGTAACGGGTGCGCCAGTCGGCTTGCATGAATCGCCTTCAAAAAGTGGATTCACCGCGGGCGCGGGCGGGTGGGCCTTCGCGTACGCGGCGCAGCCCACGATCCCGGAGTCGTCGCCCAGCGCCGCGGGCACGCACCGGATGCCGGCCGCGGCGCCCGGCAGCGTGTACCGCTGCGCGATCTCCCAGATGCGCTCGATGAACGTGTCGCCCAGCGCGCCGGTCACCCCGCCGCCCAACACGATCACTTCGGGGCTGACGAAGTTGATGAGCCCCCCGAGGGCCGCGCCCAGTGCGCGGGCCGCGTCGTCGATCAGTTCGACCGCGACCGGGTCGTCCTTCTGGTAGTACTCGGCCAGTTGCGAGCTGCGCACGCCGGCCAGGCACTCCTTGCGCACCCGCTTGGGCGCGTCGTCGAGCTTGTCCTTGGCCCGCTTCATCATGTACTTGCGGCCGGCGATGCCCTCCAGGTGCGTTCCCTGCCGCCAGTGAACGATCAGGTGGCCGATCTCGCCCGCGTTGCCGTTGAAGCCGGTGAACAGTTCGCCGTTGAGGATCAGACCGCCGCCGACGCCCGTGCCGACGAACACGCCCAGCACGTGCCGGGCGCCCCTGGCCGCCCCGTGCGCGAACTCGCCGTAGGTGCCCATCCGCACGTCGTTCTCGACCACCAGAGGCCACCGCCACCCGGCCGGCAGGAGCGGCTTGATGTCCACGTCGCGCCAGTCGAGGTTCGGGGCGAACTTCACGCGCGTGGTGCCGAGTTCGATCTGTCCGGGGATGCCGATGCCCATTCCGCGAACCTGGGCCGGGTCGACGTTGGCCTCGCGGACGACCGCGTCGACCGCCTTGGCGATGTTCGCGACGACCCCCGACGGCCCGCTCTCGGCGGCGGTGGGCTGTTTGGATCGCGCGAGGAGCTTCAATTCGTCGTCGAACAGCCCGGCGAGGATCTTGGTCCCGCCGAGATCGACGCCGAGCCAGTATCCGGTGCTCATGCCGAGCTTCTCGTGGAGTGGGCAGAACGTCCGGTCGTGGGCCGCGAGCCGTCCTGGCGCCGGTTATTGTAAGAACCGCAAGCACTTGCACAACGAGAAAGGAGCGTGATGTCACGCAAAAAACCGGCCCTCCGCGGCTCGAACGTTCGTCACAAATTGGGCCACTTTGTCCGGGTCCTTCACGCCGGGCGCGGACTCGACGCCGCTGGCCACGTCCACGCCCCACGGGCGCACCCGCGCGACGGCCTCGGCGACGTTCTCCGGCGTCAGGCCGCCCGCGAGCACGACCGGCACGCCGGGGTCGAACCCCTTCAGAAGCTCCCACGGCGCGCGGTGCCCGGACCCGCCCATCACGCCCTCGACGTGCGAGTCGATCAGCACCGCGGCCGGCTTGCGCCCGAGGGCGGTTGCGGCCTCGACAAACCGCCGGACGTGTTCCAGCCCCGCAGCGTCTTTTACGCGGAACGCCGGGACGTGCGCGAACGGGAACGGGTCTTCTTCGGGCGGCCGGTCGTCGTAGGTTTGCACGCCGCGGAGGCCAAGTTGAAACGCGACCGCGCACACCTGCCGCATCGGCACCCCGACGAACACCCCGACGGGCGCGGTGAACGCGGGCAGCGTGCGAACCAGTTCCGCGGCCCGCTGTGGGGTGACGTACCGGGGCGATTGGGGGTAGAAGTTGAGCCCGACGGCGTCGGCCCCGGCCGCGGCCGCCAGCCGTGCCGCCTCCGGGGTGGTGACGCCGCAAATCTTGATGCGAACCATACAGTCACTTTACGCAGAGGGCGCCGGAGGAGCGGGCGGTTCGGGCGCCGGCGCGGCGCGCTCGCCGGGCAGCCTGAAGATGTCGGCGACCTTGATCGTAAGGCCCGGCAGGTCGTCACCGCCGGTCAGTTCGCCGTCTTCCTTGACCACCTCCATACTCCGGTTCGGCCGGTGAACGGTGACGTTTCGCTCTTCGTAATCCACTTGCCAGACGACTTTCACGCCGTTCGTCAGGTACTCTTGGATCTTCGCGTTCATCCTCCCGGGGCGATCGCTGGGGGACGAAATCTCCACGGCCAACACGGGCGGTACATCGCCCCATTTCGGGTGCATGTCCTCGAACTTGCTGACGTCGGTGGAATACGCGATGTCGGGTCCGAGCACGGTGTCGGGATCTTCACCGAGCGCGATGCCCGAGTCGTTGGTCACCACGTACCCTTTTTGGGCGGCCCGCGCGTGGAGTTGCAACTCGAAGGCGACGAGCGCGGCCACGGCGCCGTGAGGCTTGGTTGGGCGAGACACCTCGACGACCTCCCCGCGGATGAGTTCGAAGTCGCGGTCCAAGTTCTCCGGACGATGGACGAACTCCCAGAACTCGTCGGCGGTCATCAGTTTCTTCGCGGTGCCCGTTCCCGGCGTGGCGGACATACCCTCCTCCTTTGGAACGCGTGAAGTGTAACCGCCCCGCGCACGCCGGGCCAAGCTCAGTGCGCCTCAATCGTCATCGTCGTCATCGTCCTTCTTGCCGGCTTTCAGCGGGAGGTAGAACGCGGCCCGCACCGGCGGCGGACACGGGCTGCGCTCGCCCCGCACCGCCTTCCAGATGATCTCGTTGAACAGCAGGTCGTCCAGCGCGTCCTCTTTCGCCAGGTTCTGACCCTCGATCCACTTCGCCCCGAACCCGCCCGGCTTGTTCTTCTCGGTCAGATCGACCTTCGGAACCGCGTGCGTGTAGGCGGTCAGGTCGGGCTTCGCGGTGAACGAGTTGTACATCGGCCGCGCCGCCGCGTCGAACTGGCTCATCGGCTGCAAGCCCAGGACCAGTTCCATCGTCCGCAACATGCTGGTTGTCGAGTACAGGTTCGAGTCCACGAATTTTCGCTTCGTGTACGGCGAGACGACCAGCGCCACCGAGCGGTGCGCGTCCACGTGATCGGGGCCGTTCTGCGCGTCGTCCTCGATCACGAACACGGCCGTTTCTTTCCAGAACTTGCTCTTGGTCACCGCCTCGATCACCATTCCGAGCGCCAGGTCGTTGTCGGCGACCATCGCGGTGACGGTGGGCGAGCCGACCTTCGTGCCCGCGGTGTGGTCGTTGGGAAGCCGGAGCACCTGCATCCGCGGCATTTCGCCGGCGGCCTCGAACCGCTTCAGTTCGCTGATGAACCGCTCGGCACGCTTCACGTCCGGGTAGTCGAGGTCGTAGCCGCGGAACTTCGGGTCGAACTTCCCTTCCAGCGCCTTCACGCGCACGTGCGAGTCCTCGAAGCCCCCGTCCGGCTTGCGTTTGCCGTTCTCGACCCACTCCCCGTAAGTGCGGAAGCTCACCTTCGCCTCGTTGCACTTGTCCCAAAGGTACCCGCCGCTCGGCCGGGCGATGAGGTCCTTCTGTCCCTCGCTCGGATAGCCGAATACCTTCCCGCCGCGGTACGACAGCGGCCAGATCTTCTCCACGAAGTCGGTCGCGTACGCGCCCATCGTCCACTCGTGCCCGTCGGCCGACACCTCGCCGTCCACGTAGAAGTTGTCGAGCAGCACGAACTCGCGGGCGATCTTGTGGTGGTTGGGCGTGACCGATTCGGGGAACAGGCACAGCCCCGGCTCGCCGTTGCCGATCGGGTTCGGCCCGGCCGCGAGGTCGCCGAACACCTGATCGTAGGTGCGGTTCTCCTTCACGATGTAAATGCAATACTTGATCGGCGACGCGTCGCCGATCTTCTTCGGGATCGGGTTGTCGGCTTCCGCCCCCTCGGCCCGCACCGCGTTCAGCTCGCGCAACGGGCTGCACGCGTGCGCTGTCTTGGTATGTGCTACCATCTGCTCGGGCGTGGGCAGCCGCGTAATGCTCAACGTGCCCTTGAGCAACTGCCCGATGTACTCGTTGAGGTTCCGCGCCGCGGGCTGGAGCGGGTTCGGCCCGCCGCGGTTGGCCTTCGACGACATCCCCTTGCCGTTGGCGACGTAGAGCGACTTGTCCTGCGCGTTGAACCGCACGCTCGTCGGGTACCAGCCGGTCGGGATGAACCCGCGGGGCAGCGCCTTCGTGCGGTCGGCGATGGCGAACACGCTCAGGTTGTTCGCGTCGGCGTTGGCGACGAACAGCAGTTCACCGTCCGGGGTCATCGCGAGGCTGTTGGGCGTGTTCCCGTTGGGCGCGCCGGGGTAGAGCGCGCAGTTGATGGTCTGGAGCCCCTTCCCGGTCGCGGGGTCGATCACGCTCACCTTCGTGGAGTTGGCACAGGCCACGTAGAGCGCGTCCCCCTTCGGGGCGAGCAGCATTTCCGTCGGGTGTTCGGCAGTGGGCCACGTCGCAACGACCGCGTTCTTCTCCAGGTCGATCACCGCGACGCTCGCCCGCGCCCACAGGCTCACGAAGCACCGCTTCCCGCCCGGCTCGACCAGGCACGTGTACGGGTACACGGCCGGGTCCTTGATCGCGTCCGGCTCCGCCTTCTTCTCCTTGTCGTCCTTGCGCCCGTCCGGCGGACTCGGCGGCTCGCCCTTCCCCGGTTCCTTCTTCTCGGGCGGCGGATCGAATTGAATCACCTTCTTGTTGTCCGGGTTCACGAGCGGCACGCGGACGACGCAATCCGCCCACGGCGCCGCGACGAACAGATCCCGGCCGGCCGGGTCGAACGCCAGTCCGCCCACGACCGCCTTCCGATTCTTCGCAACGCTCACGTCGAGCGCCTTCCCCTTCGTCAGATAGCCCTTGTCGAAGTCGAACACGTGAACGACCTCGTCCTCGCCGCCGCTGGCGAAGATCTGCCGGCCGTCGTTCGACCACGTCAGCCCGTAAAACGCCTGGTGGATCTGCACGCGCGACAGCGCCCGCGTCCGCTCCGGGTTGAGGTCGACGATGACGATCTCGTGCGGCCCGAACCCGGCGCACAGCACCGCGGCGAACTCGCCGGTCGGGTGGAGCGCGACGTTCACCGGGAGGTCGCCGACTTCGAGGTGCCGGCCGGCCGGCTTGAGCGACCACTGGTTCGGCAGTTGAACGAACCCGTCGTTGCGCAGCCCCGGCAGAACGCGTTCGAGCGGCTTCGAATCCACCTTCGGCTGTTCGTCCTTGGCCGGCGGCTGCGCCGGCACCGCGAACGCGTACAGCCCGACTCCCGCAACCAAGAGCAGCCCGACCGCTCCAAGGGATCGCCCGCGCATGATGTGTCCTCGTGGGGAGAGTGCGGGGGTATTGTGCGAAGTGTGGGCGACGGCGGCGCGAAGTTCGGATGAACCCGGCGGTCTGCTACAATTCCCCCATGCCAACACCACCCATCGCCCCCGCCGACATGCCCTTCGAGGCCGCGGCGTTCGCGGCCCGCGCACACCAGCACCAGAAGCGCAAGGACGGGCACACGCCCTACGTCAGCCACGTGTTCCGCGTGTGCCTCGTCACCCGGCACGTCTTCGGCTTCGACGACCCGCGGATGCTGGCCGCCGCGCTCCTGCACGACACCGTCGAGGACACCAGCACCGACTGCGACGACATCATCGAGCGGTTCGGACCGGAGGTGGCCGGGTGGGTCGCGGCACTCACGAAGGACATGCGTCTGCCGCACGACGCGCGCGAAGAGGAGTACGCCCGAACGCTCGCGGAAGCCGACTGGCCGGTGAAGGCGCTGAAACTGGCCGACATCTACGACAACCTCGCCGACTCGAAGCACCTGTCTCCCGGCGGGCGCCGACGAACCGCCGCCAAGACGCGGTTCTACCTCGACGCGATCCGCCCCAACCTGCCCGACCACGTCCGGCCCGCGCTCGAACTCGTGGAGCAGCGCCTCGCGGAACTCGAATCGAGTTTAACGTCGTGATATTTTCCGCACCGGGGGCGTTTGCGACTTTGGCCCCGCGGCGCGAATCGAAATAATGTCGGTGTCCTGTTTCACGCCCGCGCCGCGCGGATTGTGCCCCCGCACAACCCGCTGCGCGGGCGGGGCGAGGGTCCCCCACATGAGTTCCCGCGTTCTGCTGCCCGCCGCGCTCGTCGCGCTACTGAACTTCACCCCGCCCGCGGCCGCGTGCCCCGGGTGCGGACCGCCGACCGGCCAGACGCTCGCCAGCGAGGTCTCGCAGGCCGACTTCATCCTGTTCGGGACGCTCGGCAACGCGAAGGCCGACCCGAAGGACCCCGGTTCCACAAAGGGCAGCACCGAGATGACCATCGAGGCGGTGGTCAAGCCGCACGCGCTGGTCAAGGACAAGAAGGTGTTCACCATCCCGCGGTACGTGCCGCCGGACCCGAAGCCGTACAAGTACATGGTGTTCTTCAACGTCGTCAACGGCGACGTGGACCCGTACCGCGGGGTCGCGGTCGCGCTCGACAGCAAGCTGCCCGAGTACGTGAAGGGCGCGCTGGAGGCGA
>JAFKJJ010000146.1 GCA_017306025.1 Planctomycetota bacterium
TGGAATTCCGGGAACGTTGAACCACGACCCGCGGGGTTGATCCAGCCAACGTTCCCGGAATTCCGCCCGGGGTCGATAGCGGTGCTGGAACAGCCTTCCTCAAGCCGTGTGCGGTGGTAAACGCCCGGACGACGCGACATCGTCCTGCTGCAAGGCAGCGAGCTAAATCGCCTCCATAAAGGATGAGGTGAAGATACCCGACGCGGACCGGAACGCAATGACCGTTGCGGCCGCAAAGTAGTAGGCACACTCCGTGTGCCGTCGCTACACTCCACGAGAAGCGACGGCACACGGAGTGGCGAGTGCAGTGACGGGAGCAAGCCGAACCCGGCCCTGTCGCTACACTCCACGAGAAGCGACGGCACACGGAGTGTGCCTACTACTTTGCCGGAGTCCCGCCCGCATGCCCCTCCCCTCGTACGCACACGGCGCGTGTTCGGTCCCGCTCCTCGGCGAAACGATCGGCGCGAACCTCCGGCGCACCGTCGAGCGGTTCGGCGACCGCGAGGCGCTCGTCGTGCGGCACCAGGACTTCCGCGCGACCTACCGCGAGCTGTGGGAACTCGTCGGCCGCGCCGCCCGCGGGCTGCTCGCGCGCGGCGTGAAGACCGGCGACCGCGTCGGCGTGTGGGCGCCCAACCGGTTCGAGTGGGTCGTGATCCAGTACGCGACCGCGCGGGTCGGCGCGATCCTCGTGAACATCAACCCCGCGTACAAGGCCGGGGAGTTGGAGTACGCGCTGAACAAGAGCGGCGTGAGCCTGCTGTGCCTCGCGCGCGGCTTCCGGCAGACCGATTACCTCGCCATCCTCGCGGACGTGCGCGACCGCTGCCCGCAACTCCGCGCCGCACTCGTACTCGATTCGGAGTGGGAGGCGCTGCTCGCGGGCGGCGCGAGCGTGACCGACGCGCGGCTCGCCGAAGTCGAGAGCAAGTTGCAGTTCGACGACCCGATCAACATTCAGTACACGTCCGGCACGACCGGGTTCCCGAAGGGCGCGACGCTCTCGCACCACAACATCCTCAACAACGCGCACTTCGCCGGCGCGCGGATGCTCTACACCGAGCGCGACCGCGTGTGCGTCCCGGTGCCGTTCTACCACTGCTTCGGAATGGTCCTCGGCAACCTGTGCTGCGCCAGCCACGGCGCGTGCGTCGTCGTGCCGTCGGAGTCGTTCGACCCGCTCGGGGTGCTCGAAACGGTCCGGGCCGAGCGCTGTACGTCGCTCTACGGCGTGCCCACGATGTTCATCGCCGAACTCGATCACCCGCGGTTCGCGGAGTTCGACCTGTCGTCGCTGCGGACGGGGATCGTGGCCGGCGCGCCGTGCCCGGTCGAGGTGATGAAGGCGATGCAGACGCGGATGCACATGCGCGAGGTCACGAACGTCTGCGGGATGACGGAAACGTCCCCCGCCTCGACGCAGACCACGACCGACGACCCGCTCCCGAAGCGGGTCGAAACGGTCGGCCGCGCGTCCCCGCACGCGGAGATCAAGATCATCGACCCCGCGACCAGACGGATCGTCCCGCGCGGCACGCCGGGCGAGCAGTGCTCCCGCGGCTACATGGTCATGCTCGGCTACTGGAACGACCCCGACGCGACCGCGAAGGCGATCGACGCCAACGGCTGGATGCACACCGGCGACCTCGCGGTGATGGACGACGACGGCTACGTGAGCATCGTCGGCCGCATCAAGGACGTCATCATCCGCGGCGGCGAGAACATTTCCCCGCGCGAGGTGGAGGAGTTCCTGCACACGATCCCCGGCGTGGTCGAGGCGCAGGTGATCGGCGTGCCGAGCCCGAAATACGGTGAAGAGGTGATGGCGTGGGTGCGGCCGCGTGCCGGCGTAACGCTGACGGCCGACGAGTTGCGGGCGGCGTGCCAGGGCCGCATCGCGACGTTCAAGATCCCGCGGTACTGGAAGTTCGTGGACGCGTTCCCCCTGACGGTGACGGGCAAGGTGCAGAAGTACCGCATGCGCGAGATCGCGACCGCGGAACTGGGCGCCGCGCCCGCGAGTTCGACCTGAGTTCGTGTTCCTTGTGGTGCGGACGTCCCGCCTGCATCGCGTATGCCGCGCGCGAGGTTATACGGGAAACGTGTCGCTTCCCGCGCCGTATGGGCGGTGCAGGCGGGACGCCCGCACCACAAGAGAAGAGAAACAGCACCCCAACCGGAGACGATTTGATGCGCCTGCTATTCGCACTCGCCGCGCTCGCGCTCGGCGCGGCCACGAGCGCCGCGGACAAGGACGAGTTGTTCGTCGCGAAGGCCCTGACGGGCAAGAACAGTTTCACCGCCGGCATCGAGGGACCCGCGTGCGACGCGGCCGGCGACCTCTACCTCGTCGCGCTGAAAAAGGCGACCGACATCGCGAAGGTGACGCCCGACGGGAAAGCAGACGTGTGGGTCGAGTTGCCGGGTAAGAGCACCGGCAACGGGATCGTGTTCGACAAGAAGGGCACGATGTTCGTCGCGGACTACGCCGGCCACAACGTGCTGAAGATCGACCCGAAGACGAAGAAGGTCGAGGTGTTCGCGCACGAGCCGACCATGAACCAGCCCAACGACCTCGCCATCGCGCCGGACGGCACGCTGTACGCCAGCGACCCGAACTGGGACAAGGGCACCGGCCAGCTCTGGAAGGTCGGCACCGACGGCAAGGTGACGAAGATCGCCTCCGAGATGGGCACGACCAACGGCATCGAGGTGAGCCCCGACGGGAAGACGCTCTACGTCAACGAGAGCGTGCAGCGGAACGTGTGGGCGTTCCCGATCAAGCCGGACGGGACGCTCGGCGAGAAGAAGCTCCTGAAGAAGTTCGACGACCACGGGTTCGACGGGATGCGGTGCGACGCGGACGGCAACCTGTACGTCACGCGGTACGGTAAGGGGACCGTCGTGAAGCTCTCGCCGGCCGGCGAGATCCTGAAAGAGATCGACGTGCTGGGCAAGCAGCCGAGCAACATCTGCTTCGGCGGCCCGGACGGCCGCACCGCCTACGTCACCGAGGTCGAGCACCGGCGCGTGGTGCAGTTCCGCGTGGACAGGCCCG
Source organism: Planctomycetota bacterium (assembly GCA_017306025.1). Taxonomy (GTDB): domain Bacteria; phylum Planctomycetota; class Planctomycetia; order Gemmatales; family Gemmataceae; genus Gemmata. The sequence goes on from JAFKJJ010000146.1 coordinate 3,062, forward strand.
GCCTGTCGTGGGAGCGGTGGCAGAAGGCAAAGTAGTAGGCACACTCCGTGTGCCGTCGCTTCACACTCGCTCAAAGCAAAGTAGTAGGCACACTCCGTGTGCTGTCGCTTCACACTCGCTCAAAGCAACGGCACACGGAGTGTGCCTACTACTTTCACACTCGCTCAAAGCGACGGCACGCGGAGTGTGCCTACTACTTTCACACCAGCGCGATCGTGTGGTTGCTCAACCGCTCGCTGCCGGCGTCGGTGACGAGGTAGTTGTGCTCGATGCGCAGCCCGCCGACGCCGTCCACGTACAGGCCCGGTTCGAGCGTCACCACGTCGCCCGCGACCAGCGTTTCGGTCGAGTGCCGCACGATGTACGGCGGCTCGGGGTGCGAGATGCCTAGCCCGTGCCCGCCGTGCGTCGTGAAGTAATCGGCCATCTCGGCCGCGTCGAACACGTTCCGCATCGCGTCGTAGACGCGCTGGCAGGTCACCCCGGCCCTCAGTTCCTTCGCCCCGGCCGCGATCGCGGCGAGGCTCAGTTCCATCAGGTTCTGCTGCTCCGCGGTCGGCTCGCCGCCCACGCAGATCGTGTTCGTGAAGTCGCTGCGGTACCCCTGCACGATCACCGAGTAGTCGAGGATGAAGAGCTCTCCGGGCTCCAGCGCGTGCGGGGTGGGCGGCCCGCCGCGCTTCTTCGCGCCGGGCGACACCGTGAAGTCCCCGTACACGGCGGTGTAGTGCCCGAGCGCCGCGTACACCGCGCCCGCCACGCCCGCGTACACTTCGAGTTCGGTCATCCCCGGCTTGATGTTGGCGCGGCCCCACGCGTGCCCCGCGTCGCACGCCCGCATGCACGTCTTGAGGAGCGCGACCTCGTCGGGGTCCTTGCGGCGGCGCATGTCGGCCGTGATCGCGAACACCTGCGGCGCGAGCGGGTCGCCGATGCCGTCGTGGACGCGCCCGCCGTTGGCCTCGACCGGCGCCCGGAGCACCATCCGGCGCGGGCCGGTCTCCGGCCCCTGCCCGGTGTACCACGGCAGCGCCGTCTTCTCGTCGGCGAACGCGGCGCCGACGCCGGGCAGCTTGTTGTCGTGAAAGAGGGTCGTGCGGCCGTCCGGTTGGAGCACGAGCAGCGCGCCGAAGTCGGCGGAGCTGCTCAGCCCCTCGGAGTAGTAGTTGGCGAAGTAGCGCAGGTGCAGCGGGTCGGCCAGCACGACGGGGTGCGCCGGCTTCAGCCGCCCCAGGAACCGCTGCCGGCGCCCCTGACAACCTTCGGCGGTGAGCATGAGTGCCTCGGTGTGGTCCGGTCACTCCGTTACCGGAATAGAAGATATCCGGTCACGGAGTGACCGGACCACACAAATACGTCAATCGCTCTCGCCGCCGTGCGCGCCGCCGCGGGTGCTCATCAGGCAGTCGATGGCGACGGCCGCGCCGAGGATCAGCATCTTCACCGTCGGCTGGTCCGCGAACGCCGGGGCGATCTGCACCGCGTAGGTGTCCGCGGAGGTGAACAGCTCCTTCATCGCCCCGGCCCACTTCTTCGACACCTTCCCCATCTCGGTCTTGCCGTCGGGCTGGAAGAACGTGTAATCCGACTTGAGCAGTTGGCCGCGGATCTCGGCGACGTGCTTGCCGTCCTTGTCGTACACGTGGAACCCGCCGCTGAGGCTGAACCGCTTCGCCTTGTACGTGCCCACCACCGCCCCCTGCGCGTCCACCACCTGCACCTTCTTGAACAGGTAGCCGGCGCGGCGCACCGTGAACACCAGCGGCTCGCCCGACTCCGTCTTCTCGCGGAAGTCGATCTGCGTCGGCGGGTCGCCGAGGACCATGCCGAGCAGCTTCGCCAGGCCGCTCGTCGCCTGCTCGGCGGTGCCGATGACCTTCCCCTCCTCGTCGAGGATCTCGTAGGAGTTGCGCGAAGAGAACATCTTCGCCTTCTCCTTCACCACGAACGTGTTCTTCTCCAGCATGACGGGCGCCCTTCGGTCGGTGGGAGTTATGTGAGAAGCCGGGCAACGGTTGAAGTAATAAACCAGCGCACGGACGGCCACCAGCGTTTCGGGATCATGCCGTGTCTTCACAATTGCTCGACAAGCGCGAGGCCCGCATCCGCCGGATGTTCGGCCAGATCGCGCCGTGGTACGACTTCCTCAACCACCTGTTGTCGCTCAACATCGACAGGAGGTGGCGCGACCGCACGGCGCGGCTCGTCCCGCCCGGCCCGGCCGCGGACGGCCCGATCCTCGACCTCTGCACCGGCACCGGCGACCTCGCGCTCACCTACGACCGCGCCGCGAAGGGCGCCGTGCCGGTCGTCGGGGCGGATTTTTCGCACGAAATGTTGGTCCGCGCCGTGAAGAAGGCGGACGCGGCCGGGGCGGGCGCGCGCGTGCGGTTCGTGGAGGCCGACGCGCAGGCCCTCCCCTTCCCCGACGACACGTTCCAACTGGTGACGATCGCCTTCGGGCTGCGGAACGTCACCGACACCGACCGGGGCCTGCGCGAGATGGTCCGCGTGACGCGGCCGGGCGGGCGGGTCGCGGTGCTGGAGTTCTCGAAACCGCGGAACCCGATTCTCGGGAGGCTCTACGGCGGGTACTTCCGCTACGTACTCCCACTGGTGGGGCAACTCGTCTCGCGGAGCCCCGAGAGCGCCTACCGCTACCTGCCCGCGAGCGTGCTGAAGTTCCCCGACTACGACGCGCTCGCCGACCGCATGCGCGCCGCCGGGTTGACCGACGTGAAGTACAGGTCGTTCACGTTCGGGGTGGCGACTCTGTATGTTGGTGTGAAGAGCGCCGAAACCTAACCCCCCGACCCCCTTCCCTAAAAAGGAAGGGGGAGCAGGCTCTTACTCCCCCTTCCTTCTTAGGGAAGGGGGTTGGGGGGTTAGGTCCTTCGAGAAGCCATGC
>JAFKJJ010000147.1 GCA_017306025.1 Planctomycetota bacterium
TGGCGGTGGCCCGCGCGCTGGCCGGCACCGACGACAAGCCGCCGGTAAAGGTGAAGGTGCTCGTCGAGCCGGTTCGGCCGGTTCCTCCCGCGCCCCCCCTACCGCCCGCCGGGCCGTGACCGGAACGTCGACCGATTTCCGCCGAGCCGCGGGGCCGTCCCGCGGCTCGTTTCGTTTCGCGGTGCCTCAACTGAGGGGGAACCGAGAGCGTTCGATTGGGGCCGGGTGAAGTTCCCGCGAATGGTTCGTGGGGCGGCTAGAACTCGGGGGCGCTTCTGCCAAGATGAGCGCTCCCAAGGGCCGCGTCCGGGTTGAAGCGCCCCGGTCGGCGCTCGCCCGCGCCCATCCTCCCGGAAGCTCACATGAAGCGCCGCGGTTTCACGCTGATCGAGTTGTTGGTGGTGATCGCCATTATCGCCGTCCTCATCGGGCTGTTGCTGCCGGCGGTGCAAAAGGTGCGCGAGGCCGCCGCGCGCATGAGCTGCCAGAACAACATGAAGCAGATCGGGCTCGCGTGCCACAACTACGAGAGCGCCTACGGGGTGTTCCCGCCGGCGTTCTACGTCGAGCTCCAGTTGGTCAACGGCGCGCCGACGAAGCGGACGTCGTACAACTGGGGGTGCGCCGTGCTGCCGTACATCGAGCAGGACAACCTCGCCAAGCAGTACGACTTCACCACCTGGTTCTGGAACCCGTCGAACGCCGCGGCCGCCGGCCAGCGGATCAAGATCTACGAGTGCCCGTCGTCCCCGACCTCGACCCGGACGTACGCCCGCGCGGTGGACTTCGGGTCGGAGATCGGCGCCCCGGCGCACTCCCTCGACTTCCTGGCCCCGGCCAACTCGTCCATGACCTTCGCGACCACCGACTACGCCTGTCCGACGGACATCGGCGGCGGCGCCGCGACGGCCGCCGGCATCCCGTCGGGCAGCCCGTCGATCATGGCGGGGAACACCCCGCTCCCCAGCGCGGCCGCGTTCGCCGCCGGGATCGGTTCGGGGAATTACAAGGTCATCGTCGGTCGGGCGTTCACCGTGACCGGCGTCACCGACGGCACGTCGAACAGCATGATGCTGGCCGAGGACGCGGGCCGGCCGGACGATTACGTGGCCGGCCAGAGGACGACCAACGTGCGCAACGACGCCGGCTGGGCCGACCCGCAGAGCAGTTACTCCGTGGACACTGTGTGCGGCGGAACTCAGGCGATCAACTGCAAGAACGACAACGAGATCTACTCGTTCCACAGCGGCGGCGCGACCGTCCTGTTCGGCGACGGGAGCGTCCGCTTCCTCCGGAGCAGCCTCGACATCAAGATCCTGGGCGCGATGGTCACCGCGGCCGGCGGCGAAGTGGTCGCGGGCGAATAGCGCCCCCTCGCGTCGTCCCTCCGCCTTCCTCGCAACCCCCGGCCCGTCTTCCGACGGGCCGGGGGTTGCGTTTTTCCCGCGGACCGCTCATCGTGATGGCGTTTCGCCTCACCGGAGCCTTCACATGCCGCGCGTCTCGCTGTTCGTGGCGCTGGTCGTCTGCCTCACCCTCTCGCAGTCGCTCGCCAGAGCCGAACCGCTCCCGCCGGAGAAGGCGAAGGCCGCGCTGCTGAAACTGCTCGACCGGCCGAAGGTACCGGCCGACGTCAAGGACGACCACGAGCCGATCGAGAAAAACAAGCTCGCCTATCACAACTGGTCGTTCGCGAGCGAGAAGAAACCCGACGGCACCGTCGAGCGGGTGCCGGTGCTGACCGTGTCCCCCGCGGGCGCGAAGGGCAAACTGCCGGTGATGATCGTGCTGCACGGCACCGGCGGGAACAAGGAGGGCGTGCGGTCGTGGCTCGAAGACTTCGCCCGGCAGGGCGTGATCGGCGTGGCGATCGACGCCCGCTATCACGGCTCACGGGCGAACGCCGGGAAGGGCTCCTCGGCGTACGTCGCGGCCGTCACGAGGGCGTGGCAGACGCCCGCCGGCCGGCCGATGGAGCACCCGTTCTACTACGACACGGTCTGGGACCTGTGGCGGCTCGTGGACGTGCTGGAGAAGGACGCCCGCGTCGATCCGAAACACATCGGCATGATGGGGATCAGCATGGGCGGCATTCAGACGTGGCTGGCGTCGTCGGCGGACGACCGCGTGTCGGTCGCGGCGCCGCTCATCGGCGTGCAGAGCTTCCGGTGGAGCCTCGAAAACGACAAGTGGCAGGGGCGCGCCAACACGATCAAGGCCGCGCACGAGGCCGCGGCGAAGGACCTCGGCGAGCCCGCGGTGAACAAGAAGGTGTGCCGCGAATTGTGGACGAAGGTGATCCCGGGCATTCTGGACGACTTCGACTGCCCGAACCTGCTCCCGCTGTTCGCGGCGAACCCGAGCCGGGCGCTGTTCATCGCCAACGGCGACTTGGACCCGAACTGCCCCATTGAGGGAACCCGGATCGCAATCAAGGCGGCCGAGGACGCGTTCGCGAAGGCCGGGGCGAAGGACCGTCTCGTCGTGCGCGTGAACGCCGGCGTCGCCCACAAGGTGACCGACGAGGACCGAAGAGAGTGCATCGCGTTCTGTGTGAAGTGGTTGAAGTAGGATGGTCTTTGTCGCCCCTGAGGGGGTCGAAGCATCGCGCTTCCCCCGCCACCGTCTCGCGGTACACTGTTTCTCACCTGCCTCTGCTCTCCCTCCCCGCTCGGAGCCTTTACCGATGCGTCGGCTCGCTTCTCTCATCGCTCTCACTGCACTCGCGGCACCGCTCGCCGCACAGCCCAAGGGCGGACCGCTCTCGCCCGAGGACGCGCTCAAGGCGCTGAAGGTCGCCGACGGCTTTCAGGTCGAACTGTTCGCCGCGGAGCCGATGCTCATCAACCCCACCTCGATCGACGTCGACCACAAGGGCCGCGTGTGGGTCGCGGAAGCCGTCAACTACCGGCGGAAGAACTTCAACCGGCCCCTCATCCGCAAGGAGGGCGACCGCATCGTCGTCCTGGTGGATGAAAAGGGCGCAGGGAAGGCTTCGAAAGCGCAGACCTTCTACCAGGGCGAGGAGATTTACGGCCCGATCGGCGTGTGCGTCGCGCCGTACCCGGACGGCAAGGGGCAGAAGGTGTTCGTGTGTCAGTCGCCCGACATCCTCGTGTTCGAGGACAAGGACGGCGACCTGAAGGCCGACGGCCCGCCGAAGAAGTTCCTCACGGGGTTCGGCGGCTTCGACCACGACCACGGCGTCCACGGCATCAACATTGGCCCGGACGGCAAGCTGTACTTCACGGTAGGCGACAGCGGCGTGACGGGCTTGCAGTCGAGCGACGGGAAGGGGCGCAAGTGGGTGTCGAACACCACCGACGTGCAGAAGGGCACCGTATGGCGGTGCGACATGGACGGCACGAACCTCGAACTGATCGCCCACAACTTCCGCAACAACTACGAGTGCTGCGTAAACAGCTTCGGTGAGGTGTGGCTGTCCGACAACGACGACGACGGCAACCAGCAGACGCGGATCTGCTTCGTAATGCCGGGCGGCAACTACGGCTACGGCCCGCGCGGCCCCGGCCAGAGCCACTGGCACGAGGAGCAGCCGGGGATCGTTCACAAGACGCTGCGCACCGGCTTCGGCAGTCCGACCGGCATCACCTTTTATGAAGGGACGATGTTCGCGCAGAAGTACCGCGGCTCTCTGCTGCACTGCGACGCCGGCCCGCGTGAGGTCAGGTGGTTCCACCCGACCCCGAAGGGCGCGGGCTACACGCTGGAAAAGGAAGTGCTCCTCACCAGTTCGGACAACTGGTTTAGGCCGTCGGACGTGTGCGTCGCGCCGGACGGGAGCATCTTCGTGGCCGACTGGTACGACCGCGGCGTCGGCGGCCACGGCATGGGCGACCCGACCGACGGCCGCATCTACCGCATCACCTCGAAGGGCCACAAGGGGTACACGGTGCCGGAGGTGAAGTTGGAGAAGCCGAAGACCGTGCGTGAGGCGCAAAAAGGCATCCTCGCAACGCTCGATTCGCCCTGCCAGGCGACGCGGGCTGCGGCACAAGCGGCCATCCTCGCCATGCCCGTGAAAGACGCGGCCCCCTTGATTGTGACGGGGTGGGTGGACTTGCAAAACCGCCAACTCGCGGCGCGGAGCGGCTGGTTGTTCGTGAAACGCTTCTCAGACATTCCCAAAGAGGATCGCGAAGCGACCAAGCTGAGCTATCTCCGCTCCGTCTACGAATTCCCCATCGACCGCACCGTCTTCGTGCGGCAGTGGGAATCACTCGGTTGGTCTGAACTCGATTTGCCGTTCAACCCAGAACGGGACGGCTTTATCCGAAACCTGGGTATCGGATACGCGCGGGAGTTGCTCATCACGATGCGCAACCGCCCCGCCGACAAGAGCCGCTCCTACTTCTATGCGCTCGCCAAACTTTACGACGGCTCCGACCACTTCTACCGCGCCGCCCTCAACATCGCCTGCGGCACTGATCCCGCCCGGCGCGACGCCATCCTCGCGGACTTCGACAAGCACTTCCCCGAGTGGAACGACAAGGTCGCCGATCTCGTGTGGGAACTGCGGCCGAAGTCGGTTCTGCCGAGGCTCGGCAGGCTGCTCGCCGATCCGAAACTCACCGCGGCGCAGAAGGCCCGCGTGATCGACATCCTCGCGGCCAGCGACGAACTCGCGGCCGGCGTAACGATGCTCGACGTGCTGAAGACCGATGCGGCCCCCGAGGTGAAGGCGCACGCGATCGGCAGCCTCAAACTGTTCCTCCCGACCAAGTGGAAGGGGCTTCAGAACGGTAAGGAACTGACCGCGGCCGTCGACGGCCTGCTGAAAGACGAGAAGACCACCGCGACCGGCCTTCAACTGATCGCGGCCGCCGGCGCGCTCGACCACGCCGACGCCGTCGTGAAGGTTGCTCGCGACGCGAACGCCCCGCTCGATCTTCGCAAGGAGGCCGTGCGGACGCTCGGCAAGTTGCCGGGTGAAAAGAGCGTGGACGCGCTCATGAACATCGGCGCGCCGAAGAACCCGCTCTCCATCGAGTGCGTCAACGCGCTCGGCGAACTGCTCCCGAAGGGCCAGAAGCCGCCCGCGCATGCGACGAAGGCACTCGACGCGCTCAGGCTCGCGGTTACGCTCGAAAGCTCCACACCGGAAATTCGCTCTGCGGCACTTCAGGCCCTTGCGGCCAACCGGTTCGGTACCATCTGGCTGCTCGACGCCCACCAGAAGGGCGCACTGCCGAAGGAAGTCGTCGCGGAAACGGGGCGGCTCGTGCGGAACTCGGCGTTTCAGGACCTGCGGAACCGCGCGCTGCTCGCCTTCCCCGCGCCGGGCAAACTCGATCCGAAGAAGCTCCCCCCGGTTAGCGAACTCGCGAAGCGCAACGGCGACCCGGCCCGCGGCAAGGCCGTCTGGAACGCGAGCCTCGCCGGCGCGGCGCAGTGTGCGAAGTGCCACATGGTCCGCGGCGTCGGCGGGCAGGTCGGACCGGACCTCTCGATGATCGGCAAGAAGAGCGCGCGCGAGGCCCTTTACGAGTCGATCCTGACGCCGTCGAAGGCGATCGCCGACCAGTACGTCCAGCACTCCGTCACCACGACCGCGGTCGTCACCGTCAGCGGGTTGCTCGTCGCCGACACGCCGACCGCGATCACCCTCCGCGACGCCAACGGCAAGGACACCACCGTCCCCAAAAAGGAGATCGAGGGCGCGGTCCGCAAGCTGAAGACGTCGATCATGCCGGAAGATATCGTCGCGGCGCTCAACGAGGACGAACTCGTCGACCTCGTCGCGTACCTCGAAACGCTGAAGGTCGCGGCGCTGACGCCGGACCGCTTCCACGTCGCCGGGCCGTTCCCGGCCGAGAGCATGGACAAGGCGCTCGACACGGAGTTCGGCCCGGAGAAGGCCGCGTTCGACCCGAAGACGACGTGGACCGCGAAGGGCGTCACGATCATCGA
>JAFKJJ010000148.1:0-1898 GCA_017306025.1 Planctomycetota bacterium
GGCGATGTTGATGTGGGCCGCGTCCTCCTCCTGGATCTTCGCGCTGTCGGCGAGCATCACCCGCAGGAGGTCGCGGGTCGGCGGGGTGCAGTAAATCGGGCCGTCGAAGCCCTGGCGGATGAGCGTCGGGAGGTTGCCGCAGTGGTCGATGTGGGCGTGGCTGATGACGACCGCGTCGATCTGGTGCGGGTGGAACGGGAAGTGCCCGTTGCGCTGACGGGCCTCCTCGCGGCGCCCCTGGTGGAGCCCGCAGTCGAGCAGAATTTTGTGGTTGCCGGCTTCGAGCAGGTGCATGGAGCCCGTAACGCCGCCGGCCGCTCCCCAGAACGTGAGCGCGGGGTCGGTGGCCCCGGTGTGGGCTGGTGTAGTGCTCATCCAGGCATTCTACCCGGCCGGGCACGAAGCCGAAAGCCGGGGAAACCTGCGGCCGCAATCGCGGAGCTGGGGCGGCCGAGCGGAATCATTTTTCCGCTATGACAATCAAATTTATAGCTTCGTACCGGCTGTGCCGATGGCGAACGAGAGGATTTTTGGCAATCCATTTAAGTTTCATAGAACCCTGAATCACTTTTAGCACCATACCCTCCAAATTGATGGAGTGATCCACCCGGAGGACGCCCAGTGCCCACCATGCCCATCAGCCACTTCACGTGGCAGGTCCTGCGCGCTGCGAAACGGAGCAAGACCCCGCTGACCGGGAAACAGTTGCGCCTCGTGCCCAGCCGGAAGACCAAGGACGGTACCTTCCTCGACGAGCTCGTCACCGCCGGCCTGTTCCAGGCCGTTGGGGTCGACGAGTTGACGGCCCAGTCGACCGATCAGGAGAAGCGGTTGCCGGTCCAGTTCCGAACCCGGTACAAGCTCACCCCCCTCGGAGAGCACGCGGCCGAGTACGGCGAATACGATCGGGAGGTGAAACGCCCGTAAGGTCGCGACCGGCGGGCGCAACACGAAAGGGGAGGGCGATCGGCCCTCCCCTTTCATGTTGCGCATTAATCCGGGGTACTCGACTCGCCTTACCGGGGGACGAACACGCTGGTGCCGCCGGGTCGGACGATGACCCCGGTGATCGGGTTGAGGTACGTGCCGTGGACCGGGTCGTAGTAGATGCCGGTTCGCGGGCCGCCGGTGAAGGTGATCGGCGCGCCGGTCGGGGAGAGCTGGTAGAAGAGGCTGCCGTCGGCCGTTCGCGCGACGCCGGTGAACGGCTTTACCACAGTACCCGAAAACGGATTCACCTGGAGGTCCGGGCCGCGCCACTGGAGGAACCCCGGTTGCTGGAGCGCGACCGCGGGCGTCGAGACGACGACGGGTGCGAACGGGTTGGCGAACGGGTTCGGCCCGAACGGATTCGGTGAGAACGGGTTGCTGTTCGCCAGCGGGTTCAGCGGGTTGTTGAACGGGTTCTTGTCCGCGAACGGATTGTTGAACGGGTTCACGAGGAACGGGTTGACGAAGAACGGGTTGGGCGCGGCCGTGTTCACCGGGACGAACTGCACCGGGTTCAGTCGCGGGTTGGCGAAGAACGGGTCCGGGTTGAACGGGATGCCCGGGACGTTGAACGCCGGTGGGAGGAAGACCGTGGGCGGTCGCGACTGGCCCGGGAACAGCGGCCCGAGACCCGGCGGGGTGCGGAACGGGTTGGGATTGGGGTTCGGGTTGGGCTGCGCGCCCGCCCGCGGGACCGCGACGGCCAGGATCGCGCCGGCCGCGACGATCGCACGGAGCGTCCACTTCGGCGGGTACATACTCGTCCTTTCGGTGCGACTCTTCCCCGTCCGGTTGAACGGGGCGCGGCCCGCGGCGTTGGTGCGGGACCTGGAAACGAACGTGCCGGCGCCCTCGGGGCCGCGGACGATGGTTCAACCGCCCGCTCGTCAAACGTTTCGGGGGTTGCG
>JAFKJJ010000148.1:1928-7847 GCA_017306025.1 Planctomycetota bacterium
CATCCCGTCCGGTGAGGCAACCGCCGGCCCCCCGCGCCGACCGGGCGCGGGGCCGATCGGGGGTGGCGGTTGGCGCGACTGTATCGAGGGGGGCGGTTACAGGCCGTCCTCCTCGCGCGAGCGGAAGTGGAACCGGGGGCCGAACCGGTCGCGGAGCGCCGCCACCGCCCGCGGCGAGAGCGGGTTGTAGCTCAGCCACAGGCTTTCGAGTTTCTCCGGGTCGATCGCGTCGGCCAGCACGAGCGCGCCGGTGTCGGTGAGCGCGTTGCCGGCCAGACCCAGACCGGACAACTGCGGCACGAGCGGCAGCAGGCTTCGCACGCCGGCGTCGGACAGCTCGTTGAATCCGAATTCGAGCGCGCGCAACTTCGGCCACGCGACCGCCGCCAACCGCTCCGCCCCGTCGTTCCCGAGGTGCGTCATCGACAGGTCGAGTTCTTCCAGGTTCGGGCGGAACGCCGCGCGACCGATGACGTCGGCCGCGTCGTCCGGCAACCGGTGCCCCCAGACTCCGAACGTTTGTAGGTCGCTCAACAGCGGGCTCGCGGCCAGTGGTCGCAAGTCGGGGAAATCGGTCGTGACCGAGAGCGAGCGGAGGCCGGGCAGGAGCGGCGAACGGGCCAGGCGCTCGACGTACTCGTGCGGCACCGGCCGGAGAAAGTCCCCGCGGAGGTGGAAGTCGTCAACGCCGGACCAGTTCTCGCCCCGACCGATTTTTTCAAACGTCTCGGCCGCGCCCGTGGCGTGATCGCCCCCCACCTCGACGGTCAAGCTCGTGACGCGGGCGAGGCACGGCGCGTTCAACCGCCGCCACTGGTCGGGGGCGTCCGCGATCCGAACCGAAAGACGGTTAACGGGCTCCAGTCGGAACGCGGCGCCGGCGTCGCGGATCGGTAGCGGCGATCCGAGGTCGATCTCCAGTTGAGTGACGAGGCCGTGATGCACGTCGAGGCTCTTGACCGGCCCGCGGGGCCACCCCTCCACCCGTGCGTGGCCGAACCGGAAGTCGTCGAGCGAGCCGCGGAGCCGGCGCGGTCCGCCGAACATCCGGTCCGCCGCTCCGGTCGCCACGCGCAGCCACAACCGCGAGAGCCAGCGCTTCCGTCGGACGGGGACCGGTTCCTTCGTTCCGAGCGCGCGACAGAACGGTTCGAGCCAGCCCGCTCCGTGCGACTCGAACAACTCCCGTACCCGTTCTTGTGCCCCCAGGACGTCGGCGGGGAAAGGGGGCGCCCACGCGACCTCCGAGAGACGGGCGAGCAACTCGTGCGACCGGCGCACGAACTCCGCCCGCTCCTCCTCGCCGTGCTCCTGGAGCCAGTCGGCGAACGCCAGCCGTGCCGCGGACTCGCCCGGGTTCGCCGCGATCGCCTCGATGAACGCCTCGCGCTCGCTCATGCCGACACCGTCGCTCCGGTTGAGGGCCGCCGGCCGGGCACACTCGACCGTCGCGGCCCTCGCGTCGAGCGCTTCGCCGGGAATGTGGAGCACGAACCGCGCCTCCTCGCGCCGCGGGCGGGCGCGGGTCGCGACGATCACCACTCCGTCGGGCCGCCTCCGGTGCCGAACCAGTCCTTCAACCTGGCGACTTGCTGGCGGACGTTCTCGTGGAGGTGGCACGGGGGGCCGAACTGCTCGCAGATCTTTTGCGCCTCGGGGCGGGGGAGCGTCCAGCTCAGCGCCGCCGGTTGGTCGCACTCGAACAGGACGGTGGTAAAGAACGGGACCGCCGGCGCGAGCTTCCCCCGGGCCGGCCTGTTGAACTCCTCGCTGAGCACCTGGAGCACTTGGTCGTTGCGGAAGTAGGCGCTGCGGGCGTACAGGTTATAGATCCCTTCGAGCGGGCTGCTGCCCTCCGACACGGCCCAGTTCACCGTGTCCGCGATCGGCTTCCCGTCCCGGTCGTAGAGCACGAACTGCACCTTCTCCTTGCGCCGCGGGTAGGCGCGGATCTCGACGATCACCACCCCGCTGGTGTGTTCCTTGATCTCGTCGCGGTAGTGGTGGAGCCACAGCGCGGCGAAGTTGATCCCGAAGTTGTCGAAGTAACCGGCGTCGACCACCCGGCGGGGCGGGTTGGTCGGCAGGCTGACGGCCGGGCCGACGAACGGGAACGAGGCCGACATCCGGGCCGCCGTGCCGACCCGGAACGTGTCGTGGGCCTTCGGGAAGTACCGCCAGAACTCGATGGCGGGCACCGAGATCGTGTCCCCGTCGAGCCACTTCGGCGCGTTGTCCAGTTTTCCGTTGAGGTGGGCGGCCCGGGCGGTCGTGAACCAGTCCACCGCCAGGTTGCTGATGAGCACCCGCCGGCAGTCCTCGACCAGCATCGGCGAGAAGACCAGGCTCGGGCACCGGCACTCCTTCTCCTCCGCGTGCAGGCTGAAAAACGACCGGTCGAACGGGTCCCCCTTGGCCTCGTAGGTGGTACCCAACCTCAGCTTGTCGATCGCGTCCGGCGGCTCGACCGGCTTGGTCCCGTCGGTCCAGTCCCGGCAGTTCCACGACCACGCGTGTTCGAGCCGCCGCCCCCGGTCGTAATCGAACCGCCACGGCACCGCGCTGCCCATCAGGTCGTGCATGAGCATCGTCTGGAGCGTCGGCCAGAGGCTGTCGCGGGCCAGTTGCGTCGAGAGCGCGGTCTTGCGGTCCGTGTTGTGGAAGTCGGCCGTGTACAGCGCCGCCCCCTGCATCCCGCCGCTGGCCCCGGTCATGAGCCGGATGTGGTCGCGGAGCCCCGCCGCGCCCTTCGTGCGGTCCCCGGGGATCGCCCTTTCTAGCCCCTCCAGCACGACCGCCGTCCAGACGGCGGCCTGGATTCCGCCCCCGGTCGTGCAGACGATCACCAGCTTCGGCTTCCCCTCGCGCGGACCCGCCGGGCCGCTCGTCCACCGGCCCTGGAAGCACCGCAGCATGTCCGGGGTCTGGATGCGCCAGTCCGGGGCCTGCTCCGGCGGCTTGTCGAGCGACACCGCCGCGTACATGTCCAGATCCGGGTGCCGCATCTTGTACGGGTGGTTGGTGTTGGCGACCAGGAGGACGAGCAGGACGAGGCTGAGCAGGATGTACTTCAGCCCCTCGAAGTGGAACGACACGAACCCGTAGGCGATGTTGAACAGCCCCAGGAGCAGGCACACCACCCAGACCGGGGACCACACCGCGTTGGTCGTCAGGTACTCGAAGAGGAACACGACCGCGAACCCGACGGCCGGGATGCCGAAGACGGTCGCCAGCGCGTGGACCGGGTACTCGGCCGGGGGGATCTGGCCCTGCTCCTTCTCGGCGAACCCCGGTAGCGACAGGAAGAACTTGTTCTCCATCCACCACGCCCGCCACGTTTGCTCGTACCGGGCGACGAGCAGGACCGTGACCACCACCCCCGAGACCAGCCCGAGGAGCATGATTCCGGGGACGCCGTCGCCCGGGCGCGCCCAGTCCCGGCCGACGACCGGCAGGTAGAAGATCGCCAGCGCCGGCAGCCACGTCCGCGCCAGGAACGCGCCCATCTGCCGGACCGCCGGGTCGTCCGGGAACCCGTGCCGCCGGCGGGCGAACCCGAACAGCGACCACCGCTTGGTGGCGAACGGCGGCTTGCCGCCCGGCTGCCGGTCGAGTATCGCCCGCACGAACAGCGCGTTCGCGAACAGGAGCGAGATCGACACCCCCGCCCACAGCCGCATCCACCACGTGTCCCCCCACACGAGGTCGGGGATACCGAACCCGGACCCGAAGTCGGCAAGTGAGATGGCCCAGAACAGGGCGATCTGGAGCGGGAACAGCGGGGACGCAAACACCCACGCCAGCGCCTTCTCCAACCGGTCCACCCAGCCCTTGATCCAGAACCAGTCGCGCAGGTCCTTCGCGAGCCGGACGGGGAGAAGGGTCGTCCACCACAACCGATTGAACACCCAGTTCCGCGGCCACCCGATAGGGAAAAATGCGGCCCACAACCAGGACACGAGGTGGCCGAGCAGGGCCAGGTAATCCGACAGGCGTACCGCCGCGTGGCAGAGGCCCCACAGGACGGCGAGGGCCAGGACCGCGAGCTTGACGAGCTTGGCCCCTTTTTCGTACCCGGCCCACTCGATCAGCAGCGCCGCGCCCCCTCCCCCCGCGATCAGACCCAGCGCGATACGGTTGGCCCAGCCCAAGCCGCGGAGCCCTTTGCCCGCCGCGGCGCCGGCCGCAACGAGCCGCGCGATCAGCGCCGGCCAACACACCAGCACGACGGCCACGAACACGCCGACCCCGAACCACCACAGGGGTAATCGCAGCCCGGAGACGGACAACTCGTGGAGGAAGGGCAATTTCACCCGTGTGTACATCACCCGATCCGGGTGTCCCGCCAGCCGTTGGGACGGCTCCTCCTGGGTGCCTGGGGCGGCACCGGGGAGCACCTCCGGGCCGGGCGGCGTGTTCGCCCGGTCCGTTTCCGGCGCGTGCCCTGCCGCGGGGGCCACCTCGGACCGGTCGGGCAAGGTCTCGGGAAAGCAGAGCGCGACGACCGGGACGACCACGGCGTACACCAGGCCGGCGGCCAGCACGAACGTTCGCGTCTTCGGCTGCTTCAGAAACTTCGTGACCTTATCGGTCGGTTCGGGCACCGTCGGGGCGGGCGCCTCACCAGCGATCGGATAGAGGGGGTTCATGGGCGACCTTATCGAAGATTGAATGTCTTGACCGCCGAGGCGTTTGAGTGTAGCAGCCGGGACAATGTGCGGACAGAAAAATCTCGATCCGGGCCGCCCTTGCACCCGTGCCCCCGCACCCCTGTAGATTTTGGCAAGTGGTAGTTGGGCTATTGGGCCTTGTCCTTTTACCCCGAGGCACGGACGCCGGCGCTGACCATCGAGTACCAGACCGAAGCGGAACGGTTGCTTCTGGAGCAGGCGCTGGCGTTCTTCGCCCAGATGCGACAGAGGTCGGGGCCGCCCCCGATGCACGGTTCTGGCCACCTGCGAGCGCGTGGCGCTGGACCCGGGGCGCCGACACCACCGACGGCTCCCCAAAAGTCGCGCAACCGACTCAAGGGCCGACGACCCCGTTGGCTCTTGACCGCACTGGGGCGGATCTGCCTTTGGCGCCAGTACGCCGTCACCGCCGACGGCGGGCAGTTCCCGGCCGATGCCGCTCTGGGCGTTGACGGGTACGTGACGGCGGGGCGCAACGGATGGCCGTGCTGGTCGGCGCGGGACCCGTTCGCGCGGGCGGGGATGATGTTACGCGAGTCGGAGGGCGGGGGTTGGACGACGAGGTGATCCGCCAACGCACCCACGCGGCCGCGCGGGGCGCAAGCGCCGAACGCCAGAACCACACCGACGGCCAACGATTCGCGCGGGCGAAGGGGGACCGTCGAGGTCCAGATCGACACCGGCAAGGTAAACACCCCGACCGGGCGGCGCGACGTGAAGTTGTGCGCGGTCGGCACGCGCGGGCAGGGGAAGGCGGCGGCGCCGCAGAAGTGGAGCGCCGCGTCTTGCCGCCCCCGACGGTTCGGACCGTGGTGGCCGCCGTCGAGGGGGGCCGCGACTTCGCGGGGCGCGTGCGTACCGAGACCGATCGTCTTGCGGTGACGAGTACCAGCGACGTGACGGTGCGGGGTGACGGTGCGGAATGGATCTGGAACCTGGCGGCGGATGTCCTGCCCCGAGCGGCGGGGGGGGGACGTGTACCACACGATCGAGCACATCGGCACGGCGGTGAAGGCGATCGGGGGTGAACCGACGGATGCGGTGGCCCGTCGTCAGGCGGGTGTGTTGGCCGTGGTGGCCGAGGGGAAGACCGGGATCGAGCGGTGGATCGCGGATGCGTTCGGCGAACTACCGGTGGGGGCGAGCGGGGACAAGTTACCGGATCTGGCTGGCTCTCGCGGGAGCCACCCGACGGGCCCGGGGTGCGCCGGGCGACGGGCGCGCGGTC
>JAFKJJ010000543.1 GCA_017306025.1 Planctomycetota bacterium
CTTCCACCGACCTCGTTCGACCATGCGCCCTCGACCTCATACCGTCCGGTTGCGGTATTCTTCCACAAGCACCCGGGGCGCGCCGATGTCAATCACGTGAACTTCGCCGGTCCACGCCTTTGAATCGGGGTTGAGGAACCCGCGCTTGAGGGCGACGAAGGTCGCGGTGTGGGCCGATTTCACACAGGGGCCGAGCGGCAGGCCGGTGTCGCAGTCGAGGCCGCTCGGGACGTCCACCGCGAGCACCGGCTTGCTCGAATCGTTCACGACGGTGGTGAGCCAGTCGAACGGCGCGCCGAGCGCGCGTGTCAGGCCGTTGCCGAAGAGCGCGTCCACGACCCAGCCGGCCGGAGCGAAGTGCTTCAGGAACAGGTCGCGGTGGGACCGCTCGAAGTAGTCGGGGCGGTACTGCGTGAACTCGATTCCCGAGGCGAAGAGGATGTCGAAGTTGGTGTCCGCGTCCCCGGCGTGTCGGTTGTGTCGCGCGAAGATGTGCGCCCGCACCGGCCAGCCGTGGTTATCGAGGTGCCGCGCGATCACGAACCCGTCGCCGCCGTTGTTTCCGGGGCCGCACAGGATCGCCGTCGGCACGCGGTCGGGGTTCAGCCGCATGAGCAACTCGGCACAGCCGCGGCCGGCGTTCTCCATGAGCACCACGCCCGGCACGCCGAAGCCGTTGATCGCGCGCTGATCCAATTCGCGCACCGCGTCGCGCGTGAGGGTGAAAGGGGCCATGTCGTCGGTTCCTCCTGGCGCGGCTGAGGCAGAAGGCACCTAACCCCCGTCCCCCTTCCCTAAGAAGGAAGGGGGTGGCGCGGGGTCCGATGGGCCGTATCGCTCAATGGGTGGTGCGACGTTGCCCACCCGGTGACAGTTGCGGTTCGTCGCTATCGGCGCCACCCCCTTCCTTCTTAGGGAAGGGGGACGGGGGGTTAGGTGCCTTCCGGTTTTCTCCCTGTCCACCGGCCGCACTTCAAATATTCTCCCTTGAAACCGCGGCGGCTCACATCTAAAAAAGGGTGTGCCAGACGGACGTGCGGGTGTAACTCAGTGGTAGAGTACCTCGTTGCCAACGAGGTTGTCGTGGGTTCAAGTCCCATCACCCGCTCTGAGCCGAATCGAAGCTGACGCACGAGCCGGGAAGTCGCGGGCGCTCGGCGGGGATTTTTCCCGTCGCCCACGACTTCCCGGCTCGCGTTTTTCCAATACACCTCAGCGGGACGACCCGACGAAGGAGGTTCACCGTGGCCGACGAAGAAGCCCCCAAGACCGACGAGAAAAACGCCGACGCGATCAGCACCGGCTTCGTGGACGCGGCCGCCGGCGTCGCGACCGAGGAAGAGGGGGCGATCAAGCTCCAGCAATCGGTCGAGATCCGGGACGTCGGGCCGTGCAAGAAGCACGTCAAGGTGACCGTCGACCGGGCACAGATCGACAAGCGGTTCGACGAGCGGTTCAGCGAGCTGACCCTCAGCGATCAGCCGCAGATCCGCGGGTTCCGCCCGGGCAAGGCGCCGCGCAAGATGATCGAGCGGCAGTACTACGACAGCGTCGCCGAGGAGATCAAGTCGCAGGTGCTCATGGCGAGCCTCGAACAGCTCGCCGAGGAGCAGACCATCGCCCCGCTCAGCCCGCCGGAGTTCGACCCGAACCTGCTGAACATCCCCAAGGAGGGGGCGTTCATTTATGAGTTCGATATCGAGGTTCGTCCGGAATTTGAGCTGCCCGACTACAAGGGCATGAAGCTCCGCCGACCGATCCACACGTACACGCCCGAAGAGGTCGAGGTCGAAAAGAAGCGGCTCCTGGAGCCGTACGGCCAGCTCGTGCCGAAGGAGCCGCCGGTCGCGGACCTGTTCGACACCGTCACCGCGGACGTGACGATCTCCTTCCGCGACAAGGAGATCAACAAGCTCAGCGAAGTGCGGGTGAAGGTCGAGCCGCAGCTCGCGCTGTCCGACGGCATCGCGGAGGACTTTGGCGCGAAGATGAAGGGCGCCCAGCCGGGCGACGTCCGCACGGTCGACATCACGCTGTCGCAGGAGACGGCCGCGGAACAGCTCCGCGGGCAGAAGGTACAGGCGACGTTCACCGTCAAGGACGTGAAGACGACCCGCCCGCCGGAACTCACGCAACAGTTCCTCGAAGAGGCGTTCATGGTCGGCACGCCGGAGTCGTTCACCGAACTGGTCCAGGCGGTGCTGGCGCGGCGGCTCGAATACACGCAGCGGCAGGCGGCGCGGCAGCAGGTCCTGGAGCAGATCGCCGCGGCCTCGACGTGGGAGCTGCCGCAGGACATGCTCCGCAAGCAGGCCCGCAAGACGCTCCACCGCCGGCTGCTGGAGATGAAAAACGCGGGCATGAGCGACGAGCAGATCAAGGGCCGGCGCCGGCTGCTCGAACAGGACGTGCTGAAGTCCACCGCGGACGCCCTCAAGGAGCACTTCGTGCTCCAGAAGGTCGCGGAGGTCGAGAAGATCGAGATCGAGCAGGAGGACGTCGACGCGGAGATCGACCGGATCGCCGAGCAGTCGGGCGAGAGCTTCCGCAAGGTGAAGGCGCGGCTGGAGAAGGAGGACCTGATGGAGGCGGTCGCGGCCGACCTCCTGGAGCGCAAGGCGCTGGACCTCATCATCGCCAACGCCACCTACGAGGACTACGAGCTGAAGCCGAGCGAACAGGCCGGCGAGGTGGCGACCGTCGCCGAGCAGGCGGTGCCGGAATCGGAGGGCGCCGCACCGCCCCCGGCGCCCGAGAGCGGCAGTTGACCGCCAGCGTACAGTGGTATTAGTCCCCTTCCGCGTTAGCCGCGAGCCGCCCGGTGCAGCCGGGGGACGCGGCTAACCTGCCAGACGGCTCGCCAGAAAGGGCATCCCATGTTCCCACCGTTCGACCCGACGGCCGCGGCCGGTCCGCTCGACCCCGTGCTCCAGCGCGGCGGGTACACCCGCCAGCGGGAGATGACGCTCGACGCGCTGTTGCTCGAACAGCGGATCGTCTTCCTCAACTGGCCCATCAACAACGACTCGGCCACGCTCATCATCAAGCAGTTGCTGTACCTCCAGTACGAGAACAAGACGGCCGACATTCACCTGTACATCAACAGCCCGGGCGGGTCGGTGTCCTCGACGCTGGCGATCTACGACACGATGCAGTTCCTGGAGGCCCCGGTCCACACCTACTGCATGGGCCTGGCCGCGAGCGGGGCGGCGGTGCTGCTGGCCGCGGGCACCAAGTCGCGGCGGTACTGCCTGCCGAACTCGAAGGTGATGATCCACCAGCCGTACGGGCAGGTCGGCGGGCAGGTCTCGGACATCGAGATCCAGGCCAACGAGATCATCCGCGAGCGGTCGCGGCTCAACGAGATCCTGGCGAAGCACACCGGGCAACCGCTCGACGTGATCGCCAAGGAGACCGACCGCGACAAGTACTACCACGCGGGCGAGGCCAAGGCGTTCGGGCTGGTGGACGAGGTGCTCGCCCGGCCCGAACCCAAGAAATAGCGCGGAACGCGGGGCCGAAGAGAAGATGAGCCGAATGCGCCGTCGGGCGCGTCAATTCTGCCTGTCTGGCTCCGTCCCGCGTTCGGCGCTCCGCGCTTCCCCACTTCCCCAAAACACCCGCGAGCCGCCGGCCCGATATCAGAGGGCGCGGCGACTCGCCCGGAGAATCAGACATGCCGCTGGTACCGATCGTAGTGGAGAGCCGGGGCCGCGAGGAGCGCGCCTACGACATCTACAGCCGGCTCCTGAAGGACCGGATCATCTTCCTCCAGGGCACGGTCCATGACGACATGGCCAACCTGATCGTCGCGCAGATGCTGTACCTCCAGTTCGAGGACCCGAAGCGGGACATCAGCCTGTACATCAACAGCCCGGGCGGGAGCGTGACCGCGGGCATGGCGATTTACGACACGATGCAGTTCGTCACCTGCGACGTGGCGACGTACTGCATGGGGCAGGCGGCCAGCATGGGGGCGATGCTCCTGACGGCCGGGACGAAGGGCAAGCGGTTCTCGCTGCCGCACGCGCGGGTGATGATCCACCAGCCGCTGGCCGGCAGCGAGGGCACCGCGGAGGAGATCCTGATCCACGCCAACGAGTTCCTCCGCACCAAGAAGACGCTCAACGAGTTGCTCTCGAAGCACAGCGGGCAGCCGATCGAGAAGATCCTCAAGGGCACCGACCGCGACAACTTCATGTCCGCGCAGGAGGCCCGCGAGTTCGGACTGATCGACCGCGTCCTCGAACGGATGCCGGCCGAGGTGCTGGCCAACCGTCCGCCGAGCGAGTAGCGGCCGACAGACAGCGGACACTGGGCAGGATGCAGACGAACCGCACACAACCGGAGCGACCCCGGCGACCCCGCTCGCTCCGGTTGTGTGTCTGCACACTGCTCGCCGCGCACGGCACCCTCTTCCTCGGCTGCAAGTCCAACAACCGCTACGACCTGATCGAAGCCGAACTCCGCACCCGCGAACGCGAACTGGCCGACACCCGCGCGCAGCTCGATCAGTCGCGCAACCTCCTCCGCGCCTACGAAGTCGCGCAACAGCGCGGGGCGCCCGCCCCGGTCGGCGGGGGGGTGTACCTTCCGGTCAAGGAAATTGCGATCGGCCGGGGGACGGGCGGCGTCGACGAGGACGGGAACCCCGGCGACGAAGGGTTACTCGTCGTGATCGTCCCGCGGGACGGGGACGGCTCCGCGGTGAAGGTGCCGGCGCGGGCGCTCGTCGCGGCGTGGGAGATCACCCCCGCCGGGCTGAAGAACCTCATCGGCTCGTGGGACGTCCCCGCGGACCGGCTCCGTTCGACGTGGAAGAGCGGCTTCATCAGCACGGGCTACTTCGTCGCCCTGCCGTGGCAGACGCCCCCCTCGACCGACCGCGTGCGGATCGCGGTGCGGCTCGTCACGACCGACGGCCGCGCGTTCGAGGCGGACCGCGACGTGAACGTGAAGCCGCCGTACCCGCCCCGCGGCGGCGCCGGGAACGTGTTGCCGTACCCGCAACCGGCCGTGCCCGGTTTGCCGTCGACCCCGGTTCGGCCGGGCGTGCCGATGATTACGCCTCCGCCGGGCGGCCGGCAGCCGCTGCTCCCGGAGATGCCGCCGCCGGGCGTGCCGCCCGCGATCCCACCCGGCACGGAGGAGCTCCCGCCGCCGGCCCCCGTCGAGCGCGGCGCGCGGTTCCTGCCACCCGAAAAACAGTAGCCATGTCTACCCTCTCGCACTTCGACGAGTCCGGCGCCTCTCGCATGGTCGACGTGGGCGCGAAGGCGGAAACGAACCGCACGGCCCGCGCGTCGGCACTGGTCCGCATGAGCCCGGCCACGCTCGTGCTGATCCGCGACAAGCGACTCGCAAAGGGCGACGTGCTCGAAGTGGCCCGGCTCGCCGGGATCATGGCCGCCAAAAAGACGGCGGACCTCATCCCGCTGTGCCACCCGCTGCCGCTCACGTCGGTGAAGCTCGATTTCACGTTCCCCGCGGAAGGCGCGCTGCGGATCGAGGCCGCGGTGACAGTTTTCGCGCGCACCGGTGTTGAAATGGAGGCCCTTACCGCGGTTAGTGTGGCAGCCCTGACGGTGTACGACATGTGCAAGGCGGCCGACCGCGCGATGACCATCGAGGCGGTCCGGCTGGAGGAGAAGGACGGCGGCCGGAGCGGGCACTTCGTTCGCGACCCGTCCTGACGTCTCCTGATTGACGGTCGGCACCGCGGGCGTATGCTTTCCGGGTTGCGACCCAACGCGGAGAGCGGGAGGGCCGCGCGATGGGGACCGCAATGGCAACCGTTTCGCCCGCTTCCGGCGGAACCACACCGGGCACCGACGCCGTACTCGCGCGGGCGGCCACGAAGGCCGCCGGGCCGGCGTACGGGCCGGTCGCGGCCGACATCGTCGAGGCCGAGCGCATTTTCGACCGCACGCTCGCCCCCCACCGGGGGCCGTTCGGTCCGCTCGTCGAACACCTGAAGCACTACCGCGGCAAGCGGCTCCGGCCGGCGCTCCTCCTCCTGACCGCGAAGGCGGTGGGCAAGGCGCTGCCGGCCCACCACACGCTCGCGGCGGCGATGGAGATGATCCACACGGCCACACTCGTCCACGACGACGTGCTCGACGAGGCCGAACTGCGCCGCCACGCCGCGACCTTCAACGCCGGGTGGGGAAACAAGGTCAGCATCCTGCTCGGCGACATGCTGTTCACGCACGCGTTCCACCTGACGAGCACCGTGGACGTCCGCGCCTGCCAGATCACGGGCGAGGTCACGAACCGCGTGTGCGCCGGCGAACTGCGCCAGGTGGCCGAGCGCGGTAACCTCGAACTGAGCGAAGAGGATTACTTCGCCGTCATCGACGGAAAGACTGCGGCGCTGACCGAGTGCTGCGGCCGGCTCGGCGCACTGTACGCGGGCGCGTCCGAGGAAGTCGCGGCGAAGATGGCCGGCTACGGGCACAACCTCGGGCTGGCGTTCCAAATCGCCGACGACGTACTCGACCTCGTGGGGAGCGAGGACGCGGCCGGTAAGACGCTCGGGACCGATCTCGAACAGCAGAAATTGACTTTGCCGGTGATTCACAGCCTGCACCGGCTTCCGCCGGCGGAAGCGACGAAGCTCCGTGAGCTGATCCGCGCCGGTGGCGCCGAACTGGGGCTCCGCGTGCTGCACGCGCTGGAGAAAACGCAGTCGGTGGCGTACGCGAAGCGCCGGGCGGAGGAGTTCGCGAAGGCCGCGCGGCAGGAGCTGGAGTGTCTGCCGCGGGGCGAGTGCCGGACAATTCTGGAGGCCGTGGCGGAGTGGAGCGTGCGGAGAGAGAAATGACGGCACCCGGTCCGGCACGCGTGTTCGATCGCCGGCCGTGGTACTCCGATCAGAACCAGCGGTTCATCGGACGCGGCGGCACCCAGTCGTTATTGCCGGACACGTCGTGCCAGTAGGCGTAGCCGATCCCGAACTTGTCAAGCGCCTTTGCACAGTCCCTGCAACACGGCTTCGAGACGCCGATATAATTTCCGTCGATCGCCTGCCGCTCTTCGAAGAAGTAATCGACGCACTGCATCTCGGCGTGGTACGTCCGATTCGTCAGCAGAGACTTCTTGTAGGTAAAATCGATTGTTTTGATGTCGCTCATGCCCGCTTCTTTCATCGCCGCGAACACGGTTTCGGCGGCCGCAGCCTGCCCGGTGCCGCGCTTGGACGCCGAGAGGGGAGTGAACACGACCTGCTGCTGCTGCTTGTTCCAGTCCGCGCGGGCGAACATGGTGTTGGTAAACACGTGCAGGGTGCTGCCGCTCCGGGCCACTGCGACCGTGTCGGCGCTGGAATACGACTGACGGCTGACGTGCTGCCGTTGAACCGAGGAGTAAACGCACGCCAGGATGTAGCTCGCGATCCGGTCCCAATCGCTCAGGTGGTCGTCGTCGATCGCAAAGACGGTTTGTTCGATGTTGACGTCCCCCTTCTCGAGTTTCGCCGTGAATTCTTGTTTCGCGGCGGCCGCCTGCCTTCCGTTCGGCATGGTGTTCTCCCGTTCTCAAGTGGATGTGTGGCGGCACCCATCGGACGCGGGCCGGGGTGTGCGGGCCGCTGGTCTGTACGCGCCAACTTCTGCGATTCTTTCAGAGCCGGCAAGATTTTGAAAATGGTACGCGCTTGTCGCTCAGGCGATTAACATGCGGAGACAGGTCCGACGGCGGAATCTCCCGTCTACACCCGGATTTCTTCGTTCTCGTTCTTGGTCGGGCTGGCGAGCGTCCACCGCAGGTCGTCGGGCAGTTCACACAGCACCTGTTCGCGGATGTTCTCCGGGAGCTCTCCCTGAATCGCTCGCGCGATGCCGGCCAGCACCGCCTGGAACACGTCGCCCTGGTCGCACTGGTCGAACGCGAAATTGTCCTCCAGCATCTCGATCACCCACTCGGCGATCTCGCGGGCGGCGCGGTCGTTCGCCAGGTTCACCCCGCGGATCATCTCGGCCGTCTGCCAGAAGTAGAAGTCCGGCGGGACGGCCCTTCGCGACTCCACCCCCGGCAGCGGCGCCGCCAGGAGCGGTTCGACCTCCGGGGCGCGCTGGAGCACCTGCATCACGAGCGCGACCAGCTCCGACTTGTCGCGGGCTTCCAGGTCGGCGTACACGTCGGCGAGCTTGACGAAGCGGTTGGGGGCTTCGAGGTACGCCAGCAGCGTCGCGGCCACGTGCTTGCACTTCGCCGCCCCGCAGGCGGCCCCGCGGCCGACGGGACACGTGCACCCGGCCCCCTCGATCGCACCGGCCCCCGGCTGCACCCACACCCGGTACGGCCGCGTGCGGGTCCCCTTCACGCACGACTTGAGCAGCGTACCGGTGAGCACGCACCCGCTCACCGCGGCGCCCGCGGCGTAGGGGCGGCCCTTGCCGATTTCGAGGTCGCCGACCCAGGCGCGGACGGCATCAATGCCGAACAGCGGCTTCTCGTTCACGGCTTGCGTCCTCCGGCGGAGAGTGACAGAATCCGCAACGCACACGGGACCTTGCGCCCGGCGATCGTGACGCAAGACAACTATACCCGCAAACCGAATACAAAATGAACTCCGAAGATCTTATTCGTTTCCTTACACAATCGCTCGCGGATCGCAAACTGTCCGGCGCCGAAAAATCCGCCCTGACCGACTGGCTCGCGCGGAACGTAAGGACCGACCAGCACCGCGGGCTGGTGCGCCACTGCGCGTTCGAGGTCGCCCGGACCGCGACCGTCGACCCGGCCGCCGGCGAGTTGGTGGAGTGGCTCGAAGACGTGATGAAGGTGATCGCACCGCTCGGGGGGCCACAGGGGGCCGACGCCCCCCGCGCCGGGGCGGACGAGGCGTTTTTCGCGCCGGGCGAGGACTGCCTGCACCGGATCGTCCACCGCTTCGGCGCGTGCCGGCGCACCGCGGACGTGTGCGTGTTCACCGTCACCGACGACCGCATCAGCCGCGCGATCCTCGACGCCCACCGGCGCGGGGTGGCGGTGCGGGTCATCACCGACGCCGAGAAGCAGTACGACGCGGGCTCCGACGTGCAGAAGTTCCGCGCGGCGGGCATCGCCGTAAAGACCGACGACATTCACGCGTCGGCCGAACCGGGCCTCAACGGCCACATGCACCACAAGTTCGCGCTCTTCGACCGCACGCGGCTGCTCAACGGCAGCTACAACTGGACCCGCGGCGCCGCGGACGTGAACTTCGAGAACGTCGTCGACACGGCCGACGCGAGCCTGATCGCGGCGTTCGCGGCCGAGTTCGAGCGGCTGTGGAACCGGTTCTGAGCCCGGGCGCGCGTAGAATGGCGGTGATGGGGGACAACCGGCTGAAGGTCGTGTCGATCGTGGACTACCCGCGCGAGCCGCGCTTCGCGCGGATGTGCTACGCGTTCCTCGATTCCGTGATCGCCAACGGGGCCGCGAGCGTCACGCTCCTGTACGAGACGCACGAGCCGGTCGTGGCGCCGGAGCACCGGCGGGCGGCCGACGTCGAGGTCGTCCGCGGGCGCTCCCACGACGTCGGTCACCCGCACTTCAACTTGCGGTTCAAGCTCGCCAACCTCGCCGCCCTCCCCTACCCGTTCCTCTTCATCGACGCCGACACGTTCGTGCTCGACGACCTCCGCCCGCTCTGGGGGCGCCGCCACGACAAGCCGTGGATCGGCGTCGACCACCAGTGGGTGCCGTCCGACGCGCGCACGCACCGCGCCCCGTTCCTCAACTCCGGGGTGCAACTCGTCGGCGACCCGGGCTTCTACGACCTCGGGGCGATCCTCGCGGCGCAGAACGCGGTGGTGCCGCTGACCCGCCACGCGACCGTACCCAAGCGGGAGATGTTCGCGACGCCCGGCCAGGACCAGGCGGTGCTGTTCCGCTACTTCCGCTCGATCGGCTACGACTACACGCACCCGGCCGTCGGCCCCGAGTGGAACAGTTGCGCCGGGGTGACGGAGATCCGGCGCGCGGGCGACCGCTGGTGCGGGCGCACCCGCGGGCTGAGTCCGGACCACGACGTGCGGATCGTTCACTACTGGTCGCAGTTCAAGCCGTGGGAGATCGGCTGTCCGGTGTACGCGTCATACGCGTGGGCGGACCGCTGCCTTTAGTGTGGTCCGGTCACTCCGTGACCGGTGCGACACGCACGGACCACCGACACGAACGGTCCCTTTGCCGCCGCAGTGCCCCGGTCACGGAGTGACCGGACCACCCCGAAGACCTCGTGCATCCGCGGGGCGAAGATCGTATCCTGTAAGCACACCCCGACCGCACCCGCCGTGCCTCCCCTCCCGGAGCTGCCATGACCCGCGTTTGCGCCGTCCTCACCGCCGCGCTGGCCGCGGCCGTCGCCCTCGCGCCGCTCGCGTCCCGCGCACAACCGAAGGACGCCCCGGGCGAGTTCGTCAACAAGGGCAACCGCCCCGACAGCGCGCGGGCCACGCTGGCGTCGCACAAACTGCCCAACCTCGAAGGGAAGTGGTACTACGCCGGGCCGTTCGACAACGCCGACAAGGCCGGGTTCGACTTCGCCTACCCGCCGGAAAAGAAAATCGACCTGAAGGCCACCTACGAGGGCAAGGGCGGCGCGAATGTCGGGTGGAAGGAGTTCGCTGGTTTCAAGCTCGGCCAGCTCGTCGACCTGCAGAAGCTGTTCCCGAAGGTGCGGACCAACGCGGTCGTCTACCTGTACCACGAATTCGACGCGCCCCGCGCGTACAAGTGGCCGCTGTCGTTCGGCAGCGACGACACGCTGAGCGTGTTCATCAACGGCAAGCGCGTGTTCCACGAGCCGTACACCCGCCCCGCCGCGGCCGACCAGGACCGCGTCGAGATCGACGTGAAGGAGGGGAAGAACGAACTGCTCGTGAAGGTCTGCCAGGACGCGGGCGAGTGGCAGGTGTACGTCGCCCCCGAGCTGCCGGAAATCGTCCCCGCGACGATCCGCAAGCAGCTCGACCGTAACTTCCCGCCCCGCGGCGCGGTCGAGGCCGTGGCCAGCGCAAAGGGCGAGGGCACCCACTACAAGATGGTCACGATCCCGCTCGCGCCGGACTGCGTTCTGGAGGTCGGCGGGCTCGCCTTCCGCCCCGACGGCAAGTTGCTCGCCTGCACGCGGCGCGGCGAGGTGTGGCTCATCGACAACCCGACCGCCGAGAACCCGGCCGACGTCAAGATGACCCGGTTCGCCACCGGACTGCACGAGGCGCTCGGGCTGTACGTCGAGACGAACAACGTGGTGTACGTGGTGCAGCGCGCGGAACTGACGCGGCTCGTGGACGCGGACGGCGACGGCAAGGCGGACGAGTACCAGACGGTGTGCGACAAGTGGGGCGTGTCGGGCGACTACCACGAGTTCGCGTTCGGCCCCGCGCGCGACAAGGACGGCTCCTTCTTCATCACGCTCAACGTCGGGTTCGGCGGCGGGCACCAGGCGAAGGCCCCGTGGCGCGGGTGGTGCGTGAAGGTGTCGCCCGACGGCAAGAAGATGGAGCCTTACGCCTACGGGCTGCGGTCGCCCAACGGCATCAACTTCTCGCCCGAGGGCGACCTGTTCTACTGCGACAACCAGGGCGAGTGGGTGGTGACCAACAAGATGCACCACGTCAAGAAGGGGGCGTTCTTCGGCCACCAGGCGGGGCTGCGGTGGGTGAAGGACTCGCCGTTCGCCGGGAAGGTGCCGGACAAGGTCGAGAGCGGGATGCGGTACGACGGCGTCGACAAGAGCGGCAAGCAGACGGACAAGTACCCGGAGTTGTCGCCGCCGTGCGTCTGGTTCCCGTACGGTCGGATGGGCAAGTCCGTCACCGAGCCGGTGTGGGACACGACGGGCGGCAAGTTCGGGCCGTTCGCCGGGCAGTGCTTCATGGGCGACCAGACGAACTCGGTCGTGATGCGCGTCGCGCTGGAGAAGGTGGACGGCGAGTTCCAGGGCGCGTGCTTCCCGTTCCGCAGCGGGTTCCAGTGCGGGGTGAACCGGATTGCCTTCGCGCCGGACGGGAGCCTGTTCGCGGGTCAGACGAACCGCGGCTGGGGGTCGCTCGGCGGCAAGCCGTACGGGCTCCAGCGGCTGGTCTACACCGGCGCCGAGCCGTTCGAGGTTCACCACATCAATTTGATGAAGGACGGGTTCAAGTTCACGTTCACGAAGCCGGTGGACCCGGAGTCGCTGGGCAAGAAGCCGGTGTCGGTGAGCTCGTTCACCTACGTCTACAACAGCAACTACGGCGGCCCCGAGATCGACACGCGCGCGGAAACGGTGGGCGCGGCGACCCTTTCGGCCGACGGCAAGGCGCTGACGGTGCCGGTGGAGGGCCTGCGGAAAGGGCGGGTGTACGAATTCCGGATCGACGGTCCGAAGTCCCGTGACGGTGAGAATGTGCTTCACCCGGAGGCGTACTACACGCTGAATTATCTGGCGAAGTGAGCCGTCTTCAGAGTGGTCCGCTCGCTCCGCGAGCGGTCGCTGCGCGACTAATTGACACGGCGGCATTGCTCCGTTGCTATTCCGTGGGTATTGCACCGCTCGCGGAGCGAGCGGACCACTCTGAAGACCGGCGCGGCGCTATACTGATCCGTAATGGAGCCGCTCAACCCCTTCGACCTCGCGTTCACCGACCCGGCGCACCCGTTCCACGTTCACCACATGGAGCAGGCACTCGACGAGGCGGCCGCCGCCGCGACCGAGGACGAGGTGCCCGTCGGCGCGGTCGTCGTTCACCCCGAACTCGGCGTGATCGGCTCGGCGCACAACATGCGTGAGCAGCTTAAAGACCCGACCGCCCACGCCGAGATGATCGCACTGACCCAGGCCGCGACCGCGCTCAAGTCGTGGCGGCTGGAGAAGTGCATCCTCTACGTCACGCTCGAACCGTGCCCGATGTGCGCCGGCGGCATCGTTCAGGCGCGGCTCCCGATGGTCGTCTACGGCTGCACCGACCCGAAGGCCGGGGCGTGTCACACCCTTTTCCAGATCACCAGCGATCCGCGACTCAACCACCGCGCGGAGGTGGTCGGCGGGGTCTTGGCCGACCGCTGCGCCGCGGTTCTGACCGACTTCTTCCGCCGCAAGCGCGAACTGGGAAAGAAGTAGGCCGCGGCCGGGCCGCATAACCGGCGCCGCCGGCCCCGTTCCCGTCGCCTTCCTCCCTTCGCGCGCCGGATCGGCGCTCACATTTTGCACCGGACGCTGTTAGACTGGGGTAAAGTTTTGCGCTTCCGCCCCCGGAGCCGCACCGATGAAATACCGTCTTGTGATCGTCACCGCCCTCTTGTTCGTCGCCGCGGCGCTGGCCCCGGCCCAGCCGGCCGGCACGTATTCGAAGGCCGTACCGCCGAACAAGGCGGTGCTGGACCGGCTCAATCTCAGGACCGAGTGGACCCAGTACCTGCCGGTCGAGGGCAACCGCGACGCGCTGACGCAGGTACAGACGATCGACGACCAGGTGTTCGTGCAGACGCGGGCCGGTCTGCTGATCGCCCTCGACGCGCTCTCCGGCCGCATCCAGTGGGCGGCCCGGCTCGGTAGCGGGGCGGCCAGCAACGCCTACCCGGTGGCGGCCAACTCGCAGTTCGTGTTCGTCGCGGCCGTCACCAAGTTGTACGCGTTCTACCGCACGACCGGGGTGACGGAGTTCGTCGCCGACCTCGGCGCCCCGCCGACGGTCGGGCTGGCAGCCGACGAGCGGTCGGTGTACTGCGTGCTGGGGATGCGCTCGGGCGGCGCCGGGGCGCACCGGATCGCGGTGTACGACCTGCCGCGGCCCATCGGCGTCACCGAGCCGGCGAAGGCCGCCGTCGACCCGCTGGCCCGCGGCGCCAAGGCCGGCGCGACCAGTCCGGTGGACGACCTTCTGAAGCGGTACAACCCCGGGGCCGTCGGCACGCCGGAGGCGGAGCGGCTCGAATCGCCCCTCCGCGCGGAGGTGACGACGGTTCCGATCGGCGGTATGACCGGGGCGAAATCCCCGTCGCTGGCGGCCCTGCGGACCGTGACCCCGCCGTACACGCGAGACTTCGGGTCGCGGTCCCCGTCGCTGGGTCCGGTCGCCTCGCTCCGGCAGCCGTATCACATGCGGTCGGAGACGAGTCGGTACATCCAGCCGAGCCCCTCACTCAGCACCATCCCGCCGTCCATCGCCGCCGCGCTGGCGCTGACCGACCTGCGGCCGAAGTCGGTCGAGCCGCCGCTGCGGTGGGAGTACGGGCTCAACGCCCGCGTCCTCTACCCGCTCGTGCTCACCCCGACGCGGGCGTGGGCGATCACCGAGGGCAACGTGGTGCTCGCGCTGAACAAGCTGAGCGAGGCCGGTAAGGTAGTGACCGAGGTGAAGGAGCGGCTGACCGCGCCGATCGCCGCCGCCCCGGTCGCGTCCGGCACGACGCACTACGTCCCGATGGGCAACGGCACCCTGGTCGCCGTGGACGCCGCCAGCGGCAACCTGGCCGGCGGGATCATCGCCAAGTGGCGCGCGGTCCCGGGCGGGCTCAACAACCACTCCCCGTTCGTCACCAAGGACCACGTCTACACGTCCGGCGACGACAGCGGCGTCGTGTGCCTGCACCGGTTCGACGGTCCGTTCAAGGGCGGCAAGGGCGCCCCGCCCAAGGCGGCCGAACCGGCCAAGGAGGGCGAGCCGGCCAAGGAAGAGGGCGTGAGCCGCGTCGAGGCCCGCCCCCGCGAGTACCTCGCCGGCGACATCGTGTGGCGGTCGGACGACGGCGCGGACCGGATCATCGGCGCCAACGAGGAGTTCGTATACATCCGCGACCGGCAGGGGCGCTTCCTCGTCTACGACGCGAAACGCGCCACCGACCCGACCCACAAGCGCTCGGCCCCGCTCGGCGGCGCGAACTTCGGCGAGTTCAACGTCCACGTGGTCAACACCGCGTCCGACCGCGTGTACCTGGCGGCCGACAACGGGCTGCTCGTGTGCCTCCGCGACGCGAACCCGAAGTACGTCCGGCCGGTGCGGATCTGGCCGCCGGCGGACGTGAACCCGGCCGCGCGGGTCGGCGTCGAGACGCGGGGCGGGGCGGGCGAACCGAAGAAGGAGCCGGAGCCCAAGAAGGAGCCGTGATTCGTCACGCGGAGCGGTCGTGCGAACGGGCGGACCTGATGGTCCGCCCGTTTTCGTTTCCGAAGCGGTGGCCGGCGCAAGAACCGGATAGCGGCATCTCACCTCGCCGGGGTATTGTGACCGCAGAGGTGAACCGATGCCCATTACGACCGACGCGGACACCGTCCAACTCATCGCCGACCTGTGCGACTACATCCGCGCGCACCTGGACGCACCGCTGACGCTGGCCGCGCTCGGGAGGCAGGCGGGAATGAGCCCGCCGCACCTCCAGCGTGTGTTCAAGCGGGTGGTCGGGGTCAGCCCGCGCCGGTTCGCCGACGCGTGCCGGGTCGAGTTACTCAAGAGCGAGCTGCGGCGCGGGAACACCGTGACGACCGCGATGACGTGCGCCGGGTACGGTTCCAGCAGCCGGCTCTACGAGCGCGCGACCGACCGACTCGGCATGACGCCGGGACAGTACCAGAAGGGGGGACCGGTGGCGATCCGTTTCACGACCGCGAAGTGCCCGCTGGGCCGCGTGATCCTCGCCGCGACCGGCCAGGGCGTCTGCTGGCTGAGCTTCGGCGACACCGACAAGCAGACGGAGGCCGCACTGCGGGCCGAGTTCCCGAGGGCCGACGTCGCGCGCGGCGACGCGGAACTGAAACCGTGGCTCGACGAACTTCAGCGGCACTTCGCGGGCGAACAACCGCACCTCGACCTGCCCCTGGACGTGCGCGCCACCGCGTTCCAGCGCCGCGTGTGGGACGCGCTCCTGGCGATCCCCTACGGCGAAACGCGCAGCTACAAGGAGGTCGCGGAGGCGATCGGCGCACCGAAGGCGGTCCGAGCGGTGGCCCGCGCGTGCGCGACGAACCCGGTGGCGGTGGTGGTGCCGTGCCACCGCGTCATCGGCACCGACGGCAAACTGCACGGCTACGCCGGCGGCCTACACCGCAAGAAGAAGCTGCTAGAGGTGGAGAAGAAAAAGAGCTAACCACAGAGGCACAGAGACACAGAGAAGACAGAGGGGGTAATTTAAGAAGAACCTCGCATCGGGGCGCCTTGTCCTCTTGCTCGATCTCTGCTTTCTCTGTGTCTCTGTGCCTCTGTGGTTAGTCTCCCATGTCCGACCCGCGCGCCGACAACCTGCCGCCGAACTTCCTCATCCCGGTCGGGACGCAGGTGGTGCTGCGCTACGACCGCCGCGTGCCCGGCACCGACGCGGTGAAGCCAGCGGGCACGGTCGCGGAGGTGGTCGAATCGCCCGGGTCCAACGACCGGCCCTATCTGGTCCGGTTCCTCGACGGCGTCTCCTTCCGGCTGAAGTTCGGCGAACTGCTCGTGCGCCGCGGCGATCACACCGTTGAGGCGACCGCCACGGCCGGGCCGGATGCGGCGGCGTTCGTGGTGTACCGCGTGACGGTCGGGTCGCGGGCGTTCGGGCTGTCGACCGAGTCGTCGGACGAGGACCGGCGCGGGGTGTTCCTGCCGCCCGCGGAGTGGCACTGGGCGCTCACCAAGCCGCCCGAGCAGGTCGAGTTCTTCGCGGCGGGAGTGGAAGAGGTCGATTGGGAGATCGAGAAGTTCGTGCGGCTGGCGCTTCAGGCGA
This sequence comes from Planctomycetota bacterium, assembly GCA_017306025.1. GTDB lineage: Bacteria > Planctomycetota > Planctomycetia > Gemmatales > Gemmataceae > Gemmata. The sequence continues at coordinate 16,669 of JAFKJJ010000543.1, forward strand.
ATCCGAACATCCTCGAAACGCTCTGGTCGCCCGCGGTGCTCCACCTCGACGAAACGGGCGAGGAGCTTCGCCAAATGCGAACGGCGTTCCTGTCGCGGCACCTGTACCGCACGTATTCGGGGTACGTGCTGTCGCAGTTCCGCCTGATGAAGAAGGGGTTCGCGACGAACCGCCGCTACAAGCCGAAGCACGCGATGCACCTGATTCGGCTGTTGCACAGCGGCATCCACGCGCTGCGCGACGGCGACATTCGCGTGGACGTGGGCGAGCACCGCGACGAACTGCTCGCGATCCGCCGCGGCGCCGTGCCGTTCGAAGAAGTAGAGGCCCGCGCGCTGGAACTGGACCGGGTGTTTCAGGAGGCGTTCGCGACGACGAAATTGCCGGAGCGGCCCGACACCGACCGGGCCAACCGGTTCCTCATCGCGGCGCGCCGGAGGCGGGCGAACCAACCGTCGGGGTGAGGCGTCCTTTGTCTTTGCCCTCTCGCGAGAGAGAGTGCAAGGCATTCGTGCCCGCCGACGCGAGGAGCTGCCCGTGACCATCACCCACGACCTTGATCTCGCCGCGCTCGGTGCGTGGGGCAACGCCCGGGTTCCCGGCGCGCTGTTCTGGACCGTCAGCGGATCGCACCTCTACGGCTTCCCGTCCGCCGACAGCGACATCGACCTGCGCGGGTGCTTTCTCGCGCCGCTGCGGTCACTCGTCGGGCTGAAGGCACCCGCCGAAACACTCGAGCCGAAGGGCGAATTTTCAGGAAGAGAAGACGGGAGGGGGCTCGGGGGAACCCGCGGGGGGTTCTCCCGCCCGATTGAAGCCGTCAGCCACGAGGTCGGGAAGTACCTGCGGCTGGCCTGCAAGCACAATGGGTACGTGCTCGAACAGATCTTCTCGCCGTTGGTCGCACACGGCACCGATTTCCTCGCGCGGCTCCGCCCGCTCGCGCAAAAGTGCGTGACGCGGCACTGCTACAACCATTACCGCGGGTTCCTGCACACGCAGCGGAAGCTGTTCGACAAGGAAGAGGCGAAGCGCGCGAAGACGCTCCTGTACGCGTACCGGGTCGCGCTGACCGGCGTTCACCTGCTCGAAACGGGAGAGGTCCTGACGCATCTGCCCGCGCTGAACGAGCGATTCGGGCTGCCGTTCATCCCGGAGCTGATCGAACGGAAAGCGAGCGCGGAGTTTGGCACTTTGACGGCTGTGGACGTGGATTTCCACACGGAGCAACTCGACACGTGGGAGAAGCGATTGGGCGCCGCACACGAAGCGAGTACGCTCCCGACCGAACCGCCGGTGGAAGAATTGGACCAGTTCCTCGTCGATTTGCGGCTTCCGCAGTGACCGCGACGTACGGTGTCGGGAAAAAACGAACAAATTTCCGAAATTGTTGCCGATTCGGCCCGCGGCTCGCGTGGGATTCCAACGTCCGAACGGAAACCGGCGCGCCGCGCCGGTCGGGTCCCGTCGCCGCTGGAGATTCCGATGAAGGGGAAGTTGCTCGTAGGGCTGTCGCTGGCCATTTTGATCGCGGCCGTGCGGCCCGCGCCGGCCGAGGAGCCGAAGACAGTCGCCGACGTTCTGGCCGCGTCGAAGGAGCACAAAATTCTGGTCGAGGCGCTCACCGAAACGCGCCTGTTCGACACGATCAAGGACGGGGGCGAGTGGACCGTGTTCGCCCCGACCGACGCCGCGTTCAAGGGGCTCGACGAGGCCACCGACAAGAAGAACGCGGGCAACAAGGCCGCGTTCAAGAAGTTCATGCAGGGCCACGTGGTCAAGGGGAAGCTGTCGTCGGCCGACCTCGTGGAGCGGGCCGGTAAGGAAGTCGAGACGCTTTCGGGCGTCAAGTTCAAGGTCACGGTGGAGGGCAAGAACGTGTTCGTCGGCGGCGCGAAGCTGACCAAGCCCGACGTAAAGGCGGGCAACGGCATCGTTCACGTCGTGGATTCGGCGCTCGTGCCGCCGAAGTAACCCCCCGCTTAAAACCGGCCGCGACCGCGAGATAAGCGATACGTGCCCCTTCCTGCGGTCGCGGCGCGTTACCCTTCCGGCAGTCCGAACAGTTCCGGTTGCCCGCCCGGGGCCATCTTCGCGCCGAGCAACTTTCGCTTTCCGCCGACGACCCGCTCGGCCCACACGTACAGTTCCGTGTCGCCTTTCGCGCCCCTCACGGTCGCAAAGCGGTAGGGGTTACCCCACGGGTCGATAAGGTCTCTCTCGCGAAGGAACGAACTGCCGCCGAAGGGTGGCTCGACCAAATCAGTGAGGCCCGAGGGGTATTTCTTCCCGGAGTCCGGATGCCGGTAGTAGCTCTCACACGCGAGGAGCACGTCGCAGCTGTGGGCAATCGCCTCGTGCTGCGTTTGATGCCTGTCACTCTCCTTCATACCGAAGCACAGCAGGCCGACGGTCGCGAGGAGCGGGACGAGCAACGCCAGCACAACCCAACGGGATCGCTTCATCGCCCGCTCCTCACGCGCCCGGCTTCTTCCCCCGCGGCGCCTCCTCCTCGTACGCCTTTACGATCCGCGTCACGAGCGGGTTGCGCACGATGTCCGCCTGATCGAGGTACACGATCGACAGTCCCTCGACGTCGCGCAGCCGGTGGACCGCGTCCGCGAGGCCGCTCCGGACGGTCCGCGGCAGGTCGGTCTGCGTCATGTCGCCGGTGATGACGATCTTCGAGTTCGCCCCCATGCGCGTCAGGAACATTTTCATCTGAGCCACGGTCGCGTTCTGCCCCTCGTCCAGAATGATGCACGCCTGATTCAACGTTCGGCCACGCATATACGCGAGTGGGACGATCTCGATGACCTCGCTCTCCATATATTTTTTCACCGTATCCGGCTCCATCATGTCCGCGAGCGCGTCGTAGAGGGGCCGCAGGTACGGGCTGATTTTCGCGACGAGGTCGCCCGGCAGGTAGCCGAGCCGCTCACCGGCCTCCACCGCGGGGCGCACCAGCACGATCTTCCGCACCTGCTTGCTCTTCAGGAGCGACACGGCCCACGCCACGGCCAGATACGTCTTGCCGGTGCCCGCGGGGCCGACGCAGAACACCACGTCGTGCTGCTGGAGCGCCTGAACGTACCGCCCCTGGCCGTCGGTGCGGGTGCGCAGGCTCCGGCCGCCCTCGGTGGTCGCCACCGCCCCGCCGCCCCGCGCCGTCCCGCCGCGGACCACCTCCACGACGCCCGTCACGTCCTTCGGGCCGATCTGGCCGTGCTTGCGGCCGATCTGGCGGAGCTGGTCGAGGGCGCGCACGAACTGCTCCACCCCCTCGGCCGACCCCTCCACCTTCAACTCGCCGCCGCGGTAGACGGCCTTCACGTCGAACGTGTCGCGCAGGGTACGGAGGTGCTGGTCGCGCGGGCCGAAGAGGATCACGGCCTCCTCGCGGTCCTCGATCGACAGCGTGCGGGTCACCGGCGAGTCGGCCATGAGTGCTTTACCAGGAGGTTCGCCGCAGAGAACGCGGAGAACGCGGAGGAATAGACAGTTTATCGGAGCGGAGGTGACTCAAAATCTCATTTCTTTGCGGCCTTTGTGGCCTCTGCGGTTAATGAACCCCGAACCACAGGTACGCGACCGGTGCCGCGAACAGCACCGAATCGACCACGTCCAGTACGCCGCCGAAGCCGGGAATGCTCTTCGCGGCGTCCTTCACCTGGCAGTCGCGCTTGACGAGCGATTCCGCGAGGTCGCCCAGCACGCCCGCGGTTCCCACCACGAGCCCGAAGGCGATCGCTTCGAGCGGGCCGCCCCGGAACACCGGCGCGGCGAACGACAACCCGACCGCAACTACCGCGCCGGTCAGCGTCCCGCCCGCGATCCCCTCCCACGTCTTTTTCGGGCTGAGCACCGGCGTCATCTTGTGCCGGCCCAGGAACGTGCCGGTGAAGAACGCGCCGATGTCGTTGCACTTCGGAACGAAGATCACCAGCGCGAGCATCACGGCCGTGGTGACGGGGGGCTCCGGCAGAAACCGGATCATAACGAAGAAGCACGGCAACAGCCCCAGGTACGCGACCGCGAACACCGTGAGGGCCAATCGCGGGACCGCGGTGCCCGGTTCGCCGGTGTAGCGTCGCATTTCGAGCAGGAACGCGGCGAGGAGAACGCCGACGAACACCGCGACGAACAGCGGCCACGGGACCGTGATGGGAACCGCGTGATGGCTCTTCGGGTACCAGTTCGCCGCGAGCAGCAACAGCACACCGACCGTGACGAGCGGCCGTGAAGGGCGGTGAGCGATCGGAAGCAGGTGAACGAGTTCGCGCGAGCTGAGAAAGCCCGCGAGCATCAGGAGCGCGAACAGGAACGGGAAGAAGGGGAACAAATACGTGTCGCCGACCAGCACCCCGGCGGCGCCGAGCGCGAGTAGCGTTCCGACCAGCACTCGCGTTCGGATCATCGGGGTCCGTCGGTCAAGAGGTGGGGGAGTCCGCGTTCAGCCCGCCGAACCGGCGCTCGCGCCGGGCGAAGTCGCGGAGCGCGTCGTGCAACAGCGCCGCGTCGAACTCCGGCCAGAACTTCGGCGTGACCCAGAGCTCGGCGTAGGAGATCTGCCAGAGCAGGTAGTTGCTCACGCGCATCTCGCCGGCCGTGCGGACGAGCAGGTCCGGGTCGGGCATCCCGGCAGTGTAGAGCGCCCCGGAGATCGCGGCCTCGTCGATGTCATCCGGCTGGAGGTCGCCGCGGTTGACCCGCTCCGCCAGGATCCGCACCGCGTCCACGATCTCCGCCCGGCTGCCGTAGTTGATCGCCAGGCAGAGCGTCAGGCCCGTGTTGTGTTGCGTGAGCCGGACGTTCTCGTCGATCTCGGCGAGCACTTCTTCCGGCAAGCCGGAGCGCCGGCCGATCACGGTGAATCGGATGTTCTGGTCGAGGATCTTCTGCCGCTCCGCGAGGAGGTACTCTTTCAGGAGCGCCATGAGGAAGTCGATTTCCGGCTTGGGGCGCTTCCAGTTCTCGGAACTGAGGCAGTACAGCGTGAGCTGGCCGATCCCGAGCCGACAGCACTCCTCGGTAATCACGTCGACGGAGTGCGCCCCTTTGGCGTGGCCCTCCATGCGCGGCTTGCCCTGGCACGCGGCCCAGCGGCCGTTGCCGTCCATGATGATGGCGATGTGCCGCGGCAGCTTGGCCGAATCGAGCCCGACGGAGGATGCGTAGGCGCGGGGATCGTGCTGAGTCGAGATCATGATGGATACACTAACCACAGAGACACAGAGGCACAGAGAAGACAAAAGAATCGAGTGCTTTCAAATGGCTTTTCCGTCTTCTCTGTGCCTCTGTGGTTAGTCTCTTCTTCACGCCAAAATGGTTTGTTCGCGGTCGGGGCCGACCGACACCACGCTCACCTTCAATCCGACCAGCTCGCTGATGCGTTCGACGTACCGACGCGCGCCGGCCGGCAGGTCGGTCAGCTTCCGCGCCTTGGTAATGTCTTCGCTCCAACCGGAGATGGATTCGTACACCGGCTTACACTTCTCCAGTTGGTACGCGTCGCTGGGGAAGTGCGTGTGCCGTTCGCCGTCGATCTCGTAAGCGGTGCAGAGCTTTAGCTCCGGCAACCCGCTCAGCACGTCGAGCAACATCACGGTGATCTCGTCGGCGCCGGAAAGTGCCGCGGTGTACCGCACAGCCACCGCGTCGAACCACCCCACACGCCGCGGGCGGCCGGTCACCGTGCCGTACTCGCGCCCGATCCGGCGGATGCGCTCTCCGGTCCCATCGGAGCCGTCGTCGAGTTCGGTGGGGAACGGCCCCTGCCCGACGCGGCTCGTGTACGCCTTCACGACGCCGATGATGCGCTGCACGCACCGCGACGGCACGCCCGCCCCGCCCCAGATGCCCGACGGCAGGCTGCTCGAACTCGTCACGTACGGGTAGGTGCCGTGGTCGACGTCGAGTAGGCTCCCCTGGGCCGCCTCGAAGATGAGCCGCTTGCCCGCGGCGAGCGAGTCTTGCAACAGACGGCTCGTGTCCGTCACGAACGGCCTCATGCGCTCCGCGTAGCCGAGGTATTCGGTCGCGACGGCCTCCGGGTCGAAGGGTTTGAGCGTTGCGGCGTGCCCGTTGGCGAACGCGGCCATCAGCCGGTTCTTGAACGGCACCACGAACTTCAACCGCTCGCGCAGGTGGTCCGGGCGGAGCAGTTCGCCCACGCGGATTCCGAACCGGCGGCCGACCTTGTCCTGATAACACGGCCCGATGCCGCGGCCCGTGGTGCCGATCTTCCCCTCGCCGCCGCTTTCGAGCAACCGCTCTTCTTCCATGTGGTAAGGGAAGATCACGTGCGCGTGGTCGCTCACGAACAGCGAGCCGGAGACGTCGATCCCGCCCCTCGCGAGCTGATCGACTTCTTCCAGAAAGCGCGGCGGGTAGACGACTACCCCGTTGCCGATGACGCTGGTCACGTTCGGCCGGATGACGCCGGTGGGGAGGAGCGAGAGCTTGAACGCCTTGCCGTTGACGACGACGGTATGGCCCGCGTTGGCCCCGCCGTTGTACCGGACGACGAGATCGAACCCGTCGCCGAGGAGGTCGACGATCTTCCCCTTGGCCTCGTCGCCCCACTGCAACCCGACCACGCACGTTGCGGGCATTGTGAGAAACCGCCGTTCATCATGGTGTGAATCAACCCGTCTCACGCTAGTCCGCACGGCGCGGGGCGTCAAGGGCGGTGCGGGTCCAGGTCGCAACGATAGCCTCGGGAAGTCACACCGAGGCGAACCGTTCGTGCAGTTTGACGAGAGGTGCGTAATCGAGGCGGTCTGCTTGAATGGCCGCGATGTACTCCGACCGAATCGGGCTGACTTCGCCGATGTGGGGTTCCGGCCACAGGATCGGACCGGCCCCGTGCCGTCGGAGCCAGACGTTAGCGAGCATCCGTGCCCACCGGCCGTTCCCGTTCAGGAACGGGTGGATCTTTACGGCGCGGTAGTGGAGGAGCGCGGCGTCTTCGATCAGCGATGACGGACCTTTCCCCCAATACGCGACGTCCTGAACGAGTCCCAGAACGGCGGGCTCGACTTGGTATGCAAGAACACCGAGATTGAGGTTGCATGTTCTGGGCTTGCCCGCCCAGGCCCAGACGCGCCCGAACATCTCCTTGTGCAGTTCGAACATCCAGTCGAACGTGAACGGGGCGTCGGCCTCGGTGAGCCGGCCGACGAGATACTTGGTCGCCGCAAGGGTGATGTTTTCGGCTTCTGCTTGGTTCAACTGCCGGCGGGTGCCGATTTCCGGGATCAGCAACCCGGACACGTCGTCGATGGGCGTTTCGCCGGATATGGGCGCCCAGCCCGGATCAGTCTTCATCCCAGAGCTTCCGTTTGTTGCCGGCGAGAAGGGCCTGTGCCGCGACTTCCACGATCTTGTCGTAGCCGGCCGGATCGACCGCTGCCGCTTCCAGCCCTTGTGTGCCCTGAACGAACCGGGCCACGTACCGCGCCTTCGCGAGCGCCCGATCGCGGAGGATCTGCTTCACGGGCACCCGGCGGGATCGCGCGAGGTCCAATCCGAGAACCCGGCCGACGGTCGCGACGTCTTCGAACCGGACCTCTGCGGGGTTCATGAGCAACTGGCGCACGGTCGCGATCGGCACGCCGCTCAGACGCGCGAGAGCAGAAACCGTCATTTGGAGTCGTCGCCGGCGTCGATTCAAAATGGTTTGTAACATCGTTCACCCCATTAACGCGATCATACCACCGGCCTCCCCGCAATCCGAACTCGACACGACGGCGGGCGTACTCCCTCCCGCTTCGCCGCCCCTGTACGATAACCGTCCTGCATCGTGCTCCCATCACGAAAGGCGGCTGCCCGTGGTCCGCATCCCTCGCTTACTCGCGACGACCCTGTTCGCGCTCGTGTTCGTGGTTCCTGCTCCCGCCGCGGAGCCCGAGCCGCTTTCGAAGAAGCTCGACGACGTCGTTACCGGGCCGGACTACAAGCACGCGTCCTGGGGCGTCCTCGTCGTGAACGCCAAAACCGGTGAAACCGTTTACGCCCGCAACCCGGACACGATGCTCGCGCCGGCCTCGGTCACCAAACTGTTTTCGGGGGCCGCGGCGCTCGTCACACTCGGCGCCGATCACACGCAGGAAACGGCCGTCTACCAGCGCGGGTTGCTCCTCAAGGGGACGCTCCGCGGCGACCTGTTCCTCGTCGCGGCCGGTGACCTGATGCTCGGCGGGCGCACGAAGAACGGCAAGACCGTCTTCCGGGACAAGGACCACACCTACGCCAACGGCGGCTCCAACGACGCGGAACTGACCGACACCGACCCCCTCGCGGGCCTCAACGACCTCGCCAAGCAGGTGAAGGCGGCCGGCATTACGCAGATCGACGGCGACGTCCTCATCGACGACCGGATGTTCAGCCGCACGCGCGGTAGCGGTAGCGGGCCGGACGCCGTTTCTCCGATCACGGTGAACGACAACCTCGTGGACGTCGTCGTCACGCCCGGCGAGAAGGAGGGGGACCCGGCCAGGGTGACGATGCGGCCGGAAACGAGCTTCTTCGCGCTCGACGCGGTCGTGACGACCGGTCCGGAGAAGTCGGCGCCGGACCTGCGCCTGGGGGCGGTCGGGCCGAACCAGTTCGCGGTCCGCGGGAAGGTGCCGGTCGGCGGGAAGCCGCAGGTGCGGATCTACGGCGTGGAGGACCCGGCCCCGTTCGCCCGCGCGCTCTTTATCGAGGCCCTCCGCCGCAACGGCGTTCAGGCGCAGTGCGCGATCGCCCGCCCGGGCGGTGGCGCGCTGCCGGCGCGGGGGGATTACGACAAGCTGCGGAAGGTCGCGAGCATCACGTCGGCGCCCTTCAAGGACACACTGACCGTCACCCTCAAGGTGAGCCACAACCTGTACGCCAGCACGTTCCCCTGTCTGGTGGCCGCGGCGAAGGGGCACTCCACCGCGGAGGCCGGGCTGCGCGAGCAGAAGAAGATCCTGAAGGAACTCGGCGTGGACGTGAACGCGGTCTCGTTCGGCGGCGGGGCCGGCGGCGCGCCGGCGGACTTCGTCTCGGCGCGGGCTACCGTACAACTGATCCAGGGCATGGCGAAGCGGGACGAGTGGGAGGCGTACAGGGCCGCGCTGCCGGTGCTCGGCGTGGACGGCACGCTGGCCGAAGTGGTAAAGCCCGACAGCCCGGCCCGCGGCAAGGTGTCCGCCAAGACCGGCACGCTCGTCTGGTACGACGCGGCCAACGAGCGCTACCTCCTGAAGAGCAAGGCACTGGCCGGCACGATGACGACCAAGAGCGGTACCGCGCTGCACTTTTGCATGATGGTGAACAACGTGCCGCTACCGGAGGACGTCACCCCCGCGCGCGAGGGGAAGGTGCTCGGCAAGCTGTGCGAGATTCTGTACGAACACGGTCCGTGATCGGGAAAGGAACGCGACGCCGAGGGGGCGCGACCATGCGAAGCGGGTGGGGAACGCTGTTGGCGATCGTGGCGCTGTGCGCGGCGGTGCTGGCGGTCGTCGCGGTCGTGAACCCGCCGAAAAACTCCTGGGTGTTCGACGTCGGCCTGGGGGCGCTCTTCGCCGGGTGGATCGGGGCGGGCGTCACGGCCGCGGTGATGCTCGCCCGCGGCGCCGGCACCCGTTACGGTTGGGCGATCGAGCGAGCCGTTCTTTGGCCGGTGGCTACCCTCGGGCTGTTCCCGGTGGTCTACGTGCTGTTGGTCGGCATCTTCGGGTGGAACAACTGACGCGGCGCTACTCCCCACCGCGGACCACCAGTTCTGCGCACAGCAGGATCACTTCCAGCAGCAGCAGCGCTACGATGATGATTTCCAGCACGTGGCCCTGGTGCCAGCCCTGATGGTCCGCGACGCGGTCGTTGGCCCCCTCGTACAGATCCTCGCACGCTTCCAGACGAGTGTCGAGCGCTTCGGCCCGCGATGCCGCCCGCGCGCGCCGAAGCAGCCGCGACGCCAAGCGGCGGCTACGCGACCCCTCGGGTTCTTCTGCGAGTCGCGGCGATAGGCGCGCGAACGTCAGCCGCATTCGCGCGAACGCGGCGGTCGTGTCGGCGAACCGGGGCCAGTGGTCCTTGTCGCGCCGACGGATCGTGTACGCGCGGGCCACGTCCTCGGCCGCGGGCGCCTCGCGGGTGTTCATTTCCTCTTCCAGTCGGCGCAGCTCGCCCTCGTAGAACGCGAACTCGGCCAGCGCCGCCAGCACCTCGTTGGGCCGCGCGCCGCGGAGGAACACGACGGCGAACCCCGGCCGCCAGCGGACCCGACCACCGCGCCACGACGTGTCAAGGTCCACGGCGTCGGGTGCGGACGGATCGGGGAACCAGTCGCGCTCGACCGCCTTCCCCTCGGCCTCCGCGGCCGAGGGGGCCAGCGCGACGAACAGTTCGTCGGGCGCGGCCGCGGGCTTGACGTCGGTCGGCGCGACCGGTTCTTCCACCGCGAGGCACAACCGCGGGTGCTTGAACGTGCCGCAGACGCGCCCCGACGTGACGGAGTGGGAGGCGAAACGGATTCGCCGAACGGTGATGCCGTTCGGCGCGGGATCGGACCCGGACATGGAGGGCTCTCGGAGAGGTCAGGCGGTCGCCGGCACCACGGCGATCGGAGCGGGTTCCGACCTAGTCCCGGCCGGCGCGGGTCGGGCATGCACGGCGTCGGTAATCTTGTCCACAACCAGCTCGGCGGAGTCGAGGACGCCGTTAAGCGTCGAGTCGAACAGGTAATCGCCGACGACGAACAGTCCCGGATGGCCGACCGGTTCGGGCCGGTGCCGGACTTCCGGCGGCTGCATCGGATAACCGCCGGGTAGCCCGTTCACCGCACCGACCCAGCGGTGAACACGGCCTTCGAGGAAGTGCGGCCGGGCGGCCCCCAGGCACCGCGGGAACGTGTCGAGCACGGCCGAAATCAGTTCGTCGTCGGAAAGGTTGCTCATCGTCGCGGCCGGTTCGCCCGCCAGGAGCCAGCCCAGTACGCCGTAGGTGCCGGCCGCGGCCCGGGCGCTCTCGTCGTAGACGCAGGTGCCGCCGAACGCGTCGATCATGAAGTACGACCCGCGCACGCGGTCGCGCCAGAACGGCGCGTCGAACAGCGCGCTGACGCGCAGGTAGTGGGCCGGGTGGTCGTAGTGCCGGTGGTGCTGGTCCATCGCCGCCGACAGCGCCGGGCCGCCCCATTCGATCGCCGGTAGCCAGTTGTTGGGCAGCGCGACGACGAGGTAATCGAACTCCTCGCACGCGAACTGCCCGTTGTGGCGGAACGTGACCGCGTACCCCTCGGGCCGGCGCTCGACGCGCGTGACCGTGTGCCGCAGGTTGACCGTTGCGGTCACGCGGCGGGCGAGCTCCTGCGTCAGCCGCTCGATTCCGCCGTCAATGGTGTAGAGCCGCATGTACTCCGGCTCGTTCATCAGGTAGTTTTGAAGGCCGTACATGGCCGACGTCTTGTGCGGCTCGGTCGCGAGGTCGCTGTGGACGCACACGCGGACGTACTCGCGCACCCGCTCGTCCCTGATGGTCGCGAGCAGCGCGCGGAACGTCTTCCGCGACAGCACGTTCGCGTTGTCCTCCTTCCAGTCGGACTCGTAGTACTCGGCGGGGCTGATCGCGTCCCACGCGCGGTTGTCGAACCGCTTCAGTTCGCGGAGCGCCGCGGCCCCGAAGGCCCGGCGCACGTCCGCGTAGGTTTCCAGCACCTGATCGCCCAGAACCACGGCGTCGCCCCACATGGGGCTCGTAGTGAGGCCGAGTTCGGCGACCAGTTCGCGGAGCGGGTCGGGGCCGAGTTGGGAGTAGTCGTAAAGCTCGGCCGCACCGGCCTCGTAGCCGACGGGCGCGGTATCAAACTGTCGCGTGACGACCTTACCGCCGAGCCGCGAACCGGCTTCGAAGATCGTCGCCGCGAACGGCGCGCGCATGTACTTCTGGAGGAGGTACGCGGCCATCAGGCCGCCCGGTCCGCCGCCGATGATCCCGATTCTGGTGCGGTTCATGGTGTTTCGGTCCGCGGGAAAGGCGACCGCGTACCGGTGCTCGGGGCAACGGGCAACCGGCTACAACGGGGAGCACGCCGGCATGGGCGATCGGTCCGCGGGCCGATCGGGCGGGGTGTTGCTCCGATACAACGATTTTAATTCAACCCTTCACAGGGTATGAAGTTCCGCGAAACCGTTTATGAGAAATGGTTGTTTCGGCTACCGGGTCGGGGAGCGAACCTGTTTCGCTGCCCAGGCGTCGTTTTTGATACAACCCGGAGGCTCAACCTCGTCGCATATGAACGTTCCTCATCTTCACGACTGGCCCGCGACCGAAGCAGAAGCGGTCGCACTTCAGGGCGCCCTCGCGGGGCGCGTCGACACGTCCGTTTCACTGGACCGCTTCGAGTTGATCGCGGGCTGCGACATCGCTTACCATCTGACCGAACCGCGGCTGTTCGCGGCGGTCGTGGTGCTGCGGGCGTCGGACCTGTCGGTGGTCGAAGAAGCGCACGTGACGCGCGAAGTGACTTTCCCGTATGTACCGGGTTTGCTGTCGTTTCGTGAAATTCCTGCGCTGCTCGCCGCGTTCACCGATTTGCGCTGCACTCCCGACATTGCTATGCTCGACGGACAGGGGATCGCGCACCCGCGGCGGTTCGGACTGGCCTGCCACCTCGGATTGTGGCTCGACCGGCCGTGTGTAGGGTGCGCGAAGAGTTGGCTGGTGGGCGATTACGACACACCGGGGGCCAACGCGGGCGATGCCGTCCCCCTGCGAATTAACGGGGGCGAGGTCGGCGCCGTGGTGCGGTCGGCGACCGGCGTGAAGCCGGTCTACGTGTCGCCGGGGCACAAGATCGACGTGGCCTCCGCGACGGCCGTCGTGCGGGCGACACTGAGCGGCTACCGCCACCCGGCCCCGACGCGGGCGGCACACGTGGCCGCGAACCGCCTCCGGAGGGCGTTCGGTGGTTAGCGCTCGGTTTTTGGTGCCGCGTGTTGTGTTTCGGTGGAGTCCCGGGTCGGTTGACGGAACTGAACACCAAACACGAAACACCGGACACGAAACACAAAAAACGAGCGGCGTGAACCGCCCGCTGCGCATCATCCGAGTAACGGTCGCGCTGAGACACTTGGGGACCGAGACGGTGAAGCCGGGTGCGCATTTTCTTGCGAGGGGCGGCGCGCCCGCGACGATACACTTGCGTAGAATGGGACGCGGCCGCCTGAACAGGTGAACCGTGTCCGGGGCGGCGGACTCCGCCTCCGTGACAAAACACCCCGCTCGCCGTGCGGTCAGGATACGACGGCCCGGCGAGCGGTTACGACCGGTGTGAGGCGGGCGTTTCGGCGTCTTACTTGCATACGGTCCGGGAGAGGGTGAAACCGCCGTGCGTGCGTTCGTCGGTCATTGACCGAGGCTCGCCCGTACCGACCGTCTGCCGACGCGGGTACCCCCGCGACGGCAGGGAGACGATATTCCGATGCGCGAGACCTCACCGCGTGGCTGGCACCGCTGGCGGGTGACCGTTGTCCGTTCCGCACCTCCGGCCGTGTTCGACCACATGGCCCGGCTCAGGCCCGCGCCCGGCGCCGAACCGGCGCCCGTGCGGGCCGAAGAAGCGAAGGGGCCGGACGGCATCCGGCACGAGTTGGTTGCTCGTGTTCGTCAACAGATCGCGGACGGCACCTACGACACCGAGGAGAAGTGGCTCCTCGCCGAAGAGGCGCTGTTGCGGCGAATCTGCGGCTGAGAATCGAACCGCACGTAGCCCGAGAGCCCATCCGACGGGTGGGCTCTCGGCGCGCCTTCACCCCTCTCGCCCCCTGCGGCTATAATCGACTTTCGGCCGACGAGTGTTGTGGTCGGGTCGCGGGTCGTAGTCGAGCGGAGCGAGGCCGACGCCCCGGGCCGTGTGGTTCTCACTCGCGTCAGGTAGCTTCGCGGGCCGCGAAGACGGCTGGTCGTCGGGACTCGTGGTGTTTCGCACCGCTCGCCCGCGACCGACACGTTCGCGAGCGGAGGGTTATCGTGTCACTGCCGGCCGTCACGGTGTCCCAGTCTCCGGAGGAGAAGTTCCGCGAGTACCTGGCGAGCCGCGACAAACCGCAACGGTTTACCGAGCAACAGCGGGAATTGCTCGCGCACGTCTTCGCGCGCCACAAGCACTTCGACGCCAAGGAACTGATCGAGGATCTGAAGGCCGCGAAGAAGAACGTCAGCCGTGCGACCGTGTATCGAACCCTGACGAGTTTGGTGGACGCGGGCCTCTTACGGCGCATCGAACTGGGCGATCGCACCGTTTATGACCACGATTACGGCTACCCGGCGCACGATCACCTCGTCTGCGAGAAGTGCCACTCGATGGAGGAGTTCCAGAGCAAGGAACTGGAGGCGCTGTTGGAGAAGGTCGCGGCGGAGAACCAGTTTCGAATAGAGGGACACACGCTCGTGATCCGCGGCGTGTGTGCCGCGTGCAACGCCGCCCGCGCTGCCAAACACCGCTTCGTCATGTGAACACGTCAGGACCACCGTCGCCTTCCCCAAAGGCACATTCCCGACGGGCACTGTGGCTCGTCCTCGTTTCAATTGTGTTGACCTCGGCGATTATCGGTCCGGCCCTTTGGTCGCTTCGCCAGCAGTGGCGCCCTCAATCAAACGAACCGGAGGAGGGCATCGTTGTTGAGGAGCGGTGGCGCACGATTCACGACCGAACGGTCGAAAACGGACGCGTTTACGATCAGGCAGGTGCCGAACTGAGTGGTGCGACCGAACTCGTACTTCCTGCGGATCGTGACGCCCCACCGCCCGGGCGGAATGTGACCGAAGAAATCGTCATCGCGGTACGGACGGACGGCGCGCCGGGTACCGTCCGCGTCCTTCTCGAAAAGCGCCGTCAGTATCACGGGCACCCACCGGAGTCGATGCCGCTCCGCGACCTTCGCGAGAATCTGAAAGTCTGGAAGCGGTTCGTCGGAACGGTACTCGTTCTCGATGTCGATGCCGGTACGGGGACGATCGAGGGTGGGACGACGGTATTCGCGACGTTCGTCGTGCCGCCCAAATTCCCGTTGCGTCGAGAGCCGGTGTCGGCGGCCGCCTTCAGCGGGCGCTACGGGAACGGATGGCGAACAAAAGCGGCTCGAACGAAGGCGGCGGGCTGGGAAGAGGTGCCGCAGCGGCCGCTCCCGAAGTCCGAATGGCCACTGCCGTTGGATCGTTAGAGCGCGTTTCACGTCCCCTCGCGAAACGCGGCCAGTCGTTCGCGCTCGCCGGGCAGGTCCTCGTGTCGGATCGCCGTTATTGCGCCTCCCGTAACCGTCAGGTTCTCACGACTGCGGGACGTGTGCGCGGCTCCATCCGCTCGACGTGGCCGCGAACTCGGTCATCGCCGAATCGCCCGCGGCTCGAACAACTCACGCGATCAAATTTGCGGCGCCCGCGCTCGGACGCGAGCGGTACGCGTCCGGAATCGCCCCGGGCCGACCAGCACCGCCCCCGAACTTCGTACCCGCACCCCGGCGCGAGTAGCAGCAGTACCGTGGCGAAGTCGTCCGCGTCCGGTGCTTCCGCGAACCGCGCCGCCACCTCTCCCACCGTCATTCATTCCCTTTCAGCCGCAACAGCGACTCCTGCACCAGTTTCTTCGCGTCGGACAGCACCGCCAAGAGCGGGACGAGGTCCGGCGGCGGGGTCTTCCGCTGGCCATGCTCCAACCGATAGTAGACCGTGTGCTGATTCAGAGCGGTAATGGCGTCGGTGCGCTGGTCGAGCGCCATCGCCAGATTGCCCGCGTCATGGCCCATCTGGAACCGGTAGTCGTCCAACCGTGCGGCGTCTTCGTCGGTCATGGTAGTATCGGTCGGGGCGCTGCGCCAGTAAGATAGGGCCGTCCCGCGATTCTATTGTAAGGACGGCCGCGGCCGTCAAGAACCGCTCATGACCGAACCCTCCCGCCCGGTCCCCGACGCCCAGGCCACGGAAATCGGGGTGCCGGAACAACTCGACCCGACCCTCCCGCCGCCGGGGGGGCAAATCGTCCTGCCGTCGGCCCGCAAGCCCCCCGCGGAACCGGAGCCGGAGTTCGGCCCGCCGGAGAAGCCCGGCGAGATCGGTACCATCGGCCGGTACCGCGTGCTCAAGAAGGTCGGGCAGGGCGGAATGGGGGCCGTCTACCTCGGCTTCGACGTCAGGCTCGGCCGTCGCGTCGCGCTGAAGGTGCTGTTGCCCTCCCAGGCGGCCGACCCGGAGTCGCGCGAGCGGTTCGTCCGCGAGGCCCGCGCCGCCGCGATGGTCCGGAGCGACCACGTCGTCACCATCTTCGACGTCGGCGAGGAACGCGGCGTCCCGTTCATCGCGATGGAGTACCTGGTGGGCTACCCGCTCGACCAGTACCTCCGCGCGACCGGCGAACTGCCGCTCGCACAGGTGCTCCGCGTCGCCCGCGAGACCGTGCTGGGGCTGGCCGCGGCGCACGAACTGGGACTGATCCACCGTGACATCAAGCCCGGCAACGTCTGGCTCGAAGCCCCGCACGGGCGCGTCAAGATCCTCGACTTCGGCCTCGCCCGCGCCCAGAACGACGAGACGCACATCACGACGAGCGGCCTCGTGGTCGGCACGCCGGCGTACATGAGCCCCGAACAGGCCCGCGGGCTGAAGCTCGACGGGCGCAGCGACCTGTTCAGCCTGGGCGTGGTGTTCTACCGGCTCGTGACCGGCAAGATGCCGTTCGACGGCAGCACCACGATGGCGATCCTCACCAGCCTCGCGGTCGACGACCCGGTTCTGGCCCGGCGGCTCAACCCCGACCTGCCCCCCGCGCTGGAGGCGGTCATCAACAAGCTCTTGGCGAAGAAGCCGGACGACCGGTACCAGACCGCGTGGGAGCTGCTGGCGGCGCTGCGCGACGCGGACCGGCCGCGACCGGTCCCGGGCGAGTTGCCGGTCGTCGTGGAGGCCGTGCCGATGGCGATCGCGGCGCGGCCCGAGAACGTGTGGGAGGACATCGAGGCGTCCGGGTCGACCCCGCGGGTGCTGTCGTCGGGTACGGAGGCCGCGACCGCACCGCTGGTCCGTTCGGACCGGATGAAACGGCCGCGGAAGTCGTCGAAGGTGCCGCTCGTACTCGCCGGTGCGGCGCTCCTGGTGGGCACGGCGCTGCTCGCGGCCGTCTTGCTGAAGCTGACGAAGGAGAAGGAAAAGGAACCGGTCGCCCAGAGCAACCCGATAAACGAGAAGCGCACGTCACCGCCCCCCGTGATCGATCCGGACCGCAAGGCGGCCGAGTACGTGCTGTCCGTCGGCGGGACCGTGCGCGTCAACGGCGAGGGCCGCGACATCGTCTCGGCGGCCGACCTGCCGCGGGGCGCGTTCACGCTGACGCGGGCGAACCTGTCCGCCAACGGCGGCGCGACCGACGCGGGGCTGGCGGCCCTGGCCGGGTGCAAGGGGCCGCTCGCCCTCTTCCTCGACCGGACCCCGATCACGGACGCGGGGCTGGCTCACTTCAAGGGGTGCAAGACCCTCACCGTGCTCGACCTGGGCGGGACGAAGGTCACCGACGCGGGACTGGCCAACTTCAAGGGCTGCGCCGCGCTGGACAGCCTGAGCCTGCACCAGACCGGCATCACGGACGCGGGGTTGGTCCACTTCAAGGATTGCAAGGCCCTCACGTACATCCGGCTCAGCGATACGGGGATCACGGACGCCGGGCTGGGACACTTTCGGGGCTGCAAGGGGCTCGTCATGCTGAACCTGGGCGGCACGGCCGTCGCGGGCGCGGGGCTGGAACATCTCAAGGACTGCCAGAGCCTGAGACACCTCGACCTCGGCGGCACGCCGGGCGGTGACGAGGGGCTGGAACACCTCAAGGGCTGCAAGAACCTGAAGCTCCTGACACTCGCCGGCCGGCCGGTGACGGACGCCGGTGTCGCCCACTTCAAGGGCCACAAGGGTCTGGAGGTGCTCCACCTGGATCGGACCCGGATCACGGACGCGGCCCTGGCCCATCTCACCGGCTGCACGAGCCTGACGTACCTCGACCTGTCCCTGACCGGGGTCACAGAGCCCAAGATCAAGGAACTGGGACGAATACTGTGGGCGTGTCGGATCAAGTGGACCGAGGCCATCTTCGAGCCGCGGGCGTCCCCCGACCGCGCGGCCGCGGACCACGTCCGCGCCCTCGGCGGGTACGTGCGTGTCAACGGCGAAGAGAAGGACGTCCGGGCCGCCGACCTGCGGGGCTCCTTCTACCTGATGCGCGTGAGCTACGCCCGGAACCCGAATCTGACCGACGACGGCCTCGCGGTCCTCAAGGGCTGTACCCGCCTGACCCGCGTCGCCCTGGGCTCCACCCCCGTCGGGGACGCGGGCCTTGCCCACTTCAAGGGCAATACGACCCTGACGCGGCTCGACCTGAATGACACGAAGGTGACCGACGCCGGTCTCGAAAACCTCTCGGGGTGTACGGGGCTCACCCACCTCTGGCTGTCCGGTACGAAGGTGACGGATGACGGGCTGAGACACCTGAAGGGGTGCAAGAACCTGACGCTCGTGTACGTGAACGGAACGGACGTCTCCGAGACGGGTGCGGCCGAGCTGGCGAAGGCGCTGCCGGGGTGCCGGGTCGTGTGGAACGGCGGGACGGCCGAGGCCAACCCGGCCGCCGACCCGGACCGCAAGGCGGCCGAGTACGCGCTGTCCGTCGGCGGCACCGTTCGAGTGGAAGTGACCGGCCAGGAGCGCGAGGTGAAGGACGCGGCCGAGCTGCCGCGGGGGCCGTTCGCACTGACCCTCCTGAACGCCTCGCGCAACACGAAGGTGACGGACGTCGGGCTCGCGGCCGTGCGCGGGTGCAAGAGCCTGCGCGTGCTGTATCTCAACCAGTCTCCCAACTTGACGGACGCGGGGATGGAGCACTTCGCGGGAATCACCACCCTTACCGTCTTCGAGGTGTACGGCACCGCGGTGACGGATGAGGGACTGTCGTACTTCAAGGACTGCAAGAACCTCTCGGTTCTGGGCCTCGGCCAAATGCCGATGACGGACGAGGGCCTGGCGCACTTCAAGGGCTGCAAGGGGCTGACCTACCTGGCGTTCAGTCACACGCCGGCGTCGGACGCGGGGCTGGAACTCTTCAAGGGCTGCAAGGGGCTCACGCACCTCGACGTCCGGAGCACGCAGGTGACGGACGCGGGACTGGAACTCTGCAAGACGTTCCCGAACCTGACGAAGCTGTTCGTTCAGGACCTGTACGTCACCCCCGCGAAGATCGCGGAGATCGAGGCGGCGTTCCCGAACTGTCGGATCGAGTACGACGGCGGTACGGTCGAGCCGGCGGCCCAGGATCGCGCCGCCGCGGAATGGGTGATCTCCGTCGGCGGGTCGGTCAGAGTGAGGGGTGAGGCCGGTGAGATCAAGTCGGCCGAGCGCTTGCCCCGCGGCCCGCTGCGGCTAGCCGCCGTGATCCTGGTGAACCGGAAGCAAGTGACCGACGCGGACCTCGCCCGCTTCAAGGACTGCAAGAACCTGTCCGAACTGAACCTGGCCTTCTGCGAACGGGTGACGGACGCGGGGCTTGCGAACTTCAAGAACCGGAAGGACCTGACGAACCTCGCCCTCGGGTACTGCAAGGTGACGGATGCGGGGCTGGCGAACTTCAAGGACTGCAAGAAACTTCAGGGCGTGGCCCTCTTCGGGTGCCCGCAGGTGACGGATGCGGGGCTGGCGAACTTCCAGGGGTGTTCCGAACTCCAGCACCTCAATCTGGGGTTCTGCGCGCAAATAACGGACACGGGACTGGCGCACTTCGCTGGGTGCGACAAGCTGCGGTATCTCAACCTACACGGCTGCGCGAAAGTGACCGACGCGGGGTTGGCGGAATTCAGGGGCTGCAAGGGCCTGGAATACCTGAAGCTGTTCGAGTGCGCGCAGGTGACCGATGAGGGGCTGGCGCCGTTCCGGGACTGCAAGGGCCTGATCGAACTCTACGTTCAGAAAACAAAGGTGACGGTGAAGCTGGTCGAGGAGTTCCGTCAGACGCTGCCGAAGTGTCGGATCGAGTACGACGGCGGAGTGTTCGAGCCGAAGAAGTGAGCGCGGGCGGTCCCGGTCCGACTCACGACGTTCGCGAACGGTGCGTCTCGATGTAGTACAAGAGGATGTCGAAGTTCTCCGGGCTGTAGCCGAGAAGGCGGAGCAGGAGCGACATCTGCCCTCGGTGGTGAACGCCGTGAGTGGCCGCCTGTTGTAGCAGTTCGCCCACGGGCATGGACAGTTTCTTCGCCCCGCCGATCGTGAACTCGACCTCACGGTCCAAGTCTTGATCTTGCAGCGTTGATAGCAACGCGCGGAGTTGCGCCTCGACCGTCTTCCAGACAGCGAAGACGGATTCGGCCGTCGGGAAGTCGGCCGGGTCGAGGGCCGCGCCGGGTTCCGGGCCGCCGACGCGACCGAGCCAGATCCGTTCCGCGTTCAGTACGTGAACGAGGGTGTTCCGGACCGAGCCGTGGGTGCCGTCCACCGTTCCCGTGAACTGCTCCGGCGTCAGTCGTGAGACCACGTCGAAGAGCTTGCGGTTTGCCCAGTAGCTGTAGTCGAACAGGGTTTCGAGATCGCGGGCGGTCATCGGTCCCTCAATTCGCGAACCGTTCGGCGCCCCAGCAAGGCCGCCCAACGGGCAGAAGAAACGGACCGGCCCGGGGTCACGTTCCGAACGCAGCCCGTTCGACTTCGGCGCGGGCGACGCGGGGCGTACCGCCGGGCTGTTCGCACACGCGGGCGGCGTAGTGGACGGCGAACCGGGCGCACTCGCGGAGCGATTTCCCTTCGAGGTGGAGGCACACCATCGCCGCGGTGAACGCGTCGCCGGCGCCGACCGTGTCCACGACCTGCGCCGGCACGCCGGGTTCGTGGAACAGTTCTTCGGCGGTAGTTAAAAACGCACCTTCGGGGCCACGAGTTACGCACACGAGTCCGAAGTTGTACGTCGCGCGAAGTTCGGCCGCCGGGTATTCTTCGTCGAAGTGCGCCAAAGGGATCAGATCAACCAGCTCGAACAGTTCGTCGTGATTGAGTTTGGCCCAGTCGCACCGACGCAATGAATCTTCGATGATGGTGCGGTCGTAGTGCGGCGGGCGAAGGTTGACGTCGAACAGATAAAGTGGCGCCTTGGGGCCAGCGAACGTCATTGGTCCGGGTGCGACTCTGCGAATCGTGTCGCGAGTTTTGGACGATCGTTGGGCCAGTGAGCCGAAGCAAACCGCACGCGCGCCCCGCGAGAGCGCCGAAAGCTTCTCGTCCCACGCGATGTGGTCCCACGCCACGTTCTCGGTGATCGTGTACGTGGGCACCGCGTTCGCGTCGAGCGTGACCTGCACGGTGCCGGTCGGGTGTTCGTAATCCGTCTGGATGTACTCGTCCGAAAGGCCGAGTTCACGCACCCGGGCGCGCAGCTCGCGCCCCAGTTCGTCGTCGCCGACGCGCGACACGATGACCGCGTCGTGGCCGAGTTGGTGGCAGTGGAACGCGAAGTTGAACGGCGCCCCGCCCGCGACCTTGTGGCCGTCTGGGTACACGTCCCACAGCACTTCGCCGATGCCAACGATGGGGTTCACGCGCGCACCGTCACTGTGGCGCCCACGGGGCGGGTTTCTTGTCGAAGAACGCGGCCAGCCCGAACCGACACTCCTCGGTCAGCCGGGGGGCGGCGCTCGCGTTCGCCAGTTCCTCGACCGACACGGTCTGGCGCGAACAGCGGCGCAGAAGTTCTTTGGTGGCGGCCAGCGCCTTCGGCCCGCCCCCCGCGAGCGACCGCGCCCACGCGTCGGCCGTTTGGAGCAGGTTCTCGGCCGACGTGATCTGGTTCACGAGGCCCACGCGGAGCGCCGCGAGGCCGTCGATGAGTTCGCCGGTGAGCAGCAGCCACCGCGCGGTCCGCTCGCCGACGTGCCGCAAGAGGTGCGGCAGCACCATCGCCGCGACGAGCCCCCGGCGCACCTCGGGGTAGCCGAACTTCGCGTCCGGGACGCTCACCGCCAGGTCGCACACGGTCACGAGCCCCGCGCCGCCCGCGACCGCGGCACCGTTCACGGCCGCGACGGTCGGCTTCGGCAGCGTGTAGACGAGTTCGTACAGCGCCGACAGCTTCGCCGCGTCGGCCCACACCTTGTCGCTGTCGGGGCCGAGCGTGGCGCGGAGTTCGTCGAGGTCCATCCCCGCGCAGAACGCCGGCCCGGTGCCGGTGAGGATCACGCAGCGCGCGGCCGCGTCGTCGGAGGCGCGGAGGAAGGCGTCGGTGAGCTGCGCGATGAGGTCGCGCGAGAGCGCGTTCCGCTTGTCGGGGCGGTTGAGGGTGACGACCGCGGCGGGCGAACGCAGTTCGTACTTCACGAGGTCGGACATGGGAATTGCTCCGCGGACCTGCCCCCCCGGCCCCCCTCCCTGAAGGGAAGGGGGAGGAAGGCCGTTCTCTTCCTCCCCCTTCCCTTCAGGGAGGGGGGCCGGGGGGGGAGGTTCTGAGTTGGCGATCTCCATCCGCAAGAGCGCCAGTGCCAGCGTCTTGCCCTGCGTGTCGGTGCGGAGCGAACGGCTCGCTCCGCCGGCCAACACGTCGTAGAGCACGAAGTTCAGCCCGCGGACGTTCGCGGCCTCGAACCGCTCCACGCGCGACGGTCCGAGCGGCGCGAAGTACGACGCCACCGCGTCCGCGGTGAGGTGTTCGCGGAGCCACGCGAAGCCGGCGTCCGTGTAGGCGATGACCGCGACGTTCGCGTGGCTGCCCTTGTCGCCGCTGCGGCCGTGTGCGAGGTGCGAGAGCGGGACGGTGTTCGGCATCACAGCACCTCCACGTGCGGCCGCACGGCCGATTTCGCAACGAGCGCCGGCCAGTACGCGAACACCTCGCGCACCGGCGGGCGGCCGGTCGTGTAGCCGGTCGTGCCGGGGAAGCCGCTCGTGACGAGCGGGGCGAACTCCTTCGTGAACCGCTCGACCGCGGCCCTCCGCGGGTCGCGCACCGCGATCCGAAGCACCACCTCCGGCGGATCGGCGGTCGCGTTCACGACGCCCGGCACGCAGTCGCCGCCGCCGAGCACCTCGACGCGGCTCTCGGCGAACGTGAGCCCGGCGCGTTTGAGCTTTTCGAGGACGATCGCGCCGGACCGCCGGGCCTTTTGAACGGCGTTCGGACCGGCGATTACCAGCGTGCCGGCCGACGTGAACCCGTCGCGGTACGCGACCGACACCTTGTACGTGTCGGTAACGCCGTTCGCGGTGCCGCCGGTGACACCGACCACATCGGGCCTCGGTTGCGACAGTTTCACGGTGGTGAAATCGGCCACCACGTCGGGCGTGAAGTACTGCGACGGGTCCTCGACCTCGTAGAGCAGTTGTTCGCTCACCGTTTCGACGTTCACCGCGCCGCCGGTACCCTCCGGTTTCGAAACCGTGAACGTCCCGTCCTCCGCGACCTCCGCGATCGGGTAGCCGACGTCTTCGAGCCGTGTGGAATCGTCGGCGTTGATCCAGAGGCCGCCGGTGACCTGCGCGCCGCACTCGATGAGGTGCCCCGCGACCGTCCCGGCCGCGAGCCGGTCCAGGTCGGCCGCGCCGAAGCCCCACCCGAACTCGTGGGCCGCGGGGCCGACCGTCAGCGACGCGTCCGCGACGCGCCCGGTTATCACCACCTCCGCCCCGAGCTTCAGCGCGTCGGCGATCGGCTTCGCGCCGAGGTACGCGTTTGCGGAGACGACCCTGTCGCGGATGTCGGAGAGCGGTGTGCCGTTGTCGAGGTGGTTGAGGTGGTGGCCGCTCGCGAACAGCTCGTCGAGCCGCGGCAGGAGGTCGTCACCGCTCACGACCGCCATCTTCTTCTCGACGCCGGCGCCCGCGAACACCTGCTTGGCCCGTTCGGCACAGGCGCGCGGGTTCATCCCGCCGGCGTTGGTGACGACCATCAGCCCGCGCTGTTTGTGCATCACCGGGGCGAGCCGGGCGAGCACGTCGATGAAGTCGGTGGCGTAGCCGGCGGTCGCGTCCTTCGCCTTTTGAACGGCGAGGATCGACATGGTGAGTTCGGCGAGGTATTCGAGCGTGAGGTAGTCGAGCTGGCCGCTTTCCGCGAGGCGCACGGGCGCGTCGAGGTTGTCGCCCCAGAACCCGCACCCGTTGCCGATTCGAACGCGCTTCATACCGGGCATCTTATCCCCGCGGGCGGGCGCTTCCCAGATGCCTCCCCGCGGTCGCGGTCGTAAGCTGTGGCTCAACTCCCCGTCACAGACCCGCAAAACTCGCACGGGCCGCCACATGCCCCCAGAAGTCAAGCCGGAACCGGAGTTCCAGCCGTTCGTCCCCGCGTCCGCGGGGCCGAAGGAGTTCACCGCGCCCGCCGTGCTCGCCGGCGTGGTGCTCGGCATCATCTTCGGCGCGTCGTCGCTGTACCTCGTGCTGAAGGTCGGACTGACGGTGTCCGCGTCGGTGCCGATCGCGGTTCTGTCGATCACGCTGTTCCGCGCGTTCTCGAAGGCGTTCGGGATGCGGAAGGCCACCATCCTCGAAAACAACGTCGTGCAGACCACCGGCTCGGCCGGCGAGTCGATCGCGTTCGGGGTGGGCGTGACGATGCCGGCGCTGCTCTTGCTCGGCTTCGAGATGCACTGGCTGCGCGTGATGACGGTGTCGGTACTCGGGGCGATCCTCGGCATTCTGATGATGATCCCGCTCCGCCGGGCGTTCATCGTGAAGCAGCACGGCAAGCTGGTCTACCCCGAAGGAACCGCGTGCGCCGAGGTACTGGTCGCGGGCGAGAAGGGCGGCGCGACCGCGAAGATGGTGTTCATCGGGTTCGGCATCGCGCTGGTCCACAAGTTCCTTACCGCGGGCGCGAAACTGTGGTCGAGCGAGCCGGCCGCGATGCTGTACACGGAGAACGAGGGGACCGGCACGAAGGCCGGACTGAAGGGCGGGCAACTGAGCGGCGAACTGTCGCCGGAGCTGATGGGCGTCGGGTTCCTGATCGGACCGCGGATCGCGTCGCTGATGATCGCCGGTGCGATCATGTCGTACTTCGTTCTCGGCCCGCTCATCGCGACCTTCGGCGAGAAGTTGACCGAGCCGGTGGCGCCGGCCCGGTGGGCCGCGGACAAGCCGAAGGACGAAAAGAACCCCGGGCTGATCCGCAACATGGACCCGGACGGCATCCGGGTGACGTACCTGCGGTACATCGGGGCCGGGGCGGTCGCGGCCGGCGGCATCATCAGCATGTGCCGGGCGCTGCCGCTCATCATCGGCTCCGTCGGCGCCGGCCTGCGCGACATGCGGGCCGCGCGGGCGGCCGGGACCGGCGCCGCGGCCGTTCGCACCGAGCGCGACATGCCGATGACGGTGGTACTGTGGGGCAGCGTCGCGCTCGTTTTGGCGCTGGCGCTGGTGCCGCAGCTCGGCCTCGGGCTGAACCTCCAGGGCGTCCTCGGCGCGGTCATGATCCTGCTGTTCGGGTTCCTGTTCGTGACCGTGTCGAGCCGGCTGACGGGCGAGGTCGGCAGTTCGTCGAACCCGATCTCCGGTATGACCATCGCCACCCTGTTGCTGGTCTGCCTCATCTTCCTCGTGCTGGGCCGCACCGGGCCGTCGGCGATGTTGACCGCGCTCACGGTGGCCGCGGTGGTGTGCATCGCGTCCTCCAACGGGGGCACCACCTCGCAGGACCTGAAGACCGGCTACCTCGTCGGGGCCACGCCGGTGAAGCAGCAGTGGGCGATCCTGATCGGCGCGGTCACGTCGGCGCTGGTGATCGGCCTGACGATGCTGGCGCTGAACGCCGCGGGCGTGCATTACACGAAGAAGGGGCTCCCGGCCGACGCGGTGCTGGCGGTGCCGCCGGACGCGCCGACCGAAAGGCCCGGCCGCCCCTACGACTCCGGGGAACTGCTCGACCCGAACGAGTACCGCGTCGTCCACGTGCGGGCGGGGGAACACGAGAAGGTGAAACCGGGCCGCTACCTCGTGACCGCGGAGGGGAGGCCGGTGTACCGCGCCGACGTGCCGATCTCCCAGGAAGAGAAGACGATGGACAACGGGCGGGACGCGCCGAAGGAGTTCACCGCGCCGACCCCGCGGCTGTGCGCCAGCATCAGGGCATCCTCAACGGGACGCTGGAGTGGTCGCTCATCATCGCCGGCGCGCTGATCGCGATCACGCTCGAACTGTGCGGCGTGTCCGCGCTGCCCGTCGCGGTCGGCATGTACCTGCCGCTCGGCGCGTCGACCCCCATCTTCGTCGGCGGGATGCTGCGGCTGGTCGCCGACCGGCTCCGCGGCGGGTCGAAGAGCGAGGCCGAGTCGGAGACCAGCCCCGGCGTGCTCTTGTCGAGTGGCTACATCGCGGGCGGGACGCTGTGCGGGCTCATCATCGCCTTCATGGCGTTCGTGCCGGAGGTTCAGCAGGCGATGAACCTCGGGCTGCACGTCTTCGGCGAGGTAAACGAGCAGACCGGCAAAAAGGAATGGAAGCCCGACGAGGTGGGCTGGTCGAAGGTCGTGTCGGTTGTGACGTTCCTGCTGCTCGGCGCGTACCTGCTGTGGGTCGGCTCGCGCAAGGAGCGACCGGGAGAGGGCGGTGGCGGGAGCGATCCGCCGCGGATGTAGCGCCGGCCCTACAACTCCACCGGGACGGACGTGTCCGGGGTGTAGTTCAGCAGTTCGCCGCTGGTGCCGTCGAACGGCCAGATGCCCGTGAGCTGTTCGTTCGCCAGCGCGAGGAGGATGTCGCGCCGGCCGTCGCCGTCGGCGTCGCCTACTCCGACCACCGCGCCGCCGCGATAACCTGAGCTGACCGGCGTGAGGACCAGGTTCGTCCCACCCGAGGCGTTCAGTTCGACCGTCAGGCCCGCGGGCGCACCGGCGCCGGCCCCGACGATGATTTCCGGTACGCCGTCGCCGGTCACGTCGCCCGCGGCCACCGAGACCGGCCCGACGAAGCCCGGAAGGGCGAACGTGGTGCTCGCCCGCGAGCCGTCCGGACGGTACACGAGCACCGCGCCGCCGAGGCCCGCACCGACGATGATCTCGTCGCGCCCGTCGCGGTCGAAGTCGGCGCCGCTCAGCGAAATGGGGGCGCTGAAGCCGGGCGTGGCGAGGAACCCGGACAACATCGCGCCGTCGCGACCGCCGAAGGCCAGGACCGGCGCGCCGGGCGCGTTGGCGCCCACCAGGACGTCGGCGAAGTGGTCGCCGTCGAGGTCGGCCGAACCGACGCCGATCGTTCCGGTGTAGCCGGGCAACGTGGCCCGGGCGCTCAGTACGTTTCCGGTCGCGCCGTCGAACACCGCGACGAACCCGGAAGCGCGCTGCGCGCCGACGATCACGTCGGCGGTGCCGTCGTGGTTCACGTCGCCGGCGGCCGCGACGACCCCGCCGGTGAAGCCGGGGAACGGCAGGAGGTTCCGGATCGCCGTGCCGTTGGGGTTGACGAGACTCACGACCGAACCGGCCGGGGAGTTGCCGACCAGCGCGACCGCGTCCGGCATTGCGGCCGGCACCTCGCGCGTTTCCATCGCCTCCAGACGCAGGCGGGCCGTTCGGGCCGGGTTCGGTCGCGTGCCGTTCTTCCACCAGCGCCAGAGGTTCATGTTCGGGCTCGGCTCGTCTTAGTTGTGGGACAGGCCGCCTGGCCTGCCTTCGCTGCTTCGGCAGGCCAGGCGGCCTGCCCCACAAAGAAAGACGCCTGCCGCCGAGCGCTGTGACCGGTTGATCGCGAGAAGCCCACGGGCACCGCCCGTGGGCTTCTCGCGTTCAACCGGTAGTGCGTCAGCGCCGGCCCGGCGGCCCGCCGCCGGGCTTGGTCATGACTTCTTGCGCCCGGCGCTGGAACTTCGCCATCTGCTCGCGCAGGCCGGCGTCGCCGCGTTGCAGAATCTCGACCTCGTGCTGGATCTCGGCCGACAGGCGCTTCAGCTCGGTTTCCTGGCGGGCCAACAGCGCCCGCTCGCGGGCCATCGAGACCTCCATCTCCCGCATCTGCTTTTCCAGCGCCTCCTCGTCCTCGCGAAGTTGCCGCCGGTCCTCCTCCAACCGCTTCTTCTCTTGCGTCAGCTTGGCGCTTTCTTTTTCCAGCTCGTCCCCCCACTCTTCCAGTTCGCTGCGCGTCTTGGGGGCCGGCGGGGGCGGGGCGAGTTCGCCCTTGGCGATCTGCTCCTCGATCGAGCCGAGGTGGGCGTTCAGCTCCTCGATCTGCGCGTCCTTCTCCGCCAGCGCCGCCGCGAACTCTTTCTCCTTCACGGTCAACTGCTGCTCCGACTCGCTCGCCTCCTGGAGCAGGTGTTTCATCTCGTCCAGGAGCGTGCGGAGCTCCTTGTTCTCGTTCTTGAGCCGCTGGACCTCGCTCTGCGGGTCGTCGTGGCGGCTGCCGGACGACAAGTCGTTGAGGGTGTTCAGCGCCCCGGCAATGGCACTGCTCGACTCGCCGTACAGCCGGCTGCCGGGCGCGGGGCGGCGGTTGACCGGGGTGCGGGTGGGAACCGGCTCGGGGACGGCGGGAACCGGCCGCGAGGTCGGTACGGCCACCGGCCCGGACTTGCCGGGCATCCGCAGTCGGGCCAGAAGATCGTTCGCGCCGTTCCAGCTTCCCACCCCCGAGCCGGACGACGGCCCGGGCGGGGTTTCGACCTCGTCGGCGACCTCGGCCACCGGGTCGGGTGTGGACGCGGTCGCAACGATCGGCGGCGGCGTCGAGGCGAGCAACCGGCGGCGAAGTTCCGCCGCCGAAATGGACGCCTGGGGCTGCTCGGGCGGTGTGTTCGGGTTCGCCATGTCCGGTTGGCTCAGTAATTAAGGGGCGTCGCCCCGGGCCGTGGACGGATCGCGGGTCACTGGGACCGCGTGCGGACCGGGTGCGTGGACCTTACGGCCCGGACGGAATGGTCCTTATGTCCGGCCTGAAGGACTCGCCTTCTGGAAGGTAGGCCGCGGAACAGGCAAGTCAAATCAAAATCCCCCGGCCGGTTGGCGCGATTTCGCAGGAAAAATGGGCAATAACTCCCTTCCGGAACGGGAGATCGGCCGAACTCGCCAACGCCCGGTCGGGGATACCGTTACACCGGTTAGATTTGGTTGGTAGCCTCGGGCCGGGGGCCTTTGTTCTTCGTTGTTTGCTGTTGGACTCGCGCCGGTATCTGAAAAGTGTCGCGAGATGCCCAACGACAGAGAACCGCACCCCCCGAACTTGCGACCGAAGCCCGACCACTTTCGCGTAGCGTGACCGCGGGGCGGTTTCGTACAATCGGCTTACAGTTAGGACTCGTCCGGACCGTCCGACCGCTTCACCGGACGGCCCACAGTAGGAGCGACTGGGCAATGACCTTCCTGAAACGGCTGCGGGTTCTGCCGGCGCTGTTGGGGGTGGCCGCCACTCTCACGGCAATCGGCTCCAACTTGTTCGGCGACGGTCGCCCCGGCGCGGCCCCGCCGATTTCCGTCGCGCCCGTGCCCGACGGGCGCCCGGACGGCGGGCGCCTGGCCGAGGAACTGGCCGCCACGAAGTTCAGCAAGCTGCCCGTGCTGACCTACCAGCCGCGGGACGGCGAGAAGTTGTTCGCCTGGCAGATCCAGCCGACGGTCGCCGCCCCCGCGCCCCGGCCGCGGGACGTCCTGGTGGTGGTCGACACGACCGCCAGCCAGGCCGGCCGCCCGCTCCAGCAGGCCCGGCACGTCGTCGCCGCCCTCGGCACCAGCCTCGGGGCCGACGACCGCGTCAGCGTATGGTCGCTCAGCACCCCGGCCTCGACCCGGGCGCTGACGAGGGACTTCCGGCCGGCCAACTCGGCCGACGTGCAGGAGGCCGCACGGGCGCTCACCGAGGTCGATTACGGCTCCGGCGCCGCGGACCTCAAGGGGGGCCTGGAGAAGGCCCTCGCCACGATGGCCCCGAACCGCGGCCGGCACCAGGTCGTGCTGTACCTGGGCGACGGCGAGAGCGCCTACGCCCCGGTCGCCGAAGCCGACCGGCTCGCGCTGGGCAACCGGATGGACCTCGCCGACCAGTACTTCTTCGCGGTGCCGCTGGGGCTCAAGCTCGACGCCCAAAACCTGCACGGGCTGTCGGTGCTCACCGGCGGTGCCGTCGTGCGGGTGCAAGAGGACCTGGCCGCCCCGGTCAAGCGGGCCGAGTTCATCACCCGACTGAAAACCGCCCTCGACGTTCCGGTGGTCAAGCCGGAGCGGTGGGCGTTCGGCCCCGAGGTCGGCGAGTCGTTCCCGACCAAGCTGCCGCCGCTCCGCACCGACCGCCCGACCCTGGTGATGGGCAAACTCGCCAAGGCGGACGCCGGGGCCGTGACCGCGTCGGTCGACGGGGTGCTCAACGGCCGCAAGATCGACCTGAAGTTGAGCCAGCCGCTGCCCGCGCCGCAGATCGACCACTACTTCCTCAACCTGATGCTCCACCAGTGGCGCAACGCGCCGCACAAGGAAGCGCCGGCGATGCTACAGGCCGACCGCGTGCTCGCGCTGGCCAGCACCCAAGTGAAGCTGTACCGCAACGAGTTCCTCACGCAGGCCGTGTGGGCAGTCAGCGTGGACCGGCTCGACGAGGCCGACAAGCTGTACGCCGCGGCGCTCAAGGTGGACCCGACCGACAGGGAGGCGGCTTCCGGCGCGGCGCTGGTCGCCAAGATGAAGTCCGGCAAGCTGTCGAAGGCCGAACTCGCCAAGCGGGTCGCGGCCAAGACCGGCGCGGCCCGGGTGGACGCGGCCGGCATCCGCGAGGTCGTGCAGGACCCCGGCACGGTCGTCGACCCGCCCGCCCCGGGCGGCGGCGTGGCCGCCCCGCCGGGCGGTCCGCCGGCCCCGCCGGGCGGCGCCGACCTGCTCGCGGAGGCCCGCGCGCGGCGGCAGATCGAGGAGCAGCGGTACCGGGTGCTCGTGGACGCGACCATCCGCCGCGGCCGGCAGCTCCTGCGCATCGACCCGGACGCGGCGTACCAGGACCTCAAGCGCCAGCGCGACGACATCCTCGCCTACGACGGCATCGGCGACGACGCCCGCCGGCAGATGGTGGCCGAGCTCGAAGGGGTGATGCGCGAGGTGTTCATCAAGGGCGCCGAGATCAAGCGCCAGGCCGACGCGGAGCGGGCCGCGATCGCCCGCACCCGGCAGCGGCTCAACGAGTTCGACCGCGCACAGGAGGAGCTGGCCCGCGACAAGAACCGCATCGACCAGTTCCGGCAACTGATGCAACAGGCGCGGTACGAGCTGGCTTACCAGGAAGCGCAGCTGATGATCCAGGAGAAGGTGGTCAAGGGGCTGCCCGTGCCGCCGCAGGCCACCGCCAGCTACATCATCGGCCAGCAGGCCACCCAGCTGCGCGAGTGGCGCGAGCTGGTCCGGCTCCGCGAGGACCGGTTCCTGCTCACGATGATGCAGACCGAGAAGTCGCACATCCCGTACCCCGACGAGCCGCCGGTCCACTTCCCGCCGGCCGCCGTGTGGCGCGAGCTGACCGGGCTGCGCCGCGAGGCGTACCTGAACTCCGCGCTCGGCAACAACCCGACCGAGTCGCAGAAGCAGCTCAAGAGCGTCATCGAGGGCACCGAGGTGCAGCTCAAGGAGGGCACGAACATCAACGAGATCCCGCTGTTCGAGCTGCTCCAGGACCTGTCCAAGCGGTACCAGGTGACGTTCGTCGTGATGGAGGAGTACTTCAAGGCCGAGGGCATCCCGGCCATCCGCGACGAGAAGGCGAAGCTGGCCGCCACCCAGCTCCGCGGGCTGAAGCTCGGCGCGTTCCTCGACGTCATACTGCTGTCGATGAACGCGACGTACATCGTGCGCCCCGACTACATCGAGATCACCACCTTCAAGCAGCGGCTGGAGGAGAAGGTGACGCGGGTGTTCCCGGTGGCCGACCTGGCGATCCCGATCCCCAGCTCGGTCAACCAGCGGACGCTGTTCCAGAACCTCTCGATCCAGAACCAGACGCTGGCCATCTTCGGGGCGGCGAGCTTCGGCGGTCAGCAGAACTTCCTCGGCGGCGTGAACGGGCTGGGGGCGGGCGGCATCGGCGCGGGCAACGCGCTGGGCGCCGGCGGCCAGGCCGGTCCGTTCGGCCAGGGGGCGGCCCAGCAGCTCGGTAACCAGGGCAACCTCGGGTTCGGCGGCGGGTTCACCGGGTTCGGCGGCGGCCAGCTCGGCCAGTTCGGCAACCTGGGCGGGCAGTTCGGCATCCAGGGCGGCGACCAGAGCGGCCTGCTCATCCAGCTCATCGTCGAAACCGTCGCCAAGGGCGAGTGGGACCCGCGGACCCTGGTCCTGGCCCGCGTCCCGATGATGCCCGGCATGGAAGAAGACACGCCCGTCCTGACCCGCGAACAGCAGAACTCGATGGGCTACTACCCGCCGGCCCGGGCGCTGATCGTCCGCGGGACGAACCGGTACCACCCGGCCACCTCGATCAAGTTCCCCAAGGACAAGATCGGCGGCGCGGTGGGCGCGGCCCCGGGCGGGCGGCCCGACGGCGGCGCGGTGGTCATCGGCCCCGGCGCCCCGCCGCAGCCGGCGCCGATGCCGAAGGACCCGGCCGCGCCCCGGCCGAAGGACCCGGTCGCGGTCAACGGCCCGCCGGCCCCGGCCCCGATCATCGCGGCCGACCGGCCGACCATCACCGACCCGAAGACGGACGCGGTCGCGCTCCGCAAGCGGCTCGGTAACGACCCCAAGACGATGTGGTCGAACGCGATCGACTGGACCGTGACCGACCCGGGCCTGATCGTGGCCTGTGCCGAGTTCCTCATGGAGTTCGACGAGCCGGGCGCGGCGGTCGAGCTCCTCAAGGGCAACCTCCGCAAGGGGCTGGCGACCGACGACTGGGCGCACGAGGCCCTGGCCGTGGCGCTCCAGGCGGCCAGCAACAGCTCCCCGGCCGAGGTGGAGCGGGCGGCCGTCTCCGGCATCGACCTCGACCCCACCAGCGCCAAGGCCTACCTGAAGGCGGCGAAGGCCGAGGCCGGGCTGAAGAACCACAACCAGGCGATGGTGTTCTGTCGGCGGGCGGCCGCGTGCAGCCCGAACGACCCGACGCCCTACGCCAACGCGATGGCCTACGCCGAGTTCGCCACCGACGTGAAGAGCGACGCCGTGATGTGGGCGGCCAACGGCCTGCTCCGCCGCGACTGGGCCACCACCGACGGCATCGACTACCACAAGCAGGCCAACGAGCGGCTGCCGCGGCTGGAGGCCCGGCTCCGGGCGACCGGCCAGAACACCGCGGCCCTCTCCGCGGCGATCACCGAGCAGACCCAGCGCGACCTGGTGATCGAGCTGTTGTGGCAGGGCAACGCGGACCTCGACCTGATCGTCGCGGAGCCGACCGGCTCGGTGTGCGCGGCCACCCAGCGCCGGACCACCGGCGGCGGCGTGCTGCGGGCCGACATCCTGGAGCAGCAGAACGACCGCTCCGAGGTGTACACCGCCGCGAGCGCCTTCAGCGGCACCTACCGCGTCACCGTCAAGCAGGCGTTCGGCAAGGCCATCGGCGGCACCGCCCGGCTGAAGGTGACGAAGTTCAAGGGCACGCCGAAGGAGTCGACGGACCTGATCGACGTGCGCCTGTCGGATGCGAAGTCGGTCGAGATCCGGCTCGACGGCGGGTCGCGGACGACGCTGGCGGACGTGGCGGAGGAGGTGAACGCGTTGGACCTCCGTGCGGAAACGACCGGCGGGGGCCTGCCCTCGACCTCCGGGCTGAGCGGCGGGTTCGGCACTGCCGGCTCGGCGCTGGCCTCCCCGCTCGCGACCTCCGACGGGCCGGCCCTGCCGGTCGTCGCCCCGCTGGCCGAGATGCGGATGCCGGGGGTCGCGGCCGGTGCGGCCGACATCCGCGCGACCTACCGGCTCAACCCCGACCGGCGGACGTACAGCGTCACGGTCAACCCGGTGTTCACCGGCCGCGGCGAGGTCGCCATGCCGAAGGTGCCACTCCTGCCCGGTGGCGAGCGGTAAACCGCGAGAAATCTGAACGGTTGTGAACCTGCGGCCCGGCCGGGATGTCTAATCCCGGCCGGGCCGTGGTGTTTAAGGCGAACTCCACCCACGGGCGGGGTTCGCCAAGACCCTGTTCCATTCGCCCGGCGTTCACGTTTACAATGCATCGGCGCGATCCCGCGCCGGAGGAAGTGACCATCAGTAAGGCATTCGACCACCAGCGAGAAGAGTTCTCGGTCGCCAGCGAGAAGGCGGTGCTCGTCAGTGTGGCGCTGCCCGACCGGCCGTGGGGGAACGAGGCCGACCCGTGCGACGAGATCCGCGGGCTGGCCGAGACGGCCGGCGCCACCGTCGTCGGCGAACTCACCCAGAAGCGCCAGGACGTCCAGCTCGCGACCTACATCGGCACGGGCAAGCTCGGCGAACTCCAGGAGCTTGTCGAGTCGGCCGACGCGGACGTGGTCGTGTTCGACAACGACCTGTCGCCCGGCCAGGCGCGGAACCTGGAGAAGGCGCTCGGCGTGAAGGTGCTCGACCGCAGCGAGGTCATTCTCGACATCTTCGCGGGGCGGGCGCGCACGGCCGAGTC
This sequence comes from Planctomycetota bacterium, assembly GCA_017306025.1. Lineage (GTDB taxonomy): Bacteria > Planctomycetota > Planctomycetia > Gemmatales > Gemmataceae > Gemmata. The sequence continues at coordinate 51,205 of JAFKJJ010000543.1, forward strand.
GAAGCTCCAGGTGGAGCTGGCGCAGCTCGAATACTCGCTCCCGCGGCTCAAGCAGATGTGGAGCCACTTGTCGCGTCAGAAGGGCGGCGGGATCGGTCTCCGCGGCCCCGGCGAAACGCAGCTCGAAAGCGACCGCCGGCTCGTGGGGGGGCGCATCCGCGACCTCAAGCACAAGCTCGACGCCGTGCTCGCGCGCAAGGAGCGCGAGGTGAAGAGCCGCAGCGAGGAGCACACGATCTCGCTCGTCGGCTACACGAACGCCGGCAAGTCGCAGCTCATGAACACGCTGACGAAGGCGGGCGTGTACGTGAAGAACCAACTGTTCTCCACGCTCGACACGCGCACGCGGCAGTGGCACATTCGCGACTGGGGCCGCGTGCTCTTGTCGGACACGGTCGGGTTCATCCGCGACCTGCCGCACCACCTGGTGGCGTCGTTCAAGGCGACGCTGTCCGAGGCGCGGCACGCGAAGCTGTTGTTGCACGTCGTGGACGCGTCGAGCCCGCAGGCGGAGGACCACATCCGTGCCGTGACCGGCGTTCTGAAGGAACTGGAGTGCGACCAGAAGCCGACCCTCCTGGTGCTCAACAAGATCGACAAGCTGACGGACCGTTCGCTGCTCACGCTCCTGGAAGCTCACCACCCGCGGGCAATCGCGGTGAGCGGCTTGACGGGCGAGGGCATCGACAAACTGGAAGACGCGGTGATGGAGGCGCTGGCGGAGGACTTCGCGGAGGCGGAGGTGATTACCGACGCGGGCAACGGGCGGGTGCTGGCGTACCTGAACGCGCACGCGGAGGTGTACCGTCAGGAGTTCCGCGACGAGACGAACGAGGTGGTGATCCGCTGTCACCTGCCGAAGCACCTGCTGCACCACATCGCCGGCCCGACGGTGAAGGTGCGGTTCGTGGACCGCGAGCGGGCGCTGGCGGAAGCGAAGGAACGCGAGAGCGCGTGAGGTGATCGCGTAGCGAGCGGCCGGGGTGAATCCCGGCCGCTTTGCAGCGAAACAGCTAGCTCGGCGGAAACTTGCGCGAGAGATAATTGACGAGAGTGTGCATAGCGTCAATCGCAAGGACAGCTTCGTCGGTTTGGATCAGTTCTTCATTGGGGTGAACCAGACTCAATTTGTTTCGAAGCGTTTCCGTCGAGGTTACGATTCCACCGAGAGACCCAAGAAGTCGTTCAAACACTTCCTTTTCTGGGTGGCTCGCAAGCAGATCACCGAATACCGAAGACTTCCTCAGCAACCCCCACAACTCATGCGGTGAGGGATTCATCTTAGGAATATCTACTTTAGCTACTTGGCAGAGGGCCTTCAGATAGCCGTGGAATGCAGTGTGCACTCGATCCACCGCGCTCTTTGGGCCTTGCTTGTTGAGCAAGACTTCTGCATCACTCACTGCTTGGCGAACGGTCTCGCTCGCAGTCTTGAGGTCTGGAGCGGTGACAACCGGGCCTCCGCGAATCCGTGCGACAGCCGTGAGGAGCGTCTGTCGCGCAACGGCTTTCGTTTCGGAGAGCCCCGTTTTGTCACGGCTCTCGAAGTAGCGGGTGGTCCCCTCGACGATGCGGACTTGCACCGCAGGTTCCGATTCCCTGAGGATCTCTATGAACGTGTTGCGCGTCGTCCCATACGACTTCCGCTTTTCCCGAACATTGACTTCGAAATCGCAGTACAGCGCGTAGAATTCTTCGTGCTTCGCGTAACTGAAGCCTTCGAGATAGCCGTCGGATGAACCGATGTAATCATTAACGAGGACGAGGATTTCTCGCTCGCTCAAACGATTCGGATTACTCATGGTCACTCGAATTGCATGAATTCGAAGGCGTTGCCTCAGTAAGAAACAGTTCGCTGTTAATCGGTTCGCGCGTTCTGATAATTTCTGGCTTGGAGTTCAAACTGGCGGTTGCAAGGCTGAATTCGCCGCCTGGTCGTCGGCGTCGCGCTGACGGCGGTACTCGGCGATCGCGTCGAGCCACGCGTCGGTGGTGTCGTCGTCGGGAATCGCACCGGCCGACGCGATCCACGGCTTGTCCGGCGTCACCTCCAGCGGCAACAGCGTGAACGGATCGCTTACCGCGGCGCGTAGGATCGCTTCGAGGGCTTGCGTGGCCTCGTAACGAGTGCCGCCGGTCGCGGACACGTCGACCGGGTGGCGGCAACGGGCGCGCCAGCCCCCCTCATGCGGCTCGACGATCACCGGAATTTCCACGACACAACCTCCGAAGCGGGCGCACCCGACCGCCGGATTGTACCACGAAACGCGATCGGCCGCGGGTCACGATGACCCGCGGCCGATCGCGTTTCGTTGAAGGTGGTCAGCGAACCTTCGCCTTGAACTTCACCGTGCCGCTCTGGCCGGGGAGCAGCGCGCCGGGCAACTCCCACCGCACCACCACTGACCCCACCTCGTTTTCCGCCGCCGAGAAGTTCGACGCGCGGTCCGACGCCGCCGAGCCCGGGACGTATTCCAGACGCCCGCTCAGGCTGTCGCTCACCACGACGTCGCTGATTTCTCTGCTGCCGGTGTTCGCGTACTTGATCGTGATCGTCACCACCTCGCCCGGCTCCTTCGGACCCGGCGGGTCCACGGCCTTCGTCACCGTCAGCGGGCACAGCAGCGGGTAGGCGGTCAGTTGCTCCGGCTCGACCAGCGCGCCGGTCACCTTCACGCCCGAAACCTGACCGACGACCTGCGGGCGCGTGCTGCCCAGGTAGAACGACAACCCCACCTTGCCCACGAACGACGACGTGCGGACGCTCCCGTCGATGCCGCCCGGCCGCACCACGCCGATGTCCACCATCGCGGCGCGGCGGTCGAGGAACAGCCCCGGCCCCTGCACGCCCACGTTGCCCGCGAGCACGGCCCGGTAGTCGAGCCCGCCCGGCACGATCTCCACGCGCCGGATCATGTACCGCGGCGAGCAGATGCACACCACGTTCGACGTCGTCACCTTGCGCCTGGTGCCGATCGTGTACTCGACGCCCACGTCCGTCGGGTCCAGCCCGCCGATCCCGCCGTTCACCCCGATGCCGAGCGGGTTGGCCTTGTCCCCGCCGTCCACGAAGCACTCTTCCTTCGGCCCCTTCGGCCCGATGATCGGGTCGTACATCGGTTGCGCGTAGAACCGGAACATCGGCCCCGCCACCGGCGACTTCAGAACCTTCTCGCCCGGGAGCAGGATGGTGCCCTCGATCGCGTAGGGGCGGAGCTGCTCCGGCGCCGGCCGCAGGTTGCCGACGCGGACGATCGCCATCAGCCGGCCGTTGGCGACCGCGGATTTCACCGCCGCGTCGTCGGTGGCGTCGGGCATCTCCACCGGCGCGTCGCGGCCGACCTCCGCGGGCAGCGCCTTCTCGGGGTCTTCGAGGTAGATCACCTTCGTGATGACGACGCCCTTCAGCACCTTCTCGATGTCGGCCTGCGAGAGCGTGATGGGCAGCGGGTAGTCCATGTACCGCATGCCCGGACGCGGGACCAGTGTGCCGCGGACCTCCACCTCCGGGTAGAGCGTTTTGCCGGGGTGATAGGGGAGGTTGCTCAGCTCGAAGCGGTACGCGTACCCGGGGCGCAGCCCCATGACCGACGGCGCGGCGAACATGCGGCTGATCGGTGAACCGGGGTACGCGGTGACGCGCACGTCCTTCGGGACGACGAACTTCGCCGCCACGAGCGGCGCCGGGATCGGTGCGCCCGTGCCCGGTTCTTGCACCGCGGGGGCCAACGGGCGCGTCGCGGCGAGCGTGCCGGCGCG
>JAFKJJ010000149.1:0-5897 GCA_017306025.1 Planctomycetota bacterium
GTAGGACAGGCCGCCGGCCTGTCACAGCGAACGACAGGCCGGCGGCCTGTCCTACCTCACGAGAACCGCGAGCATCCCCAACATCACCACCGCCGTCAAGGCCAGCACCGCGACGTACGTCCGCACGCGGCCGGTCTGCGCGCCCCGGAGCAGTCCGCCGAGTGCGCCCGCGGCTTGGCCGATCGTGTTCAACAGCCCGTCGAGCGTGAAGACGTCGAACCGCCTCGACGCGGGCTCCGCCCCGCCGTCGGGGGGGAGGGGCCTGGCATCCCCCGTTTCAGTGGAGCGCTTGTCCGCGGCGGCCGCCGCGTGCGCGAGGGCCACCGTCGGCCCGACCAGCGCCGCGTCGTAGGCCTCGTCGAAGTACCACTTGTGCAGGAGGAACCGGTACCACGCGGGGCCGGTGTCCTTGGTCGGCGCCGGGGCCGGGCGCTTGCGGTAGAACACCGCGAACGCGACCCCGGCGCCGACCAGGGACACCGCGAGCGCGCCGAGCCCCGCGACCAGGTGAACGTCGTGCTCCTTCGCGTGCTCCGCGATGAAGTCGGCGCCGACGCTCGCCGGCCGGGCCTTTTCCAGCACGTGACCGAGCGCGCTGGCGTCCGCGCTCCACAGCGGCCAGCCCCACGCGACGCACACGCTGAACGCCGCGAGCACGACGAGCGGGAGCGTCATGACCGCGGGCGATTCGTGCGCGCGGGCGTGAACGTGCGGGTCGCGCGCGGGTCCGGTGAACGCCAGGAACCACAGTCGGAACATGTAGTACGCCGTCAGGCCGGCGGTCACGACCGGCAGCACGAACAGGAGCGCGTGCGCGGGGTGGACCGACGCGTACGCGAGCGCCGCGGAGAGGATCATGTCCTTGCTGTACCACCCGCTCAAGAGCGGCGCGCCGGAGATCGCCAGCACGCCGACGAGCATCGTGAGGGCCGTGAGCGGCATTTTCGACCGCAGCCCGCCCATCTTTCGCAGGTCCTGTTCGTGGTGGCACCCGTTAATCACGCTGCCGGAGCACAGAAACAGGAGCGCCTTGAAGAACGCGTGCGTGACGAGGTGCAGCAGCCCCGCGACCCACCCGCCGATACCCAGCGCGAGCATCATGAACCCGAGCTGGCTGCACGTCGAGTACGCGAGCACGCGCTTGATGTCGGTCTGAACCAGTGCGATCGTCGCGCTGATGAACAGCGTCGCGGCGCCGATGTACGCGACGGTGAGGAGCACCTCCGGCGCGAACAGCGGGTGGCACCTCCCGACGAGGTACACCCCGGCCGCCACCATCGTGGCCGCGTGGATCAGTGCGGAAACGGGCGTCGGGCCTTCCATCGCGTCGGGGAGCCACGTCTGGAACGGCACCTGCGCGCTCTTGCCCGCACAGCCCAGGAAGATCCCGACCCCCATCACGACGAACAGGTAGTACGGTATGGCGCCGAAGTCGGTGTAGGTGGTCGTCGCGGGCGCGGAAACCTTCCCGCCGCGGTGGCCGCCGTACCGGATGCCGTCGTAGTGGGTCGGTTCCTCCCACGCGAGCGGAAAGAGTGCGAGGTACGAACCCGGGGTCGGGTCGTCCTTCGGCGGCAGTGCGAATTGCGGCTTCCCCGGCCGGCCCTTCTGCTCGACGGGGTTGACGCGGACGAACTGCTCGGCGAGCGCGAGTTTCCCGTGACTGTCCGCGGCCGGCGACCGCACGCGACGGTTCATCTCCTCGAAGTTCAGCGTGCCCAGGTACGTCCAGGCGATGAGGATGCCGATCAGGAACCCCGCGTCGCCGACCCGGTTGACGATGAACGCCTTGTTCGCGGCGCGGCCGGCGCTGGGGCGCTCGTAGTAGAAGCCGATGAGGAAGAACGAGCACACGCCGACGAGTTCCCAGCTCACGAACACCTGAAACAAGTTGTCCGCGATCACCAGGTTGAGCATCGAGAAGCAGAACAGCGACAGGTAGAGGAAGAACCGGCCGAACCGCCCGCGGCGCGCGAAGTGCGCGTGCTCGTGTTCGGTGGGGGCGTGGTCCGCGGGCGGATGGCCGGCCGCTCCGGACGCGTGCGCGTCGTGGTGCGTCGTCCCCGGGCCGCGGCGCGCGGGCGTCTGCTCGTCGACCTCGTGATCCTCGACCTTCTCCTGCGTCTCGTCCTTCATGTAGCCGAGCGAGAACACGAAGATCAGCGTGCCGATCACCGTGACCATCGCGAACACGACGGCCGTGAGGTGGTCGATCTTGTAACCGAGTTCCAGGGCGAGCGCGGTCGGCGGGGTGGGACGGCTCGGGTCGGCCTCGCGCTGCTTCTCCCACGTCGGCGGGGCGGCAGAGTCGAGCGGTCCGAGCCGGAGCCAGTCGACGCGCTCGCCCCAGCGCGCGGCGCGTTCGGCCCCGGTCGTGTGGTCGTTGAGGAGCAGTACCAGACCCGTGACGCCGACGACCGCGCTGATACCCATGAACGCGGTCGCGAAGTAAGCGCCGCCGCGGGGGGGCGTGTCACCGCCGAGCGCCCAGTACACCGAGGCCGCCAGACCGCCCTGTTGTCGGAACGGGCGGCACAGCGCCCGCAACCCGCCCGCGACGAGCAACAGCGCGAACGCGCCCAGCGGCAACAGCGTGCCGAGGACGTACAGCCGACCGGGAACGGAGAGCCAATCGAACACGGGGCTAACCTTTGAGGTCGTTCGCCTCGTCCACGTCCACGGTGGCGTGGTTGTTGTAAAAGTTGAGGATGATCGCCAGCGCGACCGCGGCCTCGGCCGCGGCCAGCACGACGACCATCAGCGCGAACACTTGCCCTTCGAGCCGGAACGCGGCGTTGAACCGGGCGAACGCGACGAGGTTCACGTTCGCGGCGTTGAGGATCAGTTCGACCCCCATCAGGATGCCGATCGCGTTGCGCTTCGTGGCCACGCACGTGACGCCGCACGCGAACAGGAACGCGCTCAGGAGCAAAAACGGCGTCAGTCCGATTTCGTTCACGGTTTCACCCGCCGTTTCGCGCGAGCCAGGTACGCGGCGCCCACCAGAACCACGAGCAAGTGGACCGACACGATTTCGAACGGCAAGAGGTACGCGACCGGCGCTCGAATCCGTGATTTCTCCGCGGGGACTCCACCGACCGGAGCGGTCGGGGTGGTTTCGGTCACCCCCAGGAAGCTCAGGCCGAGCGGACCCGTGCCGGGCAGCGGTTCGTCCGGCGCCGGGGGCGAACCGAGCTTCAGCGACACCGCGGCAATCAGCACGAACAGGCACGCGCCGAGCGCGCCGCCCACGATCCATTCGGCGCGCCGGGTGCGAAGTTCGCGCAAGGGGCCGTGGGCGGTCAGCATCACCCCGAACACGACCAGAACGAGCGTTCCGCCGACGTAGACGATGAGCTGAGCCGCCCCGGCGAACTCGGCGCCGAGCAGGAAATAGGTCACCGCGACGCCGATCAGGGTGAACAGCAGCCACACCGCCATGCGCACCACGTTCCGCGACGCGACCACCCCGACGGCGGAAACCGACGTTGCGGCGGCCACGACGGCGAACAAAATAACGGGTAGCGACATCGCGCGGGTGGGTGGGAGAGGGTCGAGGTTCGGTGATGGACAGAATAGGGATAAGCCGTCCCGCGTCCGGTCGCAAGAAGAAATCGCGGAACTCGTTCGCCCGGTCCACGGTCCGGCCTGGAGGTTGAGGTGCCCCCACGTCCCGCCGCGTCGCCGCTGAACCCCGACCTGCTCGCGCTCCTGTCGGGCTGTCGGGCCGCGCCCGCCGACGACACCCCGCGGCTCGTCCTCGCGGACTGGCTGGACGAGAACGCCGATTCGGCGGGCCTCCCGGCCGACGACGCCCGCGCCCGTGCCGCTCTGATCCGCGTGCAGGTCGAACTCGCCAGGCCGACGTGCGACATCGGCCGGCTCGCGCAGCTTCGCGGCGAGGAGGCGCGCCTCCTCGCCGCGAACGCCGCCCGGTGGCTCGGGACCCTCGCCCGGCGGCTCTGGGACACGCGCCGGCGGCCGGCGTTCGGGTTCGCGGCCCATCTGGCTGCCGCGCGGCCGACCCCGGACTTCGACCCGCTCGCCACCAACAGCGGCTGGAGGTTCCACCGCGGACTTCTGACGGTCGAACTCTACCCGGAAGAACTCGACGACGCCGAATTCGCCGCGTGGTTCGCCTCGCCACCGGCCGCGTGGGTGGAAGAGGCCGGGGTCGACGTCGCCGGGCTCTCCGCGCTCGAACGGCTACGGGTTCCCGACGCGATGAGGCCGTACCTCGGCGTGCGGTACGCGCTCGGTGCGGAGCCGCGCCCGACGATGCGGATCGGCGGCCCCCGGCCGGAATCCTTGAACGCGAAAAGCTGCAAACGGTTGCTGCGGTCCGAGAACTTCGGTCTGGTCCGGACGCTCCGGATGTACCAGCCGGCGATCAAGGCCGGCGCGCTCCGGGCGATGGTCGAGGCGAACGTTGCTGGCTTGCGGCGGCTGTCCGTCCGGGCGACGATCGACGACGCGAGCGCGGCGTTCCTCGCGCGCGCGCCGCTGGAGAGCCTCTCGGCGCTCGACGTGTCCGGTTGCGACCTCGGCCCGGACGGCTTCCGGCTGCTCGTCGGCTCGCCGCACCTCCGACAGTTGACGGCGCTGGTCGCGTTCCGCAATCACTTCGGGTGCGACGGACTCGTCGCGCTGGCCGCGTCGCCGCTGGCGGGGCGGTTGACCGTCCTGGAGATCCAGAACACCGGGATCGGGGACCGCGGGGTCGCGGCGGTGGCAGAATCGTCGCTGTTGGAGCGGCTCGTCGGGCCGGGGCTGAACCTCTCGATGAACGCGATCTCCGACGCGGGGGCGGAGGCGCTCGCGCAGTGCCCGCACCTCGCGCCGTTCACGGAACTGATCCTGCGCGACAACCGGATCGGCAACGCGGGCGCGCGGGCGCTGGCCGCGTCGCCGGGCGTCGCGAACCTGACGTACCTCGACCTGTGGAAGAACCGGATCGGCGATCCCGGCGCGCGGGCGCTGGCCGCGTCGCCGCACCTGGGCGACGTGCGCGAACTGAGCCTGCGCGACAACGCGATCACCGCGCGGGGCGCGGGCGTGCTTCAGGAGCGGTTCGGAGAACGGGTAAAGGTGTAGCGCACCAGCCCCACGACTGAAACCGTCACCAGCCCCGCAAGCGCGCACGCGCTCACCCACCACCCGACGCGGTACGATCGCGGCGCGAACACGAACTCCGCGCGCGTCGCCCCGGCCGGAACCGGTACCGCGCGAAACGCGTGATTCGCGCGATACACCTCCACTTCGGCGCCGTCCACGCGGCACGTCCAGCCGGGGAACCACACGTCCGAGAGCACCAGCCACCCGCCCGTTCCGTCGAGTTCGAGGGCGACGCGGTTCGGTCGGTATTCTACGATTCGTGCCGGGCCGGGTTTCTAGCCGCTCGGGGGCGGGAACGCGGCGTCACTCGTGACGAGAACCGTGCGGGAAAAGTCGTTCTGTTTGAGTGCGTCGAGTGCGCCGTCCGCGGGCATCGGTTCGGCGCGCGGAACGATCCACGCGCGGCCCCGCGGGTCAACGGCTTCGGTCAACGTGTGCGCGGGAAGCCGTTCGGGCGATGCGGGCAACAGTGGGGGCGATGCCGGCGGGGCGGGGTCGGTGAGGACGGGCTTCCACGTGCCGGGCAGCGGCGGGGCGTCCTCCGGGGCGACGCGGTGCGTGACCGCGAGCAACCGGAACAGTTCCGGGTTGCCGACCTCGAAGTTCGGAACCACCTGCTGCGTATACGGGCTGTTCCCGCGGACCGGGCGCGGGTCGTTCACGACGAACGCGAGGAACTCGCGGTAGTGCCGCACGTCGAGCGGGTTGTACCCGCGCGGCGTCGAGACGCCGCGGACCATCGCCTGTGGCGCGCCGACGCCCAGGAACGACGCGCGGGCGTC
>JAFKJJ010000149.1:5928-8143 GCA_017306025.1 Planctomycetota bacterium
GAACGACGCGCGGGCGTCTTCCGCGCCGGTGTCCCAGTCCAGCACGCGCATCGGTTCCGACTGCGCGGCCAGTCGGTCCATCGCGGGCGACGACGGGTACAGTTCCGACTGCGGGCGCACCTCCGGGAGCGTAGCGATCGGTGCGATCAGATCCGCGAGCAGGATTCCGCACCAGACGGCCGTTCGCGCCCGTTCGGACGTCCGGCTGGGTTGAAGGAGCCGCACGAACACGACGAGCGAAACGACCAGCGCGACGCAGAACGCGACGAACGCGCGCGAAATGGGGCCGCCGGAGAACGCGAGCCCGAGCACCGTCGGCAGACCCGCGACGAGCACGGCCCGGCGAAACCCGCGCGAGAGCGCCAGCCGCGAATCGTGCGACCACCGGGCGCGCGTGATCGCGTCCGTGGCCGCGCCGGCGAGAACCGCCACCGGGAACGTCGCCACGACGAGCATTCGCGTCGGCACGCGGAACAGGTCGAACCCCGGTAGCCAGTCGACCAGCACCGCGCCGCCGAGCGCGAACACGAACAGCCCACACAGCACGCCGAACGGCCACTTCCACCGCGGCGCGAGCAGCGGCGCCGCGGTCGCGGCGCCGAGCCAGAACAGCCCGAAGATCCCTTGTATCTCCCACGATTGCGGCGGCGCGTACGCCCGCGACGGCCCGACGAGTGCGAACAGCGTGTGAATCCCGACGGTGAGCGTGCCCATCGCGTCCAGCCCGCCGCTCCGCGCGGACCACCGCGCGGCTTCCAACGTCGGGAACAACTGCACCGCTCCGAGCAGTGCCGCGAGCGCGCCCGCGATACACCAGCACGCGGCCCACCGCACGAGCCGCGCCCGCTCCGCGGGGAACGTCCACGCGAGGGCGAACACCCCCGCGTAGAACGCCCACTGCGGGTGGGTGCCTAGTCCGAGGAGCGCGAGCGCGACCCCCGCGCCGAGAACCGCCCACGCGCTCCGGTTCGCAACCGCGCGTTCGACGAACAGCAGCACGAGCGGCAGCCACGCCAGACCGATGGTGACCGCGTGCCCCGCCGGGAGCAGGTGCGTCAGCCACTTCGACGACAGCATGAACCCGACCGCCGCGACGAGGCTTCCGGTTTCGTTCAGCTCACGCGAGCGCGCGTAGACGAACGCCAACACTCCCGCCAACAGGACGTGTAGTGCGATCACCCAACTGACGGCGGACCCGACGGCACTTTCGGGAACGAGGTACGTCACCGCGTACGGCGGGTAGAAGACGCCGATCTGAATGTCGTGAACGAACGGGGACCCGCAGAAGTGATGTGGATTCCAGAGCGGGAGTTCGCCGGTCGCGCGCCACTCCCGGTTGAGGAACAGTTTGGCCGGCAGGTGCTCGGCGAGGAGGTCCGAGTACGGCGCGTAGAGGGTCCGCGCCGGGGAGCGTACCGGCCGGGGCGGACTTGGGCGGCGGGCGGAACAGGCTCGCGAACACCGCGAGCGCCCCCACCGCGCACCCGATCGCGAGGACGTGCTTCACCACGTTCGTGATCGGCCCCGGCACGAGCAACTGCCACACGCAGACGCCGACCAGGAGAACGCAACTGATCGGCAGGAAGTACTTGAGGCAGGTCATCATCACCTGATCGATGCGGATGCGCGGCAGGCTCCAGCGCATCCAGATCATCACGAGCACGAGCGCCCAACACTTGCCCACGAACACCACGATGTTGAGCAGGTTCCCTAACCAGAAGCCGAACTCCGCGCTCGGCTCGAACGTCAGGAACCCGGTGTGCCAGCCGCCCAGGAAGAGCAGAGCGGCCAGGCCGCTCACCGCGAACATGCTGCCGTACTCCGCGAGGAAGAAGTACGACCAGCGGATGCCGCTGTATTCCGTGTGGAACCCGGCCACCAGTTCGCTCTCGGCTTCGGCGAGGTCGAACGGCGCGCGTTTGCAACTCGCGACCGCGGTAATGAAGAACACGATGAACGCGACGAACGTGAACGGGTCGTGGAACACGTTCCACTCCCAGAACCACCCCACCTGTTGCCGCCCGATCGTGTTCAGGTTCAGCGTGCCCGCGACGCAGATCGGAACGACCACGCACATCGCCCGCGGAACCTCGTAACTGACGACCTGTGCGGCCTCGCGCACGCCGCCGAAGAGCGACCACTTGCTGGCCGACGCATACCCCGCCAGCACGATCCCGAACACCTCGCTCGACAGCACCGCGAGCATGAAGAACAC
>JAFKJJ010000150.1 GCA_017306025.1 Planctomycetota bacterium
CGGCTTGAGGGAGGCGGCCGCGGCGCTCACCGCCGGGCCGACGACGTCGGCGGCCGCCTTCTTCACGGGCACGCCGAGCAGCTCGCCGAACTTCGCGGCGACCTTGTCCGTCGTGAGGTTCTTGCGCTCGTCGGGGGTGGCCTTCTCCGGCCGGCCGAGGTGGCTCATCGCGACGACCGCGGCGCCCGCGTCGAGCAGGTGCTTGACGGTGGGCAGCGCGGCCCGGATGCGCCGGTCGTTCTTCACGGCGCCGGTCTTCTTGTCGAGCGGGACGTTGAAGTCCACGCGGACGAGAACCTTCTTGCCCTTCAGGTCGCCGAGGTCGGCCAGCGTCTTCTTCGCCATGACTGCACCAGAGGTCCGCGGGGCGTTACTCTCCCGTGCTAATGTACGGTCGCACGGCGGGGGCGGCGACAACTCCGGCCGCTACGAGAACGGGACCGGCGCCCCGACCGAAGTCGGGGCGCCGGTCCCGTTCTCGTAGCGGCCGTCGAAGGGCCGGCGGCTCACCAGTCGCTCGGCATCGGCATGCCGTCGGCCGGCAGGACCGCGTACTGCCACGTGAGCTGGCTGATCGCGGCGTTCAACCCGCGCACGCTCCCGTCCGCGAGGAGGGCGTTGGCGACGCTGGAGTGGAGCGCCTGGCTGCGGGCGCGGTCGCAGTTCGCCAGCCCGACCGTGACCCCGGTCTGGGGCGGCTGGTTCCAGGTCGCGTCGCCCGTCTGGAAGGCGATCTCCGGGTTCCAGCTCTGATCGTCCCAGGTCACCGTCCACAGCCGGGCGTAGTTGTTGCTGCCGTTCTTGCAGCCGGCGATCTGTTCGGCCGCCATGATCGTGTTCGACGTGCCGTCCGGAATGTTCCCGATCGTGTACTGCGGCATGCGGGAGCCGTTCATCGACACGCCGCCGAACAGGGAGGCGTTGGCCCCGTAGCTGGTCCCGGCCCAGCCGGCGTTGGTCGACGGGCCGGACCCCGTGTAGGTCGAGTCCGACGGGCACTGGAAGCCGGGCACGTTCACGGTCTGAATCGTACCGGTGCCCACGACCCCGGAGTAGCTGTTGTTCCTCAGGCTGGTGTTGCCGCTGTTCGCAACGCAGTAGGCGACGCCGGCCTTGTAGATGGCGTCCTGTTCGATGTACGGCAAGAGGGAGAAGTGCCACCACCCGCCGTACTGGAACGACGCGCCGTACCCGGCCCGCAGCGGGGGGAGCTTGTCGCCGAGGGTGCTCGCGTAGTTGTGGACGGCGGTGCCGAGCTGCTTGAGGTTGTTCTGGCACTTCATCCGCGAGGCGGCTTCACGAACCTTCTGGACGGCGGGAAGCAGCAGGCCGATCAGGATCGCGATGATCGCGATCACCACCAACAGTTCGATGAGAGTAAAGGCGCGACGAGGCCGACCGGCACATTGCCGGTGGAGAGCGGAAGACGCGAACATCAAGACCCGTGGGGAGAGGGTTACGGGCGAACCGGAGGTGGGCTTGTTGCACTATACGGTGCAAATCCGGGCGCGGACAAGGGCGACGGGCACGAAATCGCCGGATTCCGTGCCCGTCGCCCTTGTCCCGCCGCCAGCCGCGGACCGTGTCAGCCCTTGCTCGCCATGAACTTCATCAGGTCGACGCAGCGGCAGCTGTAGCCCCACTCGTTGTCGTACCACGAGACGAGCTTGAAGAACTTGCTGTTCAGCTCGATGCCGCTGCCGGCGTCGAAGACGCTCGACGCCTGGTCGTGGATGAAGTCGCTCGACACGACCTCGTCGTTGGTGTAGGCCAGCACGCCCTTGAGGTACGTCTCGCTGGCCCTCTTCATCGCCTCGCAGATCTCCTTGTAGCTGGTGGCCTTCGCCGTCTTGACGGTCAGGTCCACCACGGAGACGGTCGGCGTCGGGACGCGGAACGCCATTCCGGTGAGCTTACCCTTCACCTCCGGGCACACCAGCGCCACGGCCTTCGCGGCGCCGGTGCTGCTGGGGATGATGTTGATGGCCGCCGCCCGGCCGCCCTTCCAGTCCTTCTTCCCGCCCGGACCGTCCACCGTCTTCTGCGTCGCGGTGTACGCGTGGATGGTGGTCATCAGCCCCTCGTCGATCCCGAACCCCTCCTTGAGGAGCACGTGGACGACCGGCGCCAGGCAGTTGGTGGTGCAGCTCGCGTTGGAGATGACGTTGTGCTTGGCCGGGTCGTACTTGTCGCTGTTGACGCCCATCACGACGGTGATGTCTTCTTCCTTCGCCGGGGCGGAGATGATGACCTTCTTGGCGCCGGCGGCGATGTGGCCCTTGGCCTTCGTGGCGTCCGTCCAGAGGCCGGTGCTCTCCAGCACGTACTCGACGCCGTAGTCCTTCCAGGGGAGCTGGTCCGGGGCCACCTTGAGGGCCAGCGCCTTCACCTCGCGCCCGTTGACGACGATGATGTCGTCCTCGGCGGCGCCGGGGGACCTCTTGGCGCTCACGTCGGCCTTGAACCGCCCCTGCGTCGAGTCGTACTTGAGCAGGTACGCGAGGTTGTCGGCGCTCAGCATCGGGTCGTTGACCGCGACCACTTCCAGTTCCTTGCCGAGCGCGCCCATTTCGGACATGGCCCGGAACACCTGCCGGCCGATGCGCCCGAACCCGTTGATACCGACCTTGATTGGCATCGCTGTCTCCTCACTCGCTGTGGCTCCGGCTCTCGGTGCGGTGAACGAACCGCGGGCGCCGGATTGCGCGTTCACTCATTACGGTATTGGGCGCCGCCGCTGATTCCAGTACCGCCGCCGCACCGCGGCAGCCGTTACATCAAATTCTTCATCCGATCTTCCAATTCACGGCTCGGTTCTGTTACTATCATCTCGCTTAAGTGAACTACACATTCTGCGGCCATCTGTACTGCACACAATCGGTTTATCTACCAGACCAGACGGCGGGACCCAACGATGCGAAACGTGATGCTGACGGTGTTCGCGGCCGCGGCGGCGCTGGCGGCCGGGTGCGACTCGGGACCGAAGCTGTACCCGGTCAAGGGCTCGATCCGCGTCGACGGGAAGCCCGCGGGCGACGCGATCGTGTTCCTGCACCGCAAGGACCGCACCAACCCGAACGAGCCGGTGCCCTACGGCAAGTGCGGCCCGGACGGGACGTTCACCGTGACGACCGTCAAGGACGGCGACGGGGCGCAGACCGGCGAGTACGTGATCACCGTCGTGTGGCCCGACATGAGCAAGGCCCCGGACGGCAACGGCGGGCGCCCCGACCTGCTGCGCGGGACGTACGACAAGGCCGCGGCCTCCAAGATCAAGGCCACGGTCGAGGCGAAGGACAACCTGCTCCCCGACATCAGTCTGACCGCACCTTCCGGCCCGGCCCCGAAGGACCCGCCCGGCGGCATCCGAACGGACAAGTAGCCGCTCCGCCGTGCGACTTTTTTCAGGCCGTTTCTTCCCTTTCGAGGACTCATGTCATGCGAACCGCCCGGCCCGTTCGTGTCGCCTTCACGCTGATCGAGCTGTTGGTAGTGATCGCGATCATCGCGATCCTCATCGGCTTGCTGCTGCCCGCCGTTCAAAAGGTGCGGGCCGCGGCCGCCCGGATGTCGTGCAGCAACAACATGAAGCAGATCGCCCTGGCCGCGCACAACTACGAGTCGGCGAACAACGCGTTCCCGCCGCTGTACACCGACGCCAGCTACACCAAGGCCCCGAACCACTTCTGCCTCACGTTCATCCTGCCGTACATCGAGCAGGGCAACTTGGCCAACCAGATCAACCTCCAGGTGGACGGGTACGCGGTGACCAACTTCCCGGCGTTCACCAACCCGGTGAAGACGTTCATGTGCCCGGCCGCCCCGCTCGACCCGACCATCGTGTACAACACGCCCTCCGGCAAGTACGCGACCCTGCCCAGCGGGGTGACCCAAATCCGCATGGGGCGGACCGACTACACCGCGATCAGCGGTGTCAGCGGCACGTGGGTGACCGCGAGCATCGGCTCGCAGGCGATCCCCACCGGCGTGCCGGGCATCCTGGAGAAGAACAAGACGAACCCGCTCATCGCGGTGACCGACGGCACGAGCAACACGCTCCTGTTCGTCGAGGACGCCGGCCGGCCGTTCCGGTACGGCCGCGGCGGCGCCAAGATCGGGGCCGACCGTGACGGGAACGGCGCGGCCGGCGGGTGGGGCGACCAGGACAGTTGGTTCGGCGTGGGCGGGGCCGACCCGGCCGCCGGGACCCAGGGCTCCGGCCCGGCCGCGGTCAACGGGTCCAGCGACAACGAGATCTACGGGTTCCACACCGGCGGCGCCCACGCCGCCATGGGCGACGGCTCGGTGCGGTTCCTCAAGGACAGCGTCACCCTGGCGTTTATCGCCGTGATCCACAGCCGCTCCGGCGGCGAGGTCCTGCCGAACGATCCGTGATCGGCGCCGCGTTCAACGCCCCTCGGGCCTCCGGTCTGTCCGGAGGCCCGATTTCACTTCTGCTCCGCATCCCCCGCTCTTGCTCGTACACACCGGGCGCGTAGATCAACACCCTATCCCTCACCCGGCGGCCGTCGAGCCGCCGCCCGGAGTTCACCATGTCCAAAGTCGTTCGCGTGGCCGTGACCGGTGCGGCCGGTCGAGTTTCGAGCAGCCTCATCGTCCGGCTGGCGTCCGGCGAGGTGTTCGGCCCCGAAACGAAGGTGATCCTTCAGTTGCTCGAACTGCCCGCCGCGATGAAGAACCTCGAAGGCGCGATGTACGAGTTGCAGGACTGCGGCTTCAGCACCCTACAGGACGTGGTCATCACCGACGACGCCAACAAGGCGTTCGCGGGGTGCAACTACGCCCTGCTCGTCGGCGCCGCGCCGCGCGGGCCGGGCGAACAGCGCAAGGACCTGATCCGCAAGAACGGCCCGATCTTCGTGGGCCAGGGGCAGGCGATTGCCAAGAACGCGGCCTCCGACGTGCGCGTTCTGGTCGTCGGCAACCCGTGCAACACGAACTGCCTGATCGCCTACCGGAACGGAAAGGACGTGCCCGCGGACCGCTGGCACGCGATGACACGGCTCGACCACAACCGCGCCGTCTCCGCCCTGGCCGCGAAGGCCGGCGTCACCAACGACCAGGTGACGAACGTCACGATCTGGGGCAACCACTCGAACACGCAGTACCCCGATTTCACCAACGCCAAGATCGGCGGCAAGCCGGCGACGAGCGTCATCACCGACCGCCAGTGGCTCGAAAGCACGTTCGTCCCGCAGACGCAGGAGCGCGGTAAGTTCATCATCGACACGACGAAGGTGTCGTCGTCGTTCTCCGCGGCCAACGGCGCGATCGACCACGTGAAGAGCCTGGTGCGCGGGACCTCGGCCGGGGACTGGACCAGCGCAGCGATCGTCTCGAAGGGGGAGTACGGCGTGCCCGCGGGCCTCGTGTTCGGCTACCCCTGCACGGCGAGCGGCGACGGCAACTGGAAGGTGGTCGAGGGGCTGAAGCTCGACGCCTTCGGCCAGGAGAAGTTCAAGAAGTCGCTGGAGGAGTTGCAGCAAGAGCAAGAGGTGGTGAAGGACCTGTTGCCCGGGTGAGCGGATGTCCCGGTTCTCGCCGCACCGCCTCGCCCGGCCGGACCTCGTCGTTGCGCTCGCGCTGGCCGGCCTGGCGGCCGGCGCCTACGCGCCGACGGTCCGGTTCGACTTCGTCAACTACGACGACCACCTGTACGTCTACGGGAACCCTCACGTCCTCGGCGGTCCGACCCCCGAAAATCTCTGGTGGGCGGCCACCACCTTCTACGCGGCCAACTGGCACCCGCTGACCTGGGTCTCGCTCCAACTCGACGCCGCAGCCTGGGGGGCGAACTCGGCCGGCTTTCACCTGACGAACCTCCTCCTCCACGCCCTCAACACCGCCCTGGTGTACCTGACCC
>JAFKJJ010000151.1 GCA_017306025.1 Planctomycetota bacterium
ATCTCCGGGCCTTCGTTCCAGGTCTTCCACTCCTCGCCGCCGTAGAAGCGGACCACCTGCGTCGCGTAGCAGTAGTAGTAGAGGTCGACCTGTCGGCCGGTGGTCGGGGTCAGCGCGCGCCGCATCAGCCCCTTCGATCCCTCGGCGAACCCCGCCGTGTCGCGCCGCCACCCGTCCACGTAGTACCGGCACAGCAGGCCGATCGCGGTCAGCGCGGTGGCGGGCTGGCCGGGCGGGCCTCCGTACCCGTAGGTCGATTTGTTTTGCCCCCGGCCGCTGACGTAGTCGAGGAACTTGATCGCCTTGTCGATCACCTTCTGATCGACGACGAGGTCTTGCGTCAGTTGGGCCGCGTGCAGCGCCTGGATCTGCCACCCGAGGATGGACGTGTCGTTGTCCGTGCCCGCCGTGTAGCCCCAGCTCCCGTTACGCCCCTGTGCCTTCTGGATGTAGTCCACCGCCGCCTGCGCCGCGTCCCTCAGCTTGGGGTCCTTCGTCATCCCGTAGGCCTCGATCAGCGCGAGGCTCGCGATCCCCTGAGAGTACATGTTGGTGATCGTCCGGAACTTGCCGCGCTCGCCCCCCTGACTCATGTCGACGTTGGCGACGAGCCAGTCCACGCCGGCCTGCACGGTCTGCTTGTAGCGCCCCTCCTTGTGCGACTGACCGGCGCCTGTGAACGCGAGTACCGCCATCCCGGTGGCCGCGGCGAGGTCGTTCCTGTGCGGGCCGCCGTCGTACTGCCAGTTGCCGTCCGGCTTCTGCATCTGCACGAGCCAGGCCAGCCCGAGCATCACGGCCTCCTCGCCCTCGATGCTGCCGCCGAACTCCTTCAGGAGCCGCGCCTTCCCCTCCTTCGTGCGGCCCTCGAACCCGCCGCCCTTCTTCGGCTCGACCTTCGGCGGAGCGCCCGGGTCGGCCGGTGCGGCGTCGGTGCCGGCGGAGAACGTCAGGAGCGAGGCGGCGAACACAAGGAGGACGACGGGTCGGGTCACGGCAACACCTCCGCGGGCGCGGGAAGGAGCGTTGGGGTGAAGTGTACCGCGGGGCGCGAACGGGCGGAAGGGTCATTCGACCTTGCGAGCGGTTCCGGAGCCGCTCGCGGTCAGATGCCGTGCAGCCTCCCGCCGTCCACCGGGACGCTGACGCCCGAAATGTACCCGGCCGCGGGCGACGCCAGAAACGCGATCACCGCCCCGACCTCGGCCGGCTCCGCGATCCGTCCCAGCGGGATCTCCGCGCGGATCTGCGCCTCGATCTCCTCGGGCGCCACGTCCGCCGCGGCCGCCTTGCGCTGGACGATCGCTTTCAACCGCGCGGTTCGCGTCGCGCCCGGCAGGACGTTGTTGACGGTGACGGCGAACTTGCCCACCTCGCGCGCGAGCGTCTTCGCCCACGAGGCCGTCGCGCCGCGGATCGTGTTCGAGACGCCGAGACCCGGGATCGGCTCGCGCACCGACGTCGAGATGACGTTGATGACGCGGCCGTAGCCGTGCGCCTTCATCCCGGGGAGGACCCACTGCGTCAGCAGGTGCGACGCGAGGAGGTGTTGCCGAAACGCGGCGAGGAGCTGCTCGGCGGTCGCGTCCACGATCGGGCCGGGCGGCGGGCCGCCGCTGTTGTTCACGAGGATGTGAAACGCCGGCGGCCGCTGGAGCTGCCGTTCCAGCGCGGGAATCAGGTCCTCGATCTTTTCGAGGTCGGCGCGGAGGAACGCGAAGTGGTCTTCGGCCGGCGGCCCGGACCGCGACACGATAGTGACCGTGGCTCCGCGGGCGACGAGTTCGCGGGCCGCGGCCAGTCCGATCCCCTGCGAACCGCCGCACACCAGGGCCGTTTTGCCCGCGAGGTCGTTCTTCAACATGGTAACGCGATGCTAATTCATCGTCATCCGCGTCACAAGTGACATCGCGGTGTCGGGAACGCTCGTTGCGAGACTCTCGGGACGCATCGCTTTCGGCGCTTGGGGCGGTCAACCTCGTGATGCCCGTTGGCGCCGAACGCAAACCGCGTTTGGCGCGACCTGCTCACGGGTCTCGCGTTCCCCATTTCTTCGGCGGTCGGTCCCGTTGCCGGGATGGTGTGCCGCCCGCCGCTTCGTCTTCGCGTTCTCTTTTCGGATTGATCGATCGGATTTGGTCAACTACCATCATCTCCGTTCACTTCAACCCGATCGGACGCTCAACTCCTCCGCGTTCGTTCGCCCGTCGTGAGAGATCCCATGAACACGCGCTGGCTCGCCGTCGCCGTTCTCGCTGTTTGCGCCGGGGCTTGTTCCACGCGAGCGCCCCAGCCGGCACCTGAACCGGAAGAGCCGGCCCCGACCGCGTCGGCCGAAGACCTGAAGGCGCTGGCCGACGGGAACAACGCCTTTGCGGTCGACCTGTACAAGAAGCTCGCGGAGAAGGAGCAGGGGAACCTCATCTTCTCGCCATACAGCGTCCGCACGGCGCTGGCGATGACCTACGCTGGGGCGCGCGGCAAGACCGCCGAGGAGATGCGGAAGGTTCTGCACTTCGCCCTGCCCGACGAGCGGCTGCACCCGGCCTTCGGCGCGACGGCGTACCAACTCAAGGGCGGCAAGGACAAGCAGCACGAGTTGAACGTCGCCAATGCGCTGTGGGGGCAGAAAGGGTTCCCCTTCCGCCCGGAGTTCCTCGAACTGACCAGGACGAATTACGGCGCAGGCTTCCGCGAGGTGGACTTCATCGCTGATCCCGAGGCCGCACGGCAAGCTATCAACCACTGGGTGGAAGAGAAGACCCAGGATCGGATCAAGGAACTTCTACAGCCTGGGGCCGTGAACCAAGGGTCGCGGTTGGTGCTGACCAACGCGGTGTATTTCAAGGGCCAGTGGGAGAAGCCGTTTAACCCCCGACTGACAGCCGATGCTCAGTTCCGAGTGACATCCGATCGGACCGTCCTGATGCAGACAATGTCACAGTCGGGCGAGTTCGGCTACGGAGAGGCGGACGACGCCCAACTCCTCCGCTTGCCCTACCGCGCATCTGGCGAGTCGGGCCTCGCGATGGTTATCGTGCTGCCGAAGGCAGTTGATGGTCTGCCCCGGCTGGAGGCCCAACTGAGTGGCACCCAAGTTCAGAAGTGGTTCGGCTCAATTTGGAACCGCAACGGTCATGTGTCCTTGCCGAAATTCAAGGTCGTGCAGAAGTTCTCCCTGGGACGATCCCTCCGAGATTTAGGAATGCCGTTAGCCTTCGAGGAACCAGCCGATTTTTCGGGCATCACTCCGGGTGGAGATTTTTTCATTCAGGACGTGATTCACAAAGCGATGGCCGAAGTCGATGAGGAAGGGACAGTCGCGGCGGCGGCAACTGCTGTCGTCGGAGGAAGGGTTTCGGCCCCAGCAGAACCGTTCCAGTTTCATGCCGATCATCCCTTCCTGTTCTTCATTCGGGACGCGAAGAGCGGTCTCGTCCTCTTCGTCGGCCGGATGAGCGACCCGTGCCCGATCGCCCGGCCGCGATGAAAGCGTTCGTGCTGACGGCGTGGTTGTTACTTGACTGCCGGGGCCGGTCCTTTACCATTCAGACAGATTCACCTCAAGCTCGGCCGGTTGTTCACCCATCCGCGGTCGTTCGCCCGTCGTGAGAGATCCCATGAACACGCGCTGGTTCGCAGCCGCCTTGCTCGTCGCTTGCGCCATCGCTCTCGGCGTCATGTTCGGATGTCATTCGGGCAAGAAACCGGGCGAGGAGTACGACCCAGAACCGGCAATAACCGTCCCGGACGAAGACCTCAAGGCACTCGCTGATGGGAACAACGCGTTCGCTCTCGACCTGTACAAGAAATTCGCCGAGAAGCACGACGGGAACCTGATCCTCTCGCCCTACAGCATCTCTTCGGCACTGGCGATGACTTACGCCGGCACACGAGGCGAGACCGCCGAGCAGATGAAACGAACGTTGCACTTCACGCTCCCGCCGGAACGTCTGCATCTCGCGTTCGGCGGGGTGACGGGCTCCCTGCATACCGCTGGGAAGAAGCGCCCCTACGAACTCTGCATCGCCAACGCCCTCTGGGCGCAGCAGGGGATAGGTTTCGTGCCGGAGTTCCTGGATGTGACCAACCGGTGTTACGGGTCCGCCCGGCGCGAGGTGAACTTCGGCGCCCCCGAGGCGGCGCGCGGGACGATCAACCGCTGGGTCGAGGAGCAGACGCGGGATCGCATCAAGGACCTACTCAAGTCGCAAGACATCACACCCAATGTGCGACTGATTCTCACAAACGCCATCTACTTCAAGGGCACCTGGAAACACCAGTTCAGCAAAGAGCGGACCTTCGAGGGCAATTTTGAGACAGGTCTTGGCGTGAAGGTGAAGGTCTGGATGATGCGACACACGGACATCAAACTCCGGACCTACGCGGGAGAGGCGTGGCAACTTCTCGAACTTCCCTATGAGGGGGAGCGGCTCTCGATGATTCTTCTCCTGCCCAACGAACGGTGTGGACTTCAGAAGGTGGCATCGCGTTTGACGTTAACAGAGTTGGAAAACGGACTTGCGCAGTTGCAGGAACAGAAACTCGGAGTCTTTTTGCCGCGGTTCAAGTTTGAGAGTCGCGCCGAACTCGGTCGAACGCTGAGTGAACTGGGGATGCCCCTCGCGTTCTCTGCCGGCGACTTCTCCGGGATCACGCCCCGTGGAGGACTGCAAATGGCGGACGTGATTCACGGTGGCAGCGTCGAGGTTGATGAACTCGGTACGACCGCCGCCGCAGCGACGACAGTGAAGACGACCAGATCTGCGCCACCGAATTTCCAAGCGGACCATCCGTTTCTCTTTTTTCTTCGAGATGCGAAGAGCGGACAGATTCTCTTCGTCGGCCGTGTGAGCGATCCGCGTCAGATCGGTCAAACCAGATGAAAGCGGTTCGAGCGATGTCGACTCTTGGTTGGACCGTCCGTAACGACAAACCGATGAGGAACTGCGATGAGTCGCTCGCCCAGCAGGAAGTTTGCAGTGTTGAACCTTACCTATTTGGAGGATCGCACGACCCCGGTGGTCGGGGCGACGCAGGAAGCCGGCCTAGTTGCCGCAGGTGGTTCCTATGACGGGGTGGTATTTGTTCAAGGATTCGGCGAAGGCGGAAACGGAGATGCGAGAAGCGGCACCGGATCGTTGATCGTCGGAGGTAACGGCCCCTGGGGAAACTATATCCTCACTGCTGCGCACGTTGTCGCTCATGACGCAAACTGGGTTCGCTTCGATCTGCCACTCAACGGTCGTCTCCTTCCTGGCTTTGTTCCTGTCCCCGGTCAACCTCTCCCCACCAAGGTTCCGATCACCATTCTAGCTGACATGGGGGGTGGTTACGGGATCAAGCACCCCCAATGGGTCTCTGAGGCTGACCTAGGATCTTGGGATTACGATCTCGCGTTACTGAAACTGGTTGATCAGGATCCCCGGACAAGGGCGCCAGACCGACTGCTCGTTCCCCCAAAAGGGGCACAAGCTTACCATACAAGTTGGACGGCCGACGAAATTGGACGAGTCGTCACTATGGTTGGGTACGGCGCAGTTGGCGACGGGACCACCGGTTTTACCGGTCCAGACGGCCAAAAACATATCGGGTACAATCTCGTTGAGAGAGACAGATGGCGGAAATATGGCTTGTATCCCACATACGTATCTAGCACCCCAAAAGCGCTGGCTGTTGACTTTGACGACGGGACCGCCGCGCACGACACCTTTGGAGGAAACACTGGCCGTACTTGTTTAGCGCCCCGGCAGCAGCACGGGTCGAGGCAGTATCCGGTTGCCGAACCAGCGCAACGTTCGGCTGACGTGATCCACCACCGATAGTGCCTGCCGGGGACACGTCTCGAACACGGACATCAACGCGCCCTGTGCCCGAG
>JAFKJJ010000152.1 GCA_017306025.1 Planctomycetota bacterium
GCGACTCGGGCGGCGAGTTCGGCAACCTGCTTGGAGAGTTCCCGACAGCCGGGACACGCGGGCTCATCCATGCCGCCATCGTAGTGATGTGGGCCACGAGTTCTCGCTCCGATTGCAACCGGGCTGGAGCGAGGCGCTAATCAAGTACGCAGAACCTCCACCCGCCGTGTTCAGCTTGTTGTCACTCATACATGAACCCACCGATGGTGTCCCATCATCCAACGTGAGGTACCCCTCCGTTGCAGGACACCGTCATGATCCGCGTCCAGTTGCCCGCCGCTGAAGCCGACCGGCTCGACGCCTTGTTCCGCTCGACGGACGATCCGGCGTTCCGGGTCAGTCTCCAGATCGTGCTCATGGCCCACCGGGGGCGTGCCCGTCAGGACATCGCCGCCGACCGGGGCGTCCACCGCAAGACCGTCACCCGGTGGGTCAACGCGTACCGCGCCGACGGGCTCGACGGGCTCCGGCCCAAGAAGGCCAAGGGCACACCGGGGCACATCCCCGAGGGCCTGGCCGACGAGATCAAGCGGTGGGGGATCGAGGGGCCGGCGAAGCCGGGACTGGACAGGGCGAACGGGACCCACGCGGAACTGGCCGACCACCCGAAGAAGGTCAAGGGGATCCGTCCCTCCCGCAGTGCCGTCCCGCGGTTCTGCTCGGGCATCGGGATCCGGTTGTACCGGCCGACGTACCGCCACGACCGGGGCGACCCGGTCGAGCAGTCCAAGGCCAAGGCCGACCTGGCCGACCTGGGAAACGGGCGGCGGCCGGCGAACTCGTGCTGCTGAGCCAGGACGAGGCCCGGTTCCCGATGGTCCCGACCCTGTGTGCGACGCTCGGGGTCAAGGGCCACCGGCCGGCGGTCGGAACCCGCGACTGCAAGGATCTGTTGTACGTGTTCGCCGTCGTCAACCGGGTCACGGGGGCGGTCCAGGCCAACACCCTGGAGAGCCCCAAGGACGCCCAGAAGAAGACCGGGTTGAGCAAGACCCGTCGGATGCAGCAGGCGTTCGCCGCCCACCTGCGGCACGTGGCCCGGGTGTACCCGGCCGAGAGGCACGGGCGGGTGGTGCTGGTGATCGACAACGCCCCGTGGCACCGTGGCCAGCCGATCGACCGCGCCCTGGCCGGCAACCCGCACCTGGAGTTCAAGCGGCTCCCGAGCTACAGCCCGCAACTCAACCCGTCAACCCGATCGAGCGGTTCGGGAAGAAGCTCCGCCGCCGGGCGACCCATAACCGCTTGTTCGATACCCTGGCCGACCTGAAGACCTCGCTCCGAGCTAGTGCCTCAGCTACTTCCAGACCGTTCGGAGCAAGGTCAAGAGCATCATCCACGGACGACCCAAGCGGAAGACCATGAGGCAGTCACGGTGGGTTCATGTATCAGGCAGCTTGCCTGGCTCCGATCTCTCGTCACTTCCGTCGCGGCTTGAAGCGAGTATTCGCGGTCCCAGTCAGTAGAGTCGCTGCACAATAGCGGCT
Source organism: Planctomycetota bacterium (assembly GCA_017306025.1). Lineage (GTDB taxonomy): Bacteria > Planctomycetota > Planctomycetia > Gemmatales > Gemmataceae > Gemmata. Next base: position 1,488 of record JAFKJJ010000152.1, read on the forward strand.
GATCGGTTCGAGGCGATTCGCCGCCCTTGGCGTTGGGCGTCAGGCGTACATGAGGTTGTGGAGCCCGGCGACGTTCTTGATGATGAGGGCGTGCCGTCGGCGCGGGTTCCGATAGCGCTCGGCCGCGATCCGCCACACCTTCATCTTCCCGATCCCGTGCTCGGCCACGCCCAGGTACCCCGTGTCGCCCGTTCGGGGGACCCCCGCCGGGCACACCACACCCGTTGTGTCGTAGACCTTCTTGTCATGCGTCTTGCCGGCAAACGCCTTCGACACGGCCGCGATCCGCACCCGGCGCCGTTGGCCGGCGCGGCCGGGGTCCTTGCGCGTCCGCACGACGACCACTTGGTGCTTGAGCGTGTGGCGCGTCTTCTTCCCCGAGTAGAACCGCTTCTGCCGCCGAGTGGGCCGGGGAATGGCCCGCTCGGTGGCGTCGAAGAAAAGCTCGCGGATCTCGTCGGGTTCCCGTTCCACCCGCCGCTCGGGGATGCGGAAGATGCCGGCCAGCAGCGGTCGGAGCGGGTTGATGTTGCGGCACACCGAGCTGTCGTCGATGCCGAACAGGAACCCGCGGAACGCGTGGGTGGTGTACGTCCGGTAGTACATCAACAGCATCAGCAACCGGTCCGTCAGCGGCCGCGCGAACGGGCGCCCCGCGCCCGGCTTCCGCTGGCGGGTGCGGCGCGTCTTCCGCTTGGTGTCGGCCTGCTGGTATCGGGGCTCAAGTTCGGCCAAGAGTTCGTCGAACGCCGCGGGCGTGATCCCGGTCAGTTGTCGGAACGTGTCCGGCATCCGCCGCAAGCGGTTCGTGTGGCTCATACACACAACCTACGTACCCGAACCACTATTGTGCAGCGACTCTACTCACTTCAACAATTTCATCCGGCCGAAGAAGCTGGGCCGCGCGTATCAATCGCAAACCGGCTTCCAGTGCTTCCCCGGTAAGCCGAAACTCGTGCGGATGCCGGATACCTCGTTCGTGTCCGCGGGCCGGTTGCCGAACGACCGCTCCCCCGACGGGTACATCACCGTCGCACCGGACATCGCGGTGGAAGTGGTGTCGCCGAATGAAACGTACGAAGAGGTCGAGGCGAAGGCCGCCGAGTACCGGTCGGCGGGCGTGAAGCTGATCTGGATCATCAGCCCCAAATCGAAGACCGTTCTGGTCCGGCGGCTCGACGGAACGTGTGCGGAAGTGGGCGAAGCCGGCACGCTTTCCGGCGAGAACGCCCTGCCGGGCTTCACCTGTGCGGTCGCCGAACTGTTCGTGTAGCCTCACCCCTCGGCTTCGAGCCGCTCCGTCAACACACGCCGCACGCGAAGCAGCTCCTCGTCCGGCCCGCCGTCCCACGGCGTGATCGCGACCCACCGGTCCCGCTGATCCGCGCGAATCCAACCCGCGTCGTCATCGACCAGCAGCACCTCTTCGGGCGCCACGCCCGGCACGAACGTCAGGTCCTTATACTCGCCGCACCACGAGACGTACTCCAACCGCTCCGCCAACTCCCGGGGTACGCACTCACGCCGAATGAGTTCGGCGATCGCCTCGCGCGCGTCGGGTTCTTCCACCGTCGTGAACAGCGCGACGCGCGCGAAGCGTTCGTGGCAGAACGCGAGGAACTCCGCGAGGTCGGGCCGCGGGTCGACGCGGAGCGCGTCGGAAATGAGCGTCCGTTCGAGGTCGAGGGCGAGCACGCGGAGGGCCATCGGTCACTTCTTCTCGCGCTTCAGCTCGATCAGCAACAGTCGCGACTTCTTCAGCGTCTTGAACTCGGTCGGGCGATCCTTCTCGCTGTCGGCCTCGGCGTAGCAGAGCTTTATCGTGTCGCCCTTCAGTTCGTAGATGCCCTGCCACGTCTTGTCCTTCAGGGGGCCGTCCTGGTGAACGAGGTTGATGTGCTTGGGCGCCTTCGCGGGGTCGAGGGTGAGGTCGCCCTTCAGTTCGGTGCCGCCGGCCGTCTTGATCGTGAAGTTGTTATCCTTGATCGTCAGCGTCCCGCCGACGATGCGGTCGAGCGGGTCGCCGTCCTGCTCGGCCGCGACCACCTTCCACGTGCCCTGTAGCGCCTTCTGTTCCTTCTTCGCCGCTTCCTCGTCCCGCGCCACAGCGAACGTCGCGAGCGCCAGCGCACACCCGATCAGAAGAACTCGCATCACGGTCTCCCCGTTGGAATAAGGTTCGGGGAAAGAATACCGACCGCCGCCCGCTTGCTGACACGATTTTGGAAGGATTTCAACCGACCAGGCGCTTGCGGAGGATGACGGCGTGGTGCCGCGCGTGGCCGACGATGATGTACGCCAGCGCCCGAACGCTGACGCGATTGTCGGCGGCCGGTCCGCTCCGCGTCCAGGCCGCCTCGGGCATGTTGCGGAACATCCAGAGGTTCGACCGGCGCGCCGCTTCGAACTCGCTCACCACGTCGGCGAACGGCAGGCGGTTGTATTCGGCCGCGACCGCAAACACGTTCTCGTCGAACGCCGGGAGCGGCGTGGCGTCGGCGCGGCCGAACCGCAGCGCGCGGCAGCCGAACACGCGCTCGCCGTCGGCGACGTGCCCGACGACCTCCTTGAACGTCCACGTGTACGGCGGGTGGCACACGCCCGCGGACGCGTCGGGAACCGCGCGCAGGAACGCGAGCAGGTCGTCGAGTTGTGCGGCCATCGCGGGGAGGACGTCGGCCTCCGGCACGAGGTCCACGTACCTGCCGAAGAATCCCGCGTACTCTGTCGGGTCCGGTCGTGGCACGACGCCTCCGTGATGAAGCCCGCGTCAGATGTCGGACGAGCTCGCGCCGAGGAACCCGACGGGAACGCCGTTCTCCTTCAGGACGCTTGTCGCTTTCCCGTTGATGATGAGCAGCACGATCAGACCGATGCACGGGATGAGTGTGAGGATGCCGAGGATGACGCCGGTGGCCGTGCTGTAGACCTTCGTCGCGAGCAAGAACACGAATACCGTCGCGGTGATGCCGAGCGGGATCAGCGCGAGCGCCAGGAAGATCCGCGACTCTTCGGGGATCGCGAACTGTACCGGGATTAAACAGAGGTAAACCAGGATGCAAAGGATGATCGCCTTCTGACTGCCGGCGATCGCGCGCAGCGTCTCACGGGACAGCCTCCGCCGGCCGCCTCGCTCTTCGCCGTAATCATCGAAGTCGTCCTCGTCCTCGTCGTCGTAACGGCGCCGTCGGCGCGGGCGGTCCTCGTCTTCTTCTTCGTCCCGTCGGCTCCGGCGCGGGCGATCGTCTTCGTCCTCGTCGCGCCTCCTCCGTCGGGGACGGTCCTCATAATCGTCGTCGGCCACGTGCGATCTCCGTGCGTCGTCCGCGGGCTCACCGCAAGCAGATTACGACTCCCGCCGTACAACCGCCACCCGGGGCGCCGGGCGCGCGAGTCGCGGCCGTTGCGGCGAGTAGATTGACGTGCGGGTCGAGGCGCGAAAGGGCCGGCCCTGCGCCCTCGCGCGACGTGGCGAGTACCCGAATTCTGGCGAAGGGGTGGTAACCGTTCACGGGGTCAACTCCTGAAAAACAAGGGGTTTGGCGGGTTCGAGGGTTGTTTTTCGACCCCGGAAGGGCATGTCGGACTCACCAAGTCCTTGAAAAACAAGGCGTTGCCCCCGTGAACGGTTACAAGGGGTGAGATGGCGCTCCACATTCAGCCGCACGCGGAGGGCGCGACGCTCCCGCTGCGAGTTCAGCCGAAGGCGAAGCGGAACGCGGTGCTCGGCGAGCAGGCCGGCGCGCTGAAGGTGAGCGTCACCGCGCCGCCCGAAGACGGTCGCGCGAACGAAGCGGTTCTCGCGCTCCTGCGCGACGAGTACGACCTTCAGCGGTCGCAGGTGGAACTGCTCAGCGGGCAGACGAATCGGAACAAGGTGGTGCTGGTGCGGGGCGTCACGCCTCAGCAGTTGGCCGCACGGATCGAAGGATCGGGGAAGGCGTAGCGAGCGCGTCGGGCACCCGCTTCCGTACGGTCAACACCTCCAGACCGAGCACCGCGCACGCGTAAGGCCCCAGTCCGGCGGCGATGCCCAGCGCGATGCTCGGCCACGTCGGTTCGGCGGGAGCGAGTACCCACCAGATCAGCGCCGGCGCGCACGCGCAGCACAGCGGCTTCAGCCAACTCGCGAACAGGTACGTCTTCGCGCGGACGTCCAGCGTGTAACAGGCGTAGGCGATCACGAACAGGCAGAACAGCACGTTCGGCACCGCCACCGCGAGGGCGACGCCCACCAGACCGAACGGTCCGACCAGCGCGAGGCTCAGCGCGAGGTTCACGGCCGCCTCCACGAGCGCCAGCCGCGCGAACAGCTTCAGCTTGCCCATCCCGTACAGAATCCGCGACGCGACCGACTGCGCGACGCCGATCGTGAGCGTAGCGGACAGCACGGCCATCGCGGGGAAGCACCAGTCCGCGTACTGTGCCCCACCGACCCACCGCGCGAAAAATGGCCGGCCGAACGCGAGCATCCCGAGGTGGATCGGCAACACGAGGTAGAGGACCCACCGCGTACCTTCGAGCAGGACGCGACGAACGCCGTCGAGGTCGCCGGTGGCCTCGCGCCGGCTGACGGCGGGCGTGAGGGTGGTGCTCGCGGCGCGGAGCAGGTTCTTCGCCATGTCCACGAGCCGCGCCGCGAGCGCGTAGTGCGCCGCGGCCGCCACCGTAAGGAACCCGCCGACGACGATCGCTCCCGTCTGGACCGTGATCCGCCCCGCGAGCATGGCGAGGAACGCGTCGACGCTGTAGCCCTTCACCTCGCGCAGCGTTTCGCGGTCGACGAGGCGGCCCGAGATCCGTAACCCCGGCAGAAAGCGGAAGCAGAGCGCCGCCATGATCGCGTGTTCGAGCAGGTTGGTCGCGGTGAACACGAACGCGAGCGGCAGAAGGCCCGGTCGCGTTTCCGTCACGAACACGATGCCGCCGACGCGCAGCGCGAGGCACACGAGCCGCACCGCGCTCTTCGCGCCGAACCGCTGGAGCCCGTCGAGGATCGTGGGGAACGCGCTGAGCGGGAGCGTGACCGCGAGGTTCGCGAGCATCAGCAGCATGAACGGCAGCACGTCGCCGGGTTCGCCGAGTTTTCGCTCAAGACCGGGCGCGACGAACGGGCTAATCACACCGCCGACGAGCAACACGCCGCACGCCGCGAGGAGGAACAGTCCGAGGCTCGCGGAGACGATGCGGTTCAGCTCCGTGCGTTCACCGGTCGCGTGGTGCTTCGCGACGAACCTCACGAGGCACGCCGCGATGCCCAAATCGAAGAGGGTGAAGTACGCGAGGACGCTCTCGACGACGCACCACACGCCGTAGCGCGCGTCACCCAGCGCGCGAACCAGATACGGCGCGAGAAAAAAGCCGACCGCGAGTGTGGCCGCGAACGCGAGCCAGTTCGTGACGGCGCCAAACAACAGAGAGCGGTTGGCGGAACGAGTTTCGAGCAACGCGTCGGCCTCCGTGCCGTGGGCTGAAACACGGAGGCTAACAGACCGGAGGCCGGAAGGTCGAGAGCAATCGGTCCCCAGCACCCCAGGGGGTGTATCCAAAAGTTCTGGGGTATCACCCGGCCAGTGCCCAATAGGCGTCCCACTGGATGGAGTTTCGGACGCACACCAAGCTGGCCATCCGCCGGACGTTCTTCTTGCGCCACCGGGCGCCTCGGGCTTTGAGCCGCAATCCCAGCGTCTTGGCCTGGCCCTCGACCGCCCCGCTGCCGATGGCCCGACCGCTCGCGAGCCGTTCCCGGTAGTTCAGCCGCGTCGTGTGCGGGGAGAAG
>JAFKJJ010000153.1 GCA_017306025.1 Planctomycetota bacterium
CCACAACCGAGAACTAAACGGCCCTGCGGCGTTCCCGCGGCTTCGATTGAACGGCCCGCAGGGTAGGGTATAATTCGCGGAATGTCGATAAAGATCTCGCGCGGCGGAGCGAAGCTTCTCTAACGGGGGCACTCCCCGCCACCTCCCCCAGTCGGCCGAAGCGAGGAGACCGATCATGGAACTCGACGACATCAAGAAGCGGTTCGTCAGCGAAATCAAGTTGCGGGCCTACGACGACAAGTACATCGACCGGGGCGAAGAGCGCGAGATCCTCCAGATCGCGATCCAGCTCGGCGTGAGCATCGACAGCGCCCGCTCGGCGCTCGTCCAGGTGTGCGACGAGAACAACTACGTGATGGAAACGGCCCTCCTGAAGCAGATCAAGGACCAGGTCGAGGCCGCGGCCGGGAACGACGGGATGGTCGACCAGAAGGAGTTCGACCTGATCTTCGCCAACATCAAGCGGGCCGTACAGAACAAGAAGAACGACCGCGAGGTGAAGCGGATGATCGTGACCGTCATGGAGGAGACCGGTAACAACAAGATCAAAAAGGGGTGGTTCAGCAACTGGTACGCCACCCTCAAGCAGGACCTCGGCATGTGACGCGGTCGTGTTTGGCGTTTCGTGTTTTGGGCGCGTTCGAAGCTCACGCGGCGGCTCGGAAGGCCAAACGCGAAACACCGAACACGAAACACCAAGCCGGTTGACGCTCCCCTCCCGACCGCCTATCCTGACACCTTCCGAAATATCGGAATCATTGACGCGATTTCACAAGGGTCAGGTAGAGCGACATGAATCGGAAGAAGCTGGGCAAGTCGCGGCAAGGGCGGTGCCGGTTCTGCACGAAGGAAGGGTGCCCGCGGCCCGCGTTCGTCGATTACAAGGACGTCACCAACCTCAAGAAGCTGATCACCAGCCAGGGGAAGCTGTTCAGCCGCAAGCGGAGCGGGCTGTGTGCCGCGTTCCAGCGCGAGGTCGGTACCGCGGTCAAGCGCGCCCGGTTCATGGGCCTGCTGCCCTACGTCGGCGAGTGACCGGCTTGCGGAACGTGAAAGGAACACGGTAAAAGGAAGTGGCGGAGCGCGCGGGCGCCCCGCTCCTTCCTTTTTGCCGTGTTCCTTTCGCCTTTGTCCTTTGCCCCGGAGGGAGCCGTGGCCACCGCGGAAGAACTGTTCCTGCAGGGCATCGCCGCGCACCAAACCGGCGACCTCGACACCGCCGAGCGGTGCTACCGCCAACTGCTCGGCGCGACCCCCGGTCACGCCCCGTGCCTCAGCAACCTCGCCTCGATCGTCTCCCGGCGCGACCCGGAGGAGGCGCTCGGCCTCTTCCGGCGCGCCATCGCGGCCGGCCCCGATCTCGTTGATGCCCACTTCAACCTGGGGAACCTCTACCGCCGGCTCGGTCGGTCGCGCGACGCGGCGGCCGCCTACGAGGACGCGCTGCGGATCGTCCCGGACGCGCCCGCGGCGCTCGTCAACCTCGGGCTGGCGGTCAGCGACGACGGGAACTGGGCGCGGGCCGTCGAGTGCTTCGCCCGTGCCGCGACCGTCGCCCCGCACCTGCCCGACGCGCTGGTCTACCTCGGCGACGCGCTCGCCCGCGTCGGGCGCGTGGAAGAGGCCGTTCTGGCGCTCCGCGAGTCGGTCGCGCGGTTCCCGGACGTTCCCCGCGGGCACTACAACCTCGGCGTCCACCTCGCCGCGTCCGGTTCGACCGAAGAGGCGATCACCGAGTTCGAACGCGCGCTGCAGTTGAGCCCCGACTACGCGGAGGCGCACAACGCCCTGGGCGTGGCGCTCGAAACCGTCGGCCGGGCCGACGACGCGCAGCGCGAGTACCGCGAGGCGCTGGGGCTGAAGCCGGAGTTCGCCGACGCCTGGGCGAACCTCGGGACCAGCCTCGGCGAACAGGGGCGGTGTACCGAAGGCGTGGACGCGCTCCGGCACGCGCTCGCGCTGGCGCCGAACGCCGGCACGGGGAGCACGCTCCTCGCGAACCTGCTCTACTCGGCGGTCCTTTCGTCCGAACAGTTGCGCGACGAGCACGCCGCGTGGGCGAGCCGGTACGCGGACCCGCTCGCGCCCGCCGAACCGCCGCGCCGGCGCGCGCGCGTCGGGAACGAGCGGGTGCGCGTGGGTTATGTGTTCGGCGAGTTCCGGTCGCGGGCGGCGCTGGCGTTCGTCGAGGCGCTGCTCGCGCACCACGACCGCGCGCGGTTCCACGTCACCGTTTACGCCAGTCCGCTCCGCCCGGACGACGCGTTCACGCGCCTGCGCCGGCTCGCGGACACGTGGCGCCCGGTCACGCGCCTGTCAGACCACCAACTCGCCGACCTGATCCGCGGCGACGAGATCGACATCCTCGCGGACCTCAACGGGCACGCGTCCGGACACCGACTGATGGCGTTCGCCCGCAAGCCGGCTGCGGTGCAGCTCGGCATGTTCAGCTACCCCGCGACCACCGGCATGCGGGCGATGGATTACCGCGTCACCGACCCGACCACCGACCCGCCCGGCCAGACCGATGCGCTGTACGTGGAGAAGCTGCTGCGCCTGCCCGATCTCGGCTGGGTGTACGTGCCGCCGGCCGACGCGCCGGCGCCCGCCGCACCGAAGGTCGCGCGCCGGTCGTTCACCTTCGGGTGCCTGAACCACCCCGGTAAGCTGTCGGACCCGTGCGTGGGGGCGTGGGCCGCGATCCTGAAGGCGGTGCCGCGGTCGCGGCTGGTGCTGCTCGCGGGGCAGTCGGTGGCGTCGGCCGAGGCGATCGCCGCCCGGTTCACGTCGCTCGGCGTTTCGTCCGACCGGCTCGAACTCGTGTACCGGCTGCCGTCGGGCGACTACTTCGAGGCGTACCAGCCGCTGGACCTCGCGCTCGACCCGTTCCCCTACGGCGGCGCGGTGACGACGTGCGACGCGCTGTGGATGGGCGTGCCGGTGCTGACGGTCGCGGGCCGCGACGCGCGCGGTCGGCAGGGGATGAGTCTGCTCAGCGCGATCGGGCTGCCGGAGTTCGTCGCGGACACGCCGGAGCAGTTGGTGAGCCTGGCGGCGACGTGGGCGGAGCAGCGCGGCACCCTGGCGGAGCTGCGCGGCACCCTGCGCGAGATGATGCAGCAATCGCCGATCACGGCCGCGGCCGAATACGTGAAGCACCTCGAAGCCGCGTACCGCAGCGTGTGACAAGGTCGACGCGTCGTGGCACGCGGAACCCTCCCGGGGCGCATCTCCTCGCGCTCATTTCTGACCCGCGTCGGTAGCGCCGCCCGATTCGGGGCTCGCCGTCGGCGCGGCGGTTCGTGCCTCGTTCGCCCGGGCGCGGCGCCGGAATCGCGCCGCCCACGCCATCGACGCGAGGAGCAAGGCCCACCCGATGAACCACACCCGCGCGCCCGTCGTGGCGAACACGAACGCCGCGTTGAACACGACGAACGCGAGGAAGCCGTGAATCGCCCAGTGTAGCCACCGCGGGCGCGTGAAGTACGAATCGAACGCCACACACAGCCAGATCGCGTCGGTCAGCCAGACGAGCGCGAAGGCGTAATTTACGTAGACGCCGTAGCCGTAACCGCCGGCCCGGCGCGTGTGCTCCCACGCGGCTTCGTGCGACCACGCGTGGCCCAGATGAAACGCGATCGTGACGTGCAACAGGCAGAGAGAGCACGCCCAAGCCCAGCCGCTCCGGGTGAGGATGCGTTCCCGGCGGCGGTAGTCACGCACGTCGCGAGAGCTCGCGAACGCCAGCGGCGCACACGCCATCCAAATCAAGGGCACGAGAAACGCGGACCGCTTGATCGCGGGGTCGGTCGGCTCGTTCCCCACCGGCCCGGACAGCGCGCTCACCGCCCGACCCAACTCCAGGGACACGAACACGACCGCCAGGAACACAAAGAACCACAGCATGAACGTCCGCGATTGATCCGCCGCCGAGTCTGCCATAAATCACCTCTCCTCTCCTTCGCCCCTACAAGTTTAATATTTGGAGCCGCGCGCAATGCCGCGTCGAACGAAGATCGTCGCCACCCTCGGCCCGGCCACCGACTCGCCCGAGGCGCTGGAGGCGGTCCTCCGCGCCGGCGTCGACGTGGCCCGCGTCAACTTCTCGCACGGGTCCGCGGACGAGCACATCGCGCGCATCCAGCGGTTCCGCGAATCCGCGCGGCGCGTCGGCAAGTTCGCCGCGGTGCTCGCGGACCTGCCCGGCCCCAAAATGCGGGTCAAGATGCCCGCGCTCCGCTTCCTCAACGTCGACGACACGGTGTTCTTTTCGCTCTCGGCCGCGCCGGTCGAATCGTCCGACCTCGTTCTGTCCGAACCGGAGCTGCTGGCGGACGTGCGCCCCGGCCAGCGGATGCTGCTCGACGACGGCCGGCTCCAGCTCGAAGCGGTCGGGGCGGTCGGCGGGCGGTTGCGGGCGAAGGTGGTCGTGGGCGGCACGCTGCACCCGAACAAGGGGCTGAACCTCCCCGACACGCCGCTGACGATGCCCGCGCTCACCCTGCGCGACTGGGTCGCGGTGTCGTTCGTGCGCGGGCCGGAGGCCGCCGACGAGATCCGCGCCGCGTGCGCCGACGCCGGGATGCCCGACGTGCCGGTGCTGGCGAAGATCGAGCGGCCAGAGGCGGTCGGCCGGGCCGGGGCGATCGTCGCCGCGTTCGACGCGATCATGGTCGCGCGCGGCGACCTGGGCGTGGAGCTCCCGCTGGAGCGCGTGCCGTCGGTCCAGAAGGCCCTGATCGCGGAGGCGCGCTCGGTCGGTAAGCCGGTCATCACCGCGACGGACATGCTCGACTCGATGCGGAGCAACCCGCGGCCGACGCGGGCCGAGGCGAGCGACGTCGCCAACGCCATTTACGACGGCACCGACGCGGTGATGCTCTCGGGCGAGACGGCCGTGGGGCAGTACCCGGTGGAGGCGGTGGACTGCATGCACCGGATCGCGGTGGAGACGGAGGCGCACGTCCGGCGGGCGCGGGCGCGGGCGGCGAACGTGTACAACGCGAACGACGACGAGAGCGATCGTGACGCCGACGCTGTCCGGGCGGACGGCGAAGCTGGCGTCGCGCCACCGCCCGTGGGCGCGGGTGGTGGCGGTGGCCCCGACGGACGCCGTATTGCAGCGGCTGGCGCTGGTGTGGGGCATCACGCCGGTTCGGATGACGCCGGTACCGGCCGGCGGGGACCGCATGGCGACGGCGGTTCGGGACGCGTTCGCGGCCGGGACGGTAAAGCCGGGGGAACTGGTGGTGGTGCTGGCGGGGCACCCGATCGCGGGCGGCCCGCGGTTCCCGACGGTCCGCGTGGTGCGCGTGGGTGCGGACGGCGCCCCGGTTGCGCCGTAGTAGGAAAGGCGGCCGACGGCTTCGGGTTGCTCGTGCTGGCGCTCGCCGGTGTCATCCCGATGTGACGGCCGGTCCGAGCAGTTTCTCGATGTCGTGGGCGAGCTTCTGCGGTGGCGTAGTGGTGGCGTAGCGCCGCACCACGTTTCCCTCGCGGTCGACGAGGAACTTGGTGAAGTTCCACTTGATCGCTCGCGACCACAGGAACCCGCGGGCGGCGTCCTTCAGGTGCTTGTAGAGCGGGTGCTCGTTCTTGCCGTTGACGTCCGCCTTTGCGAACATCGGGAACGTCACGTCGTACTTCAGTGAGCAGAACTTCTTGATCTCCTCCTCGCCTTCGGGCTCTTGCGCGAGGAATTGATTGCACGGGAACCCGAGTACCACCAACCCCCGGCTCTTGTAGAGGCGGTACACCTCTTCGAGTCCCGCGTACTGCCCGGTGAACCCGCACCGGCTCGCGACGTTCACGATGAGGAGCACCTTACCGCGGTACGGCGCGAGCGTGGCGTCTTCGCCGTCGATGGTCTTCACGGGGATGTCGTAGATGCTCGTCGCGGTCGCTTCCATCAGTCCCACTCCTGCTGGCCTCGCAGCCCGTCGCAGCGACCCAGTCGCCGACCGCGACTGCTTCACGGCTGCTCCTGCGGATCTCGCAGCCTGTCGCAGCGAAGCGCTGCTTCACGGCTGCTTCTGCGGATCTCGCAGCCTGTCGCAGCGAAGCGCTGCTTCACGGCTGCTCCTGCGGATCTCGCAGCCCGTCGCAGCGACCCAGTCGCCGACCGCGACTGCTTCACGGCTGCTCCAGTTCAACGGCGTCGCCGGGGTGGGCGCTCAGCCGCCGGGCCGCGTCGCCGTTCACTTCCGCCAGTTCAAAGTAGCCGTCGCTGCTGAAGAGGCACACCAGTTCGCCCGGCGCGGCCTCGGAGTAGGTTCGCACCCAGCGCACCGCGCCGAGCGCCGACCCGCCGAGCGTCACCCGGAGCGGGAGCGCCTTTAGCTTGCACGCGGGGACGTTCGTGATGAGGTTGCCGAAGTCGTCGACGAAGAGCACCTCGCCGTTCCACTTCTTCCCGAACGTGACCGCGGACCGCGTGGGCAGTTCAACCGGCGTGATGTTGACGGGGGCGATTTCAAGATGGCCGGTGCCCAGACTCAGGTGCGCGGCGACCGGGGCGAAGATGTCGCGGCCGTGAAACGTGTCCGACGGGTGGGGCGTGCGCCAGAACCGCGGCACGGTGAGCGCGCCGGCGGCGCGGCGGCCGAGCTTGCGGAACACCTCCGTGAAGACGCCGTTGTCCGGACCGACGAGCCGCTGCTCCGGCGTGTCGGCGTAGAGCGCGGCGCGCTCGGAACCGACGCCGGGATCGACGACACACACGTGAATCGTGCCCGGCGGGAAGTACGGCACGGCCGTTCCCAGGAAGTAGGACGCGTGCCGCACGTTCTGCGGGCGGATCTCGTGCGTCAGGTCGAGGACGCGCGCGGCCGGGTTGACGGACAGGATGACGCCCTTCATGACCGCGACGTACGGCGACGCGCGGCCGAAGTCCGTCGTGAGCGTGATGACGGGCGGGGACATACGTGTCGCGCCTACGGGACCGACGTGAACGACTATTGTGAAGGATCATACCGCGGGCCGAAGTGTTCTTGCAGTGCCGCGACGGCTTTCTTGCGCTCCTCTTTGGTGTGGACCCACTTCTCGGGAGTGATCGAGTCGTCGGCGATCAAGTAGTGCTCTGGGATCTGGAGGCGGTCGAGTGACTCCAGCGCGCGAACACCGGCGAGCAAACGAAGTTGGTCGGGACCGAACCGGAGGAACAAGCCGAGTTCGCGGAGGCGGCCGACGGCCGGATCGGCGATCAACCGCCGGAAAACGTCGGGCGGCTGTGGACCTTCGGCGCGGACGCGCAGACTGATGAGCCGAGGAAACTGGGCCGGATTGAGAACCGCGCCGACCACACGTTCCAGAACTCGCGACTCTCCATTCCCGCTCGCGACCAGCCCGATATCGAGCCGCGCGAGTTGTGGACAGCCAGCGGCCGCCAGGGACAACATCCCCGACGCCCGACACCCGGAGAGCCGCAAAACGCGGAGGGATTCGCGCATCGGGGCGTCGCGCAAGTAGGTGAGCGCCGCGTTGCCGTCGCCCGAGAGGGCGAAAGAGCGCAGCGCCGCGAGTCCGGGAGATCGGATCAGCGCACGCAGCACCTTCCGGCCGACACCTCGGCCGGACCCGAGGTCGAGGTGTTCGAGTGGGACCGGGGGCATTGTGCGAAGGGAAGAAGGTTCGCGGTCATTGAACCCGCACCCCTCCAGAATGAGCGCGCGAAGCGGACCGGCATCCAGCAGTGGGCGCACACCCGGCAGAACGAATTGTCGTCTGGCCGGAGTCCCAACGAGTTCCAGCCGTTCGAGATTCGAGAACCATCGCGGGTTCGACATTCGATGCAGATCAATAAACGCGGACAGGGGCAGACGAGATCGGAACCCGAACCATTTCAGGTTCGACAGGGAGCTCGCCGCGCAAAGTTCCGACCACACGGCCCCGTTCGGGTCGCGGGCATTGATTTCGAGCCGTTCGAGGGCTGGGGCGTACGGTGCGTTCGTGATCGCTTCCACCAAATTCGCAGCCAGATCGGACGGGACGCCGAGGTCGGTCGTCTTCCATTCCGCCGAAGAAAATGCGGCGGTTGGCTGGGCCGGGGTGTAATGCGAGCGATGAAGCCACAAGCGCCGGAGGTGGCACAATCCTCCGCAGCGCCAGAAGTCGGAAAAGTAGTCGACCGGGTAGGGCTGGATTTCGACGCGGCGCACCGGGGTGAGTTCGAACAGCCGTTCCCACCGGTCCGCGAAGTGGTCCGGCTGCATCGTGAGACGGTCGAGAAAGCCGCGGCGGAACTCGTATTGCCGTAGCATCCAGTCCGGGGCGCCTTCGCGGATCTTCGCGACCGGCGGCATCCACTTGTCGCGGTGTGTTCGCAGCAGGAACCCGCAGCGCGCGTGAAGTTCGGCGAACCCGTCGTCCCACTCCTGCATCGCGGCGAGTCGGCACTGGCCGCGAATAAACTCGGCCCGGTCTGCGTCGCCGTGTTCGTCCAGCCAGTCGGCGAAGACGAGGCGGACGACGTCGTCTTCGGGGCGGTCAATTATCGACCGCAGAAGTGCGTCTTCTTCGCTCACGGGCGCCCTTACACCTTCCGCCCCTTGAGCAGCGGCCGGCCGAAGATCGGGTCGCGGTCGGTGAACGGCCCCTCGGCGGTGTCGCGCGTCAGACAGCGGACGTACATCTCCATGCGCGCGTCGAGGTCGGCCGCGTGGTGCAGGATCAGCACCTCGGGAATACACGGCTGGCGCGTCGAGCCCCACTCTGGCGCCTTCAGGTGCGCGACGACGCAGTGTAGGAGCAGTTCGAGCAGTTCCGGATTCAGGTCGGGCACGCCGGCCGCTGCAATGCGGATCATGTCGTAGCCGAGGAACAATCGGCCGAAGAGTTCGCCCGGTACCGTGTCCTTAGTGGGCTGGCCGGGCGGCGCGTCGAGTTCGCGCACGCGGCCGATGTCGTGGAGCACCGCGGCCGCGATCACCAGCCCGCGGTTGAGCGGCGGGCTCAGTTCGGGGTACTTCGCAGCATAGCGGTCGGAGAGCCACACGCACGAGCGGGTAACCGAAAGCGTGTGTTCGAGCCACCCGCCGGCGAACGGGTAGTAGTGACGTGCCGAGCCGGGGAGCGTCTTCAGGGTGGCCGCGTTGGCGGTGAGCAGGTTCAACACGAGCGCGCGGAGCGGGCCGTCGGCCACCTCGCCGGTGACGAGCGCTTCGAGTTCCGCGAACATCTCCTCCGGGTCGTACCGCGAGCGCTCGGTGAAATCGAGTTCGGAGAACCCGTCGGCGCGGTCGCGGTCCTCGACCGGCCTCATCTGTTCGATATCGAGTTGCGGCCCGTACTTCTCGTGCTCGGTGAACGTGGCCCGGACCTTGAAGAACTGTCCGGTCTGCCACTGTTGCGCGTCTTCGAACAGCGGCGAGTCTTCCCAGATGGGAACGGCTCCGACGGTGCGGCGCGCGTCGCGGAACTTGCAGGTGACGAACGGCTTGCCGTCGCGGGTGGTGCCGCGGCTCTTCTCGGCAAGTTGCACGAAGCAATCGACGTAATTACCCGACTGAAGCTCCGACAGCTTCGCCAGTACCGGCTTCTTGGCTTTGGACATGGTGTTGCTCAGGTCGTGATTTCGACAACATCACCCGGCTGAATTGTCGCAAGCGCCGTCAGCGCGCCGGAGACGCGCGGGATCAGATCCGCGAGCCGGTTCGTCGCGGCCACGAGTACGATCACCGCAACTCCGGCCGCCTGCAAGTTCTGCTGGTGCCGAATGCCCTTGTCGACCGTCACGAGCACCTCGAACCCGTCGCCGGACATGAGCGAGAGCAGTTCGCCGTTTTTCTTACCGGACCAGCCCATTTCAGGAACGGTGCGAACGTCGTGTCCGGTGAAGTGGTTCCGCAGGCGTCGCGGAACGCACTCGTCAAGCAGAACGCGCATGTGCCGCCAGTGCCTGCATGGCGAGTTGGAGCGCCGCGACGGCCTGCTCGCGGGTCACGGTGGGGAAGTCGTCGAGGAACTCGCCGAGCGGTTCGCCCGCCTGCAGGTAGTCCAGCAGCGTTTGAACCGGGACGCGCGTCCCGACGAACACCGGTGTGCCACCGAGGATGTCGGGATCGGAATGAACCACAGGCCCAACGGGCATGACTCACCTCCAGCCCGATTCTACACCCTTTCTCCGCGCAACTCACGGCTCCGATACCTCGAACCGTAACGAGCCTCGAATTCACGGTGCTGTGACCCGATAACGTCGCACCGAGATACCGCGGCGCAGCGCTCGCGGGGTAAAATATCCCGTCGCCGCCTCCAGCATACAACCTCATGCAACTCCGTCTCGGAACGGCCGGGTACGCGTACCCGGCGTGGGTCGGCGGGTTCTACCCCCGCGGCACCACGCAACACGACATGCTGCCGCACTACGCCACGAAATTCGCGGCCGTCGAAATCAACTCGTCATTCTACCGCCCGCCGACGCCCGAACAGGTCGCCAAAATGGTCCGCCGTTCGCCCGCGGGCTTCGGGTTCACCCTCAAGGTGCCCCGGTCGGTTAGCCACGACCGTTCGGACGACGATATCCCGGCCTTCAGGCTCGCGGCCGATCACATGAGCGCCGCGGGCCGGCTCCTCGGGCTCATTCTTCAAGTGCCCGAAACGTTTCGCAACACCGCCGACAATCGACGGTGGCTCGTGCAAACGGGTGACGCGCTGAAGCCGCACCGCGTTGCGGTGGAGTTCCGGCACCGGTCGTGGGACGCGCCGAACCTGAGCGAGTGGATGGAGCACATCGGAACGGACGTGGTGAGCGTCGGCGTTCCGGACATTCCCACGCTCTTTCCCCGCTGCGCGTTGCGAACCGGCGCGTGTACGCGCGGCTCCACTCCGAAAACGCGGACAACTGGTACGAGGACGGTAAGCTGCGTTACAACTACGACTACCCCGACGCAACCCTACGAAAGTGGGCCGACGGGCTGAAACGCGCCGCCGACGAGAACCGCGCGGACGACGCGCTCGTGTTCTTCAACAACTGCGTCGGGATTCAGGCCGTGACCAACGCCCAACGGCTCGCGGCCATGCTGCGCGAAACCGCCCCGGCCGTTCAGGTCGTCGGGCCGGCCCTGCCGCGTCAGGCGAGCCTGTTCGGCGACGACTTCTGATCGACGGGTGAGCGTCATTAGTGTTGGTAGATTTCATGCGGCGAGCGAGGCCCAGTAAGCCTCCCACTGGCCTTTCTCGCTGCGGAACAAGGCACGCAGGTGACACACGGCGTCGGCACCGGCCTCGCCCCAGCGCATCCCGGATCCCTTCAT
>JAFKJJ010000154.1:0-1330 GCA_017306025.1 Planctomycetota bacterium
CCTCAGTCGTCCGCGTCGCCCCCCTCTGCCTTGCCCCACGCGTCGGCGATGGCGACCTCGATCACAGGCCAGTTGAGCCGCAGCCGCAGGGCCACGTTGCGACCGCCCCTGGTGTGAACCCCTTTGCGGAGCAACCCCTCGTCGTCGAGCCGGGTGACCGCCCGACGCACCTGCTTCGCACTCCAGTACACTTGGCGGGCGAGTTGAGCGGCGGTGACGACGTACCAGTAGAACCCATCGGACCGGGTCAGGAAGTCTCCCTTGGCCCGGATGCGGCCCTTCTTTTCGAGCCCGAGCCAATAGTCGACGACCCCGAGGACGGCCCGCTCGACCCCGTCGGCCGTGACCGCCCCGGCCCAGTCGGGCACGACGTAGCACCGCTTGTGCTCGCGGACCCCGGACTGGAGGTCGCTGAGCCGCTTCTCGGCCGCCCGGTCCCGCCGGGCCTGCACGGCTTCGGCCTCCGCACGCTCCTCCTCATCGACCGCCTTGATGCTGTACTCGGAGCGTGCCCAGCCCGCGGGCACGATTGTCAAAAGTGCTTTTGGGGACGGCACCAACGGCACGTGGCCGTTGTTGACCGCCCGTTCGGGAACGGGTAGACTCACGACGTTCACTCCCGAACCGCTCGGCCGAGTCGCTGTCCGCAAAACAGCTCGGCCGGCGGTTCTTTTGTGTGACCAGTACCGCCCACGACTGTGGCGGTTCGGGCTCATCAGGTCAATGCCGCGAAGCGGCGACCGCAGTCATCTCGATCGGCGATGCCCCGTACCAGCCCGCCTCGGCACACGCCCGCCCCTCCCGATTCGCCACCGCCGAGCCGCCTCTTCGTGCGGGCTTCATTTCGCACCCGATCAGCCCTTGTGGGAAACGGTTCGTTGCCCGCCACACCACCGAAACTACAACGTGACTCCAACACTTGCCCGCGTTCCTCGGTTCGGGAACGACGGAACCGCGGGCCACTCCGAACGGCTCCGTAGGCGAGTGCTCCTCGTGGGGCGACCGCCTTGGGTGCCGTGTTGCACGACTACGACATCGACCTCACCGACTACGCGATCGGCAACGTCGTCCAGTACCTGCCCGACAAGAAGTTCGCCCGCTGGGTAGCCGACCACATCAGCAGTCAGGCGGTGGTCGAGTACCTGCGCAAGCGGAGCAACCAGAACCTCGACGCCCCGCAAGTCCGAGAGCTGTTCTGCGACGAGGACATGGCCGCGATCGAAGCGGCCTTCGAGGACGGCCCACCGGGTCGGGTCGGTGAATGGGTTCCGTACGTCGAACTCCACCGCCGCTACGTCCAGACCCTCCGCGAGGTCCAGGACGGGCTCGC
>JAFKJJ010000154.1:1369-9658 GCA_017306025.1 Planctomycetota bacterium
CGCCAGACGGCCGAGGAGTGGGCCGCGGACTGTGCCCGGTACGCCAGCGAACTCGAAGCGGACGGCCTGTCGCTTCACGACGGGCTCAAGATCGTCCGCCGCTGGGTTCAACGTCTGCGGGAGTTGCAACTGGCGATGGGGGGTGTACAGTTCGTTCCCGCGGCCGACGTTGCAACGTGGCCTCAGTCCCCTTCTATTCCGCCCTTAACGATTGATGAGTCACACGAAGATGCTCTACGACTGGCCGAGAGTATCGAGCGAATGCGTATTGCGATCAAGGCCCTGGGGGCCGACGCGAAATCCGAAACACTCGTCATTCGCGCACACATCAAAAAATCGGACGGACTCAAGGCTCTTCGCGTACTCGAAGAACAGGGTGAATACACGGGCTTCGCTCGGCCCCAGCCCCCGAAGCGAGGCGGGTCGTAATCAGCGCAAACTAAACTCCGGGGCGGTCCGCATGTCCGACACCCGACAACACCTCTTCGGTTCCTTCGTTCCCGAACCGGGGAACGCTGCGCTTCGCTTCGCCCCGACGTTACCCTGTGCTCATCGGCGTTGTGGCCGCGGACCGCGGAACGACTGCACGGGAACATGTGGGGCAAGAGATGGAGCGATTACCTTCCGAACCGGCGAGCGGGGCGACACCGGCGACCCCAACGGTGGAAGACCGGCTCGCAAAGATCGAGGCGATGCTCGCCGTACTCGTGGACCGGGAGACCGCCCGCGAGTGGTACAGCACCGCCGAGTTCGCCCAGATCGTGGGCAAGGCCGAGTTCACCTGCCGGGAGTGGTGCCGACGCAGACGGATTCGGGCCGAGAAGCGGACATCGGGCCGCGGCTCGTACCCGTCGTGGGTGATCAGCCACCAGGAGTTGCTCCGATACCAGCGTGAGGGGCTGTTGCCTTTGCCCTCCGGCGTACGGGCCGCGACCAACTCGTGACCGGGAGCAGATCCGCGCACGCGGATGGTAACGCTCGCGTCGTGAACGGAGCTGTCGGTGGAGGTCAGGTCAGGTCGGTACAACCCCCAGCCCGACGCCGGGACAGACGAGTCGATCACGCCACGTCGCCGAACAGATCCTTTACGGCCTTCTGCTTGATGTCCGGGTACAGGTGTCTGTACCGCCGCCGCTGCTCGTCGGTCGAGTGCCCGACCATGTCGTCGATCACCCGCTGGTCCACCCCCTTGCTCGCCAGGGCCGAGATGAACGAGTGCCGGAACACGTGCCACCCCTTCAGCACGTTCCACTTCGAGGTGCGGACCGCCCGGTCGAAGTAGTTGTGGGCCTCCCGGGGCGTGATCTCCCGACCGTCCTCCTTGCAGAACAGCGTCTTCCCGTTCGCCCGCCGCGTCAGCCACTCCCGGAGTACCTCCTTCAGTAACGGCGTCAGCGGCACCCGCCGCGTCGTGTGCTTCCGCTTGTCCCGCTTCTTCTCCCGGATCGTCACCACGTCGGCGTCGAGGTCCAGGTCCGCGGGCGACACCCGGACGACCTCCGACCGCCGGGCTCCCGTGTGCGCCGCGAAGCAGAACATGGGGTGCACCCACGGGCTCACCGGACGCCCCTTCACCCACTCCAGCAGCTCGCGCACCTCGGCCGCCCGGAGGTAGACGCACTCCCACACCTTCTCGGGGTCGTCACCGTTCCCGATCCGCCGCTCGGCCTCGTCCCAGGTCATGAACGGGAGGCTCTCCTCGGTCTTGGCGAACCCGAGGGCACGGCCGGGGAACTCGTCCTTCAGGCCCAACTGGGTCCGTGCCCAGTTCCAGGCCGTGCGCAGGCTGACGATCTCCTTCCTGATGGTCGCCGCGGACGGGTGCCGCTTGGGCCGATCTTCGCTCGCGGGCGGGGGCGGCTTGCGGTTCGACCGCGGCTTCTTCGCCGCGTCCCGCTCCCGCCGCTTCGCCCGGTACACGTTCGGGTCGATCCACTCGCCGGCCCGTTTGTCGACGTACCCTTGTAGGTCGGGACGCCTGACGGCGGCAACACTCCGGTCGCCCCCGAGCAGCCGGACCAGGTGCCCGAAGTGGAGCCGGATGCCGGCGAGCGTGGTCTCTTCGAGCTTCCCCTGTTGCGCGGCGAGGTAGGCGTCCCGCAAGCCGCTCAGCGTCAGCTCCAGTTTCCCGTCAGCATCGACGGGTGCCGGGGCCGGCGGCTTCCCGCGGTGCAGCATGAACTCCTCAATGCTGCACCAGCCCGGAAGCGTGACGATGTTTCTCTTTAGAAGGCGCAGCAACTCCTCGGTCGTGCCACAGAAGGCTTCGGCGTCGGCCTCGCCGATCTCGCCCACAGAGAAAGAGTGTTTGGCGTTCTGGTAGCGGAAGACGATCCGCCAGCTCCCGCCGCGTTGCTCGGCCCAGGCCATGACGATACCAGTTTGGGGGCAATTTGGGGGCAGAATTGATCAATGCCGACCCCACACCATGACACTGCCACGGTAGCCGGTTTCCCCACAAATTCAATAACAGTAGGCAATTACGACGTTTCGACGATCCGGTGGTTGCGGGTTCGAGTCCCGTCGTCCTCGCTCAGAAGCCCCGCAGTGCCAAGCACTTGCGGGGCTTCTCTTTTTCGCTACCGCACTTCGCTTGCCCAACCCCCTCAAATCCCCCTCAAACGCCTCTGCGGTCCTCTGCGAGCTTCTTGAACACGTCGTCGGAAATCTCCGTCTCGTCGAGGGCGATGTAGTGCTTCTTCATCGTCGTCGGATTGCACCCGAATGCAATGGCCGCCTGCTCGACCGGGATGCCGAGCCGCCACGCCTGAGTCCTGGCCGTCTTGCGGAAGGCGTGCGCGCTGAACCGGGTCAGGTTCAGGTGCGCGTTGCAGTAGTCGGCGATCTGGGCCTGTAGCCAGCCCTTCAGCCGCTCCGGGTTGAAGTCGGGGAGGACTTTCCAGTCGGGTTTCTCCCCCATCCGGAGTGCGGTCTTCAACTGCTGCGGATACGCCTCCCACAGGTAGGTCGGCCCGGCGAGTGCCTTCAGTTCCTTGTACACCTCCTCCGGCAGCGCGCGCCGCTCCTTCCGCCCCTTCACCCCGCCGGCGGGAAAGACGATCCGGCCATCGCGGAGTTGGTTGGACTTCAGCGAACAGAGTTCGAGGATCCGGTTCCCGATGTACGCCTTGACCGTGCAGAGCAAGATCGGCATGCGCCACCCGTTCCAGCGCGCCGTCAGCCAGGCGAAGAAGTCTCGGATCTCCTCGGCCGAGAGGACGCGGGGCGTTTTGTTGTCCAGTTTCGGTGGTTCGACATCGACCCACGGATTAGCCGTCGCGGCTCCGAGTTCCCCGATCAGCCACTTCGACCACAGACATTGCAGCTTGTGTAACCGGCTGGCAATCGTGTCCGGCTTCCGCTTCCGTGCCACCGGTTCCGGCCGGGGTTTCGGCTTCCGCCCTCGCCCCTTCCAGACCTTCTGCGGCCTCACTTTCGCGCGGACGTAGGTGGTCGCGTGGTAGGTGGCCTTGAACGACTTCGCCATCAGGCTCGTGATGTCCCCCGCCCCCCTCGTGCCGGGAAAGAACTTCTGGACCGTGTTCAGGGTGTCGAGGTAGTCGTCCACGGTCGCGGGGCGGAGGTTCGTCGCTTCCATCGCAGCCCGCAAACGCGGCTTCGTCTCCTCCCAGCCGAGTGCGATCTGACTCGTTTTCGGCGTGTAGGTGTCGCGAATGATCTCGATGGCCGCGTCGTGCGCCGGCTCCGCCTTCGCCTCGCCGGTCGAACGCTCCAACCGGCGCTTGGGGTTGACTGGCGCGGCGAACACGGCGAAGTAGTGAGGGTCGCCTTTGCGCCTCTTCAGCGTGAACTTGACGCGGCGGTGGTCCGACAGGACGCACGTCGAGCGCGCCTTCCGGGCCTTCACTTGCTCTGCGGTCACGGGTTGCTCCTTTCAGTGGCTTGGCCGGCGGCGGGTCAGGTACTCGTCCAACATCTCGCGGGTGAAGAGGCAGCGGTGGCGGCCTGGCAACTTGCGCAGCACGCCCCGCCCGATCAGGCGGTAGAGCGCCCGCACCGTGGACAGCCGCAGGTACACCCGTGCCTCCTCGGCGGTCAGGTACGGCGAGTTCGCGTGCTGGGCGATCAGTTCGGCACGTTCCCGCTCGACCTCGTCGTCCTCGTCGTCGTCGTCGATGGCATCCACCAGCGTGCGGAGGTGACGAACCCACACGTCGAAGCCGCCGGGAATCGACTCTCCGGTCTCGGTCCAGCACGGGGCAAGCGGCCTCGGCCACAACTTGATCGCGCGGGCCAGGTGCGGCCCGGCGGTCGCCGGGTCCTTGAACGCCGCGACGATCCGTTGCGAGTAGTAGCCAGGGTGGACCGTTGCCGCGCGGCGGTGTTCGCCGCACTCCGCGATCATCCGCCGGTGGGCTGCGAAGTAGTCCTTGTAGGTAAAGTGGCTCATGGCAGCAGACCTTTTGCGTGGACCGGGACCGCATTAGCGCGCTCGGACGCGTCTGTGTAGGTCTTCAGTAACTGTTCGCGCGGAACACGGACACCGCTGGGCGCAGTCACGCCCTCACGGCTCGCAGGGCGCGCGGAATCCCCATGTGAGCGCGGCGACTCGATCCGCAGTAAGAGCGGTGAACGCGAGAAGCTCGTCTGGGCGGTTGATGGGGGCGAAGGCTGCTGAGAGGCGGCGGTTGCCCCTTACTCTCTGAGCGAACGCCTCACTCCACGTTAGCCGGTGCGTTACTCGGCGATTCTGGAGTGGGTTGGTCCGCCTGATTCATCCCGGCGGGCCAACGATTAGCACGACCACGAACGGCTCGTCGTACTGAACACGATCTCGATCGCTGCGTTTCAACCCTAGCCCCACGAGCCGGGCATTTCATCGTCACTCGGTCTTTGCCTGTAGTTTCCGTGATTGTGTGCGGATCAAGCGGCGAGGTCGAGCAGGCGTTCGGCGAGGTCGCGGATTCTCGCGCTGTTGCCCCCGACCTGCAAACCCGC
This sequence comes from Planctomycetota bacterium, assembly GCA_017306025.1. Taxonomy (GTDB): domain Bacteria; phylum Planctomycetota; class Planctomycetia; order Gemmatales; family Gemmataceae; genus Gemmata. The sequence goes on from JAFKJJ010000154.1 coordinate 6,329, forward strand.
CTCAATATCCTCGGCCAGTAACTCCCGGCGCCACGCGCGGCGTTTGTCTGCGTGGCTCGGGCGGCGCGGCTTGTGGTCCCACGGGGACGCATTCCGGTGGGCCACCAATTCGTCCCCGGATCGGTTCCAGGCCCACGCCTCGGTCATCGTGAACGTCCACAGACAGATGTGGAACGAGCCCACACTGGCCCACACGTGACGCACCTGTTGCTGGCCGGCGCCCACGACCTCCTTGCAGTCCCGGAAGCACGTCTCCAGGCTGAACCGATCGGCCACCAGCCCCAGGATGTCCGCCACCGTCGCATTCGCATCGGTACAGAAGAACGCGATCCACCCCTTGGGCTCGTCCACCAGCACCACACGGGTCACGCCACCCGCCGGACGCCACGTCGCCAGGAACGTCTTGTACTTCTTCGGTGTCGCCTCCCCGTACAACTCGAACGTCCCGGTCGTCCATCCGCGCGTCTGCCCGACCCTCTTCGCCAACGCGATCCGGCTCTCCCCGTACTTCCGGGGGCGGCCCCGCTTCCCCGCCCGGGCCACGGGGACGGTCCACAGCGCCGCATCCTTGCGCCGGCGGCTGACCACCACGACGCCCGTGCCGATCAAGGGCTTGAGGAACGCGCCCTTGGCGCACGCCCCGTCGGCCACGACCCACACGGGCGCGGCCACGAAATCCCGCCAGCCCTTCACCCACCGCACCAGTTCCACGGCCAACTCCAACTCGGTCGCGAACGTCGGTCGGTGCTTCTTGTCGATGGCCGGCCGGTCCTTCTTTCGGACGTACAACCGGGCCAGCAGGGGTAACGCGATCACGCCCCACGTCGGGTGAGCCGCCAGCAACCCGAGGACCACCCACACGTGCCCGTAGACGAACGGGCCGCCGGCCGGACCGGGTGTCGGGTTGTGAGGAACTCCGGCCCGTTGGACGTGCGGCCCGTGACGTGGGGTGGGCGTGTCGTCCAACGCGAGCACCACCCGGCTCATGCCGGCCAGCAGCGGCTCGAGGACCTCGTGGATCAGGCGGACGGCAACACCATCGGCACTTTTGCCCGCCGCCGCGACCGTGGTGTAACACGGTCGGAACTCCGCACTCAGCCCCGCCGCTCGGATCCAACGGGTTACCGTGCGTCGCCCACGAGCCAGGACCGCCCCGAAGAACAGGCACGCCAATCGCGGAGCGGACCGGGCGTCGAGTGGTGTCGCAAGGGCCGAAAACCAATGGCACCGCCGGTGGGCCATATGCGAGGATGTCATCGCCGTGTCCGTTCGGGGTGGTTGGTCGTGTGGTAACGCCATCCTCCCGGACGGGCCGGCACTCGTCTACATCCCGCACCTCAACCGCTCATTCCAAGGGAATCGCGGAAACTACAGTCCTCTTCCACACCGGTATGAAACTCCCCGGCGCCCGCGGCCGCGGCCGGTACTCATCAACCCGTGCCGCCGGGCGCCGCCGAAGCTCGCCGGCACGGGTTCCGTGCCGGCCGGCGCCCGCTGCGGGTGCGAGTGTGAGCCGTTGGAATCGGCATCAGTCGAGATAAGTGAGCGCGGGCGTAAGTGCCGGGGGCGGGCAAGGGCCTGGACGGCACCCGGTCGATCGGCAAAGACCCAACGCTGGGCATCGAACGCGGGCGCGACCGCCATCACCGCGCCCCGGCATAACTCGAACCGCTATTGTGCATCGGCTCTGTTGTCCGTTCCCGGCGCCGGGCACCGCCCGACCTACTTCACCAGATCGTACGCCTTGATCTTGCGGTCGAGCGTCGAGCGCTCGATGCCCAGGATCTCCGCGGCGCGCGACTTGTTCCAGTCGGTGAACTTCAGCGTTTCAAGGATGTGCCGCTTCTCCACATCCTCCAGCGATTCCGGCTTGTAAACGGCGCCCGCGCCCACCACCGGCGCCCCGACGTCGAGTTCGGAGAGCCAGATGTCCGCCGCGTCGAGCTGCGTGCCGACGCTGAGCGCGACCGCGCGCTCCACCACGTTCCGCAACTCGCGCACGTTGCCCGGCCACCGGTACGTCTGAAGTTTGTCGAGCGCGGCCGGCGTGAAGCCCTTGATCTTCCGCCCCGTCTCGCGGGCGAACTTCTTCAGGAAGTGGTCCGCGATCATCGGGACGTCGTCGAGCCGCTCGCGGAGCGGCGGGACGTCGAGCTGCACCACCTGGAGCCGGTAGAACAGGTCGCGGCGGAACGTGCCGGCCCGAACGGCTTCTTCGAGCGGCCGGTTCGTGGCCGCCACCACGCGCACGTCCACCTTGATCGCGACGTTGCCCCCGACCCGCTCGAACGGGTGGCCCTCCAACACGCGCAGGAACTTCGCCTGCGTGGAGAGCGCCATCTCGCCGATCTCGTCGAGGAAGATCGTGCCGTTGTCCGCGGCCTCGAACTTCCCCACCATCCGCTCGGTCGCGCCGGTGAACGCCCCCTTCTCGTGGCCGAACAGTTCACTTTCCAGAAGCGTTTCGGTGAGGGCCGCACAGTTCAGGCAGATGTAGGGGCCGTCGCGGCGCGGGCTGTTCTGGTGGATCGCGCGGGCGACCAGTTCCTTGCCGGACCCGCTCTCGCCGCGGACCAGCACCGTCGCCTTCGTCTCGCCCACCCGCAGGACCTGCGACTCGATCTTCAGGAGCGGCGCGCTCTTGCCCACGATCTCGCTCTCCAGCCGGAGCTGGTCCCGCAGGCTGCGGTTTTCCGCCGAGAGCGTGACCTGCCGCGCGAGCCGCTGCCACACCGTGCCGAGCTGGCGGGCGACGGCGAGCGTGAACTCCAGGTCGTCCGCGTTCAGCGGCGCGTGGCCGGACGTGCGGTACAGGTGCAGGAGCCCCAGCACCTGGTCCTCGAACATGATCGGCGCGCAGATCAGGCTGGCGACCTTCAGCTCGGCGATGCTGTCGCGGTTCTTCAGCGTGCGGTCGGCGGCGACGTTCTCCGCGAGCACCGCCTGCTTGCTCGTGAGCGCCTCGCTGGAGACGAACTGCGACACCTTGTGGTACGTCGCCGACCCGCCGCCGCGGACGCGGTGGACCAGCAGTTCGAGGTCGCGCGTGTCCTTCAGCGCCAGGATGGCCGCGACCTCGGCCGGGGTCGCGCGGAACACCGCGTCGGCCGCCAGCGTACACAGCTCGGTCCGGTCGGCCGCGGCGGCCATGTCGAGCGCCAGCCGGTACAGCACCGCGACCGCCTGCGGGGGCGCGACGCGGGCGTCCAGCCGCACCGTGTCGGGCGCGTCCGACTCGCCGGGCGGCGCCTGGTAGCGCGTCTGGCCGAGCCGCTTGCGGATCTCCAGCCCGTCGCCCTTTTCCACCGGCCGCGGCGTGGCCCTGGGCAT
>JAFKJJ010000155.1 GCA_017306025.1 Planctomycetota bacterium
CGCCCAGACGGCCGGGGCCTGGGAGACCTGGCAACTCCTTCCGACGCTCGCGGTCGTCCCTCTCCCCGTCTGGGGCCCCGTCGGACGCCAGTCCCGAGGGGGACGCCTCACGCTCATCGCCTCGTCCGTCACCGTGATCGCCATCGCCGTCGTCGCCGGCCCATTCGCGATGGTCAGCGCCCTGGCCCTCGCGGGTATCGGCCGATTCCGTCATTGATCGAGGATTTCGTCAAGGAGACGATCGCCCCATCATATCAGCATCCTTTCAAGAAATGATCACAAAGAATCGGGCGGCACAACAACCGAAGTCGTCGCACCGCCCAAGATGAGCTGGCCGCCATCGACTGCAGGGTCTCGATCCGAACCGATCAGATCAGTTCCTTGAGAGGCGTGCCGCCGTCGACGAGCTTGATGGGGCGACCGCGGGGGGTGGTCCACTGGGTGGCGAGGTCGAGGTCCATGGCCTTGGTCATGGTCGCGATGACGTCCATCGGGCCGACGGGGCGGTCGACGATGTCGACGCCGTCCTTGTCGGTGTCGCCGACGGCCTGGCCGCCGCGGATGCCGCCGCCGCCGAGGACGACCGACCAGCTCCGCGGCCAGTGGTCGCGGCCGGCGTCCTGGTTGATCCTCGGGGTCCGGCCGAAGTCGCCCATCCAGGCGACGACGGTGCTGTCGAGCAGCCCGCGCTGATCGAGGTCGGCCACCAGGGCGGCCATCCCCTTGTCGAGCTCGGGCAGGAGCCGCTTGGAGAGGGTGTCGAAGGCGTCGCGATGCGTGTCCCAGCCGCCGAGGCTGACCTCGACGAACGTCACGCCCAGCTCGACGAGCTTCCTCGCCATCAGGCAGCCCGAGCCGAACGAGCCCCGGCCGTAGGCGTCGCGGACCTCGGCCGACTCGCTATCGAGGCTCAACGAGGCCCTCGTCGCGGGCGACTTCATCATCCGCACCGTCTTGGAGTAGACGGCGTGGTGGTCGACCCCGCCCTGGCCCCGCTTCTGGGACATGAAGTTCCGCTCGACGAGGGAGAGCATCTCGAGCCGTCGGTTCATCCGGTCCTCGTCGATGCCGGCCGGGGGCGAGAGGTTGGCGATCTTGCCGTTGGGGTTGGCGACGACGAAGGGGGAGTACGCCATCCCGAGGAAGCCCGCGCCCACGCCCGGGCCGTTGATCGAGATGCAGTGCGGCAGGGCCAGCGACTCGTGCTTGGACGCGAGCTCGTAGGCGAACGACGACCCGAAGCTCGAATGCACCACGGTCGGGTTGGGGGCGTACCCGGTGTGCATCATGTACGTGCCGCGGTCGTGGTTCCCCTCCTTCGAGTTGAGCGACCGGATCACGCTCAGGTGCTTCATCTGCTTGGCGACGTTCGGCAGGTGTTCGCTGATCTCGACGCCCGCGGCCGCCGTGTGGATCGGCTTGAACTCACCGGCGCCCTTGCTGCCGGGCTTCAGGTCCCAGGTGTCCTTGTGGCTCGGGCCGCCGTCCATCCACAGGAGGATGCACGACTTGGCCTTACCGCTACCACCGGCCGGGGCCGCCTTGGCGAGCAGCGGCAGCCAGCCGGACAGCGTCGGGGCGAACACGCCGGCCGCCGTGAGCTTCAGGACGTCGCGCCGGGTCTTCTCTTGCAGCTTGAGGGAGAACATGGAAACTCCGAGGGTAAGTGTTTTGTGTCGGGTACCGGAGGAAGAACCGCGGATGAGCACAGAACACACGGATCAGAGAAAAGCCGGATCCGATTTAGCCTTTGTCTTGATCCGTGTGTTCTGTGCTCATCCGCGGCTCTTTATTCTTCATCGGACCAGGGTGAACTCGCTGCTGTTGAGCACGGCCCAGAGGATGTCGCCGTAGGCGGTGCCGGCGCCCACGCGATCGACGTAGGCGGTCAGGTCCTTGACCTCCGCGTCGGTCGGCCGGCGGGAGAGGGTCGCGAGGTAGATCTTTTCCAGGGCGTCGGCGGGTTTGCTGTTCGCCCCGACGAGGGCGCGGACCGAGTTGGCGCTGTTGGCGATCGGCGAGTTCATCAGCCGCAGGGCCTGCGGGATGCCGGTCTCGTAGTCGATGGTGTTGGCGGTCTCGGCGCCGGCGAGGAAGAAGTTTACGAACGCCTCGCGGTTGCCCACGCGGCCCTTCATCCCCCCGACCGCACCCTTCGGGGCCTTGCCGTCGGCCTTCAGGTTGCCGGTCACCTGCCCGAGCGAGTCGAACAACTGTTCGGGCGAGAGCACCTTCACCTGCATGTGGCTGAACAGCTTGTGGTCGTCCTTGTTCGCGGGCTGGGGCTTGCTCGTGCGCTGGTAAGCGTCCGAGAGGCAGATCGCCTTGATGAGGTACTTGAGGTCGTACTCGCCGGCCCGTGCGACGTGGACCGCGAGCGCGTCCAGGAGTTCGGGGTGGCTGGCCTCGTTCTCGACGAGCATGTCGTCGACCGGGTTGATGAACCCGCGGCCGAACAGGAGCGCCCAGGTACGGTTGACCATCGCGCGGGCGAAGAACGGGTTGTCCGGACCGGTCATCCACTTGGCCAGGGCGGGCCGGTACGCCGCGTTGGGGTCGAGGCCCGCGTCCGGGCCGCCGAGGAACTTGGCCGGCACGGTCTTGGCCGATTCCGGGAAGAAGTCCTTCCCCTTGCTCGGTCCGCGCCCCTCCTGAACGCCGATCTGGGTGTTGTCGGCGCCCTTGTTCGCGTTCTTCGGGTTGTCGGCCTTCACCTTCGAGTAGAACGCCGCCATCCCCCAGTACTCGGTCTGCTTCCAGCTCGTGAACGGGTGGTTGTGGCACTGCGCGCACTGGAGTTGAATGCCGAGGAAGTGTTGTGCGGTGGTGTCGGTGAGCTTGTCGACGGAGCGGTTGGCGAGGAAGTACGTGACCGCGGGGTTGTCGGCGACGGTTCCCGTAGCCGTCACGAGGGACGTGATGATCTTGTCCCAGCCGGGGTTCTTGTTGAACTGCCCCTCGAACCACTTGTAGAACGGCTCCTTCAGGACGAAGCGGTTGGCACTGTCCTTCGGGAACAGCTTCGCGGTCCAGATGTCGGCCATGCGCCGGCCGAAGTGCTCGTCGGCGAGCAGTTCGTCGACGAGCTTGGCCCGCTTGTCGCCGCTCCGGTCGTCGAGGAAGGCCCTCGCCTTGTCCGCGGGCGGGATGACGCCGGTGATGTCGAGGTAGGCGCGGCGGAGGAACTCTTCGTCGGTGCAGCGGTCCGACGCGGGCACCTTGGCGCCGGCGAGCTTGCGGTTCACCTCGGCGTCGATGACCTTCGCCAGCGCGACGGGGTCCTTGACGGCCGGGGTGGCGATCGTGCTGACGAGCGGCTTGGCCGCGGGCTTGGCATCGGGATCAGCCGGGGGCGCCTTGTCCGGGGCGGGGGCCGGCGGGTCGACCTTTTTCTTGTTATTGTTCTTCTTGTTGTTCTTCTCTTGGGCGTCGATCGAGGCGATGTCGCCGGCCGCGACGGCCAAGCCGACGGCGAGGGCGAACAGCGCCAGGGGACGGAACCGCATCGGGAAACCCTCAACCGGGTGCGAGCGACAGGCGGCGATGACCGATGGAACCCCGGCCCACCGCCGGGGGTTCCGTTGCCAAACACTACTAGAATGCCGCAGATTCACCGAACAGACATGAGAACGAGGTGAAGGCGCCGGGGGCGTCGGGCGATCAAGCAAAAATCCCCTCGACGGCCGTGCCGGAACGATTACAATTCGTGCGGTCTCTTCGTCTGTCCTTTCCCCAACGCCCGTTTCGCGCCGATGGTTGTGCCGGGTTGGCGCGTTTTCCGTTTCCCTTCCCACCGCGCCGTACGCACGACCCGTCCGCCCGAAACTTCCGAGGTGGGACATGCCCTTTCCCGCGCGCCGGCGTCCCGGTTTCACGCTCATTGAACTGTTGGTGGTGATCGCGATCATCGCGGTCCTCATCGCGCTGCTCCTGCCCGCCGTCCAGAAGGTGCGGACGGCCGCGGCCCAGACGCAGTGCTCCAACAACCTGAAGCAGATCGGCCTGGCGTTCCAGAGCCACAACGACACGGTCGGCGGCGTCCCGACGGCCGGCAGCGACGGCGGCGCCAACGGCAAGCCCGCCGCCAACCCCTCGGTCTACCGGGCCGACTTCGGCTGGACCTACGAGATCCTTCCGTTCATCGAGCAAACCGCGCTCCACAAGCTCCCCGGCGACTCCACCATCGGCCCCGATCCGATGACCGGGGCCGTCACGCAGCAGACCGGCACCAACGACGCGCTCCTGCGCAAGACCGTGATCGCGATCTACTACTGCCCGGTGCGCCGGGCGCCGAAACTTTACGGCGGCTACGCCCGCACCGACTACGCGGGCAACGGGGGCACGAAGTTGTGGAGTGCCCCGTTCGACGGCCCGGTGATCCGCGGCACCGGCTCGGACAACTACGCCCAGGGCGGCCCGCTGCCGTTCCGGTTCATCAAGGACGGGCTGTCGAACACGATCTTCGTGGGCGAGAAGGCGTACAACGGCAGCCCCCAGAAGGACGACAACGTGGACAACGAGTTCTGGGCCGGCCCGGGCGTCGACGGCGACATCTACCGCGGGTGCAAGGCCAACGGGACGAGTTGGTTCACGCCGGCCCCCGACTTCGACATCGCCGCGCCCGCGGCGCTGCCGCCGACGGACCCGAACTACTGGCCGGCCGACCTGAACTACCGGTTCGGGTCCGCCCACACCAGCGGGATGAACGCGGTGTTCGGCGACGGCAGCGTGCGAATGATCCGGTTCTCGGTCGACCCGGTCGTGTTCATGCGGGCGTGCAAGATCGACGACCGCGGAACGCTCAACCTCAACGACCTGTGACACTCCGGAGGCCCGACGATGACCGTTCGCACGCTCTTCCCGGCCGTGCTGGCGCTGGCCGCGGCGCTCGTGGCCGGGTGCGGGGACAAACAGACCGTGGCAACCGACCCCGAATCGCTCAAAAAGGCGGCCCAGGAGATCGACCAGATGGGTAAGAAGGAGAACGCGGGCAAGAAGGAGAACAAGGCCCAACCGTAGCGGTCGTTCGGCCCGTCACCGGCCCGCGAGCCCGAACAACTCGCGGGCGTTGTTGGTCGTGTATTCCTCGATCTCGGCGACGCTCACCCCTTTCACCTGCGCCAGCAGCGCTGCGGTATGGGCGACGAACGCCGGCTCGTTCCGCTTGCCCCGAACCGGTTGCGGCGCCAGATAGGGACAATCGGTTTCGACGAGCAAGCGGTCGAGCGGCACTTCCTTCGCCACGTCCCGCAGGTTTTGCGCCGTCGGATAGGTCACCATCCCCGCGAACGAGACGTACAGCCCCATTTCGAGGCACGCGCGGGCCGTCGCGAGGTCGCCGCTGAACGAGTGCATCACGGCACGGAACGTCCCCTTCGCGGTCTCGGCTCGAAGCGCCTTCACGACGTCGGCTTCGGCCTCGCGGCAGTGGATAACGAACGGCTTGTCGAGCCTCCGGGCGAGTTCGATGTGTCGGCCGAAGTACTCTTCCTGAAGTGTGAACGGCGCGCGGTCCCAGTAGCGATCCAGCCCGGTTTCGCCGATCGCGACGACCCGCGATTCCGTTTCCGCGAGCTTCACGATCTCATTCCAGTCGCCGGGTTCAGCCTCGGCCGCGTGGTTCGGCTGAATGCCGACGGCCGCGACGACGAGCGGGTGCGCGTTGGCGATCGCGACGGACGCGCGCGACGACGCGACGTCGATCCCGAGGCAAACGACGCGCTCGACGCCGGCGGCCGTGGCGCGGTCGAGCACCGCGGGCAGATCTTTGGCGAAGCGATCGTCGAACAGGTGTGCGTGGGTGTCGATGAGCATGAGTAGGTCTTGTCG
>JAFKJJ010000156.1 GCA_017306025.1 Planctomycetota bacterium
TACCCGACGGGGAACGACACGAACGGGGCGGTCGCGGTGTGGGACGTGGCGACCCGGAAGCTGCGCCACGTGCTGCCGAGCCCCGAGTCGCAGGTGAACGCCCTCGCGTGGGCGCCGGACGGCGGCCGACTGGCCGGGGGCGGCATCCACTCGTCCGGGCTGCGGCTGTGGGACGCGGCGACCGGCAAGGAAACGCTCCTCCGCTACCGCGGCGCCGGTCAGTTCTTCGATGTGGCGTTCACACCGGATGGGAAGACCGTGGCCGCGAACTGGCGTTCGGGAGGATCGGGCGCGACCGACGCCGGTGTGGTGGTCTGGGACGCGGCCACCGGCCGCGGGCGGGGCGTGCTCTCCGGCAACCGAGAAATGGTGCGGGCGTTCGCGTTCTCACCCGACGGGCGCCGGCTCGCGGCGCTGGACACTCGGGGGACGGTCAAGGTGTGGGAGCGGCCGGAGACGGTCGCGCCCGACGCGCTGCTGAAGGACCCGAAGAGGTACGAGGGGTTCGTCGTGGCGGTAGAAGGAACGTTGCGAGACACCCCGACCGCCGTTCCGGACGCCGGCGCGGTCCGGTTCGCCCCCGATCTGGCCGCCGGGCTCAAGATCACGTGCCCCGGAAAGCCGGAAGTGGTGAAGGGCGACCGCGTGCGGATCGTGGGGCGGTTCATCCGCGGGGACACGTCGCCCGCGGAGTACACCCTGCGGGCCGCGAGCGTCGCGAAATTGTCGGAGAGGCCGTGAGCCGTCGGCGCGTCGCCTTCTTTCTGTAGCCGGCCTCTGCGAGGCCGGAGCGACGCCCCCCGGATAGCTCCGGTCTCGCAGAGGCCGGCTACAGAAAGCAAGCGGACCGCTTCAAGCCGTTACGACTTCGGAAGCGCGACCAGCGCGTCGGCCACGTGCTGAAGTGATTCGCCGCGCACGTGCGGCCCGTCCATCGCCGGGTGATAACCGGCCTTCCGGGCGACGAACCCCGTGACCAACCCGGCCCGGTGCGCGCCGTGAACGTCCCAGTCGTGAGCGGCGACCAGCGCGAGCCGCTCCGGTTTCACCTTCGCCAGCCCCGCCGCGTGCCGGTACACCTCGCGTGCCGGCTTCCACCGCCTTACCTCGTCGATCGAGACGACCCGCTCGACGTGCGCGTCGAGCTGCGCCCTCTTGAGCAGCTTCGCGGTGGCGTCGGCGCCGCCGTTGGTGAGCACAAGGACGCGCACCCCGGCCTCCGTGAGGCGCTGGAACGCCGGGGCCGCGTCCGGGTAGGCGGGGAGTTCGGAGAACGCCGACAGGAAGGCTTCGGCCCTCTCCCCGTCCGCCTTCTTACCCGCGTCGGCCAGCATCGCTTCCAGTGTGCCGGCCGCGACCTGTCGGAAGGGGCGGTACACGCCCGTGATGTCGAGCGCCGCGGCATCGCGCAGCAGCCGAGCGTACCACTCCTCCAGCTTCTCTCTCGGTAGCCCGACGTCGCGGAGCCGCGCGCCGACGGGCGCGAGGTCGAACAGCGTCCCGATCGCATCGAACGCGACCGCCTCCGGCCGGAGCGGCCCGCGCTTCTCTTCCGCGACGGCGGGACCGGGGCGAAAGGCCACCCACGCGGCCCCGCCGCCCATCATCTGAAGGGCGGTCCGCCGGGTCGCCGGGTCGCCGGGTCGAGGTCCATCAAAGCGCTCATGTCGGGTTCCTGCCGGAGCGGTCGGGCGATGCGGGCTCGTTCTTACGCCGGCTCGTTGCCGCCGGTGTTCAGAGCTTTGTTGTGGAGCAGTTCCGGTACCCAAGGGGACGCATTTCGTGTCTAAAACGGGTGTTCCCGACACACCGGCCGTCGGTGGGTGATCTATCTCAAAACGACCGCAGACAGGACTCTCGTCCCCTCATTTGCCCTTGCTATTAATTCTAATTATCTGCGATGAATTAGAGAGCGCATTCGCTACCGGCGCGTGCTAAAATGGCCGGCGCCCGCTGGGCACCGGAGTCGAAACGCCGAATGCCGCGACCCGTCGGGTCGCCGCCCTGGTTTTCGCGGAGACCGCCGGAATGGCCGACACCTCTTTTCCCACCCCCGATCCGTCACCGTCCGGGCTCCCGACCGCTCGCGAGCCGATCCGACCGTATCCCAATCGGTCGGACGCGCCGCCGGCCGCGGCGCTGCCCGGCTACGAGTTCCTCCGGGAACTGGGCCGCGGCGGGATGGGCGTCGTGTACCTCGTCCGGAACCGCGTCCTCGACCGCCTCGAAGCGGTGAAGGTGCTGTTCCGGCCGTGGTCCGAGGACCGGTTTCGACAGGAGGTGCGAGCGGCGGCCCGGCTCCGCCACCCGAACGTGGTGACCGTTTACGCCGCCCTCACCGCCGAAAGTTGCCTCGCGTTCGCGATGGAGTACGTCGACGGGGCGACCCTGTCCCGCGTGGTGCGGACCCGCGGCCCCCTCTCGCCGGCGCTCGCGTGCGAGTACGTGCGCCAGGCGGCGCTGGGCCTGCAACACGCCCACGAGCGGGGAATTACCCACCGGGACGTGAAGTCGCAGAACCTGATGCTCTGTCGGGTCGAAGGGCGGGACACGGTCAAGATCCTGGACTTCGGCCTGGTCAAGGTGGGCGCCGACACGTGCGACGCGGAGCCGGTGACCGCCGACGGGCAGATTCTCGGCACGCCGGGATACGCGGCTCCCGAGCAGATGCAGGACGCCAGCACCGCGGACGTTCGCTCGGACGTCTACGGCCTCGGCGTCACGCTGCGGTTTCTGCTGACGGGCGACCACCCCGGCGGGGTCCGGCCCCCGGCGTGCGATCCGGGCTCCGGCGGCCGCGGGTGGCCGGAAGGGCTCGGCGCGGTTCTCGTCCGGATGACGGCCCACGACCCGGCCGAACGGTATCAGACCCCGGCCGAAGTCGCGTCCGTGCTGGCGCCGTTCGCCGCCGTTCCCGCGCCGGTTGCGGACGCAATCATTCCCCTCGAAGGGGGGAACCGGCCCAGGCGGGTCGTTTGGGCACGGGCGAGCGGCGTCGCGGCGGCCGCACTCGCCGCGACCGCTCTCGCGTGGCCGACCACGCCGTCCGATTCACCTCCGACCGGGGGCGAAGCGCCGATCGTTCCGGCCGCGCCGCACCGTCCCGAACCGAAATTCGTTCCGCTCTTTAACGGGACGGACCTTTCGGGGTGGGTCGTGGACGGCGGCACGTTCGACCAGTGGCGGGTCGAGGACGGCACGCTCGTCACCACCGGCACGCGGAACGGCCCGAAGACGTGGCTCCTGAGCGACCGCGACTTCGGCGATGTCCGTGTGCGGTTCGAATACCAGCTCGAACCCGGCGGAAATTCGGGGTTCGTGTTCCGCGCGGTGCCCGGGGAACGGCCGGTTCTCCGCGCCGGCGGCCCCCCGACCGCGACCCCCTATCACCAGCAGGTGGAACTGTCCGACGACGCGCACAGGGACTGGCACTGGCTGCCGACCGGTCAGATCAACGGGGGCAGCGGGAAAGATGCCCCCGCCCTCAAGCCCGTCCGCCCTGCGTGTCTCCGATTTCCGCCCGAGTGGAACGCGGTCGAGTTCGGCCTGGTGGGGCAGTCTCTCACGGTGAGTCTGAACGGGGAAATGATTCAGACCGCGGACCTGAACCAACTCGTTGCACAGGGGAGTCGGTATCCGGCTCTGACGCGGGCTCACGGGCGGATCGGCTTCCAACAGCTCGCAAAGACCGCGCGGTTTCGCAACGTCGAGGTGATGGAACTGGCGGATACTCGATGAGTATCGGTCCGGCCGCGACGGGCCGCGAGGCGCGCAAAAAAGACCGGCCGTGAACACCGAACTGTCGCCCATTCAGTTCGGATATCACGACCGGTCTGAGGGCATAATACCCTCACCTAGACGACAGACAAGACGCTGCGCCCATTTTCTCGCCGTCACGCGATTTCCGGCGCCCGATTTTCTGACACTCGGGCAATACGCGATCGCAGCGCCAGTCAGAACTGACCAGCGCAACGTTCCATACCAATTGAACTTGTGTCATTATCGGGGCGGGATGTGGCCGCGTGTTACTTGCCGTAGCCTACCTTCAAAATCCACACGGTGCCGTCTTCAAGCCCCGCCGCGAGCACCATGTTCCCGGCCGCGTCCGGCACGGGTGCCCAGGCAACGGAGGTGAACTTCCCGGGCCGCTCCTTGGTGATCCGGGGCATCTTTGCCGCGATGCTCCAGACGTGGAGCGTGCCGTCGCGGCCGACCGTCGCGAGCAGTTTTCCGTCCGGGGAGAACGCGACGTCCGACACGTTCTCCTTGTGCCCCTCCAGGGTGCCGGCCGCAGCGCCGGCGCTGGTCAGCAGGTGGACCGCCTTGTGATCGCTGATGCCCCAGAGCTTGCCATCCGGAGAGGAGACGACGCTCACGTCGCCCGAACCGCTCTTGGCCTTGAACCCGCCCGCCTGCTTGACGCCCTTGTCGAGACCGAACACGCGGAACGTCCCGTTGCTCCCGCCCGTCACCAGCGCCTTGCCCTTGTTGGCGAAGACGACCGCGCACACGGCCGAGGCGAACTTGTCTTCCGCCTTGATGACCGACTGCTCGGTCAGTTTTCCGTCGTTGGCCACGCTCCAGAGGATGGCCGTCCGGTCGTTGCTGCCGCTGGCCAGGAGCCTGCCGTCGGGCGAAAAGGCGACCGAGCGCACGTCGCCGCGGTGGTCGTTGGCGCGGAACTGTTCCTTCTGCGCGGTCGGGTCCCAGACGCGGACGGAGTGGTCGCACCCGCCGAACGCGAGCAGCTTCCCGTCCGGCGAGAACGCGATCGAGCGGATGCCGAAGCCCACCCGCGACTTCAGCACGCCGATCGCCTTCGGGCTCTCGCCGCTCACGTCGTAGAGGTGAACGTTCTCCTCCGCGACCGCCAGCGTCTTGCCGTCGGGGCTGAATGTCAGGCAATGGATGTGGTGCTTGATCTCGAACTTCGTTTCCGCGTTCAGCTTGACCGGCAACTGTTTCGGCTGGGCGAGCGAGGTCGATTCGCTCGTCGCCATTACCGAGACGAGGAACGCGCCGAGGACGAAAAACCGTTTCATGTGGGCTCCTTTTGGCTGGCAGGGGCGGACGGTGACCGACGTGGGAGGGCTCAAGGGGGCGGCTCCGGCAACTCTCGGAGCAAGGCGCGGAACTCGGCCGTTTCGCGGAGCGCCGAGAACCGCGGGTCGGTGCGAATCTTCTGGCGGTCCGCGAACCCGGCCCGGACCGCCCGGCGCAGCGCGCCGACGGCGGCTCCCAGGGCCCGGTCCCGGGCCGGCGCGGCCGGCTGGCCCCCTTGCGACGCGAGTTCGAAGGTGCTGGCGAAGTCGGTCGCGGCGTCGTACAGTTCGTTCGGGTTGTCGGGCCACAGGAGCACGCGGTCCTCGGTGGCGCGGAGCGCTTCGGGCAACTGCCGCAGGGCGCGCCGGGAGAACGCGAGATTCCCGAGCACGCTGCTGAGGTTCTTGCGGGCGCCGGCGTCGGCCGGGGAACGGTCCAGGAGGACGCGGTAGTGCTTTACGGCTTCCGCCGCGGCGGCCGCGGCCTCCTGGTGCTTCTGGAGCCGGGCGAGGGCGACTCCCAACTGGTGACAGACGCCCGCCAGGTCCGCCCGGAGCGTGGAGCGCGGGGAGTTGTGCTCCAGCAGGTACTCCAGATGAGTTTTGGCCCGTTCGAAGGCCCGCCGGGCGCCCTCGGGGTTGCCCATCCCCTCGTTGACGCGGGCGATCTGGCGCTCGATCCGCGCGAGGCTC
>JAFKJJ010000157.1 GCA_017306025.1 Planctomycetota bacterium
CGGGTCGGCACTTGCTGCGGGCCGTAGGGGCCGGTCGCGCCGTAGCCGATCCCGCCGGCCGGCGGGGCCTCGAAGCCGATCTGGCGGATCTCGCTCCCGCCGACGCCGGGCACGACCGCGGTCACGTTGGCGTAGGTCGGGTTGGGGCCGCCGGCCGGGCGGATCACGCCCGTGGTGCCGACGAGCGTGTTCGTGCCACCGGCCTGCCTGACGCCGCTACCCCCGGCGGGCATCGCGCCGCGGGCGGCCATCATCACCGGTTCGCCGAGCGGACCCTGCAAATTGTCCGCCTGCTTGCCGCGGGTAACGGTGCCGAACCCGCCGGCCGGCTGTGGTTGCGGCTGTTGCTGTGTGGGCCGGTGGGCCGTGTGGTCGGAGGTGGCGCAGCCGCCCCCGCCCAGCCCGGCCAGTAGCACCAACGTGGTCGCGGTCCGCTTCATGTCTCCCCCCCGACAATGGCATTGCGGTTCCGATCTTCAGAACAACTTTCGGCACCGGCGCGTTCCGGACTTTGCATAAACCCGGAATCTTCGGCGCACGCGCCCACGACGGCGTAACCGGCGGCTCGGGGGCAGGAAGCGAGTAAGGGGACAAGGGCGCGAACGGGTGAAGGTGAGCGGACCGTTGTTTTCTCTCCTTCGCTCCTTCTCCCGTCCGCCCTTTCTCTTCTGCCTCGTGCAGTTACCGAAGCGTTACACCCCCGCCAAACGCAATTGGTTAGAATCTCGTCGGATATGACGAAGCGGGCCGCCGCGCCCGCGCCCGCATTTCCGTTCGCCGCCCGCGCGATGCGCCGCGCGGGCCGAGGAGGTTCGCA
Source organism: Planctomycetota bacterium (assembly GCA_017306025.1). Taxonomy (GTDB): domain Bacteria; phylum Planctomycetota; class Planctomycetia; order Gemmatales; family Gemmataceae; genus Gemmata. The sequence continues at coordinate 818 of JAFKJJ010000157.1, forward strand.
CATGGCCCTCTCTTTCCGTCTCGCCGCGCTGACGGCCGTTGCCGCGCTCGCGGTCGGCGCCGCAGTGCCGCTCTCGGCCGACGAACCCCGGCCCGTCGCGCCGGCCCCGGCCCCGAAGGCCACCGAGGGCAAGCCCATCGACCTCGTCATCTGCCTCGACGTGTCCGGCAGCATGGACGGCCTCATCGCCTCCGCCAAGATCCAACTGTGGAACGTCGTCAACGAACTCGCCCGCATCAAGCCGACCCCGAACCTCCGCGTCGGCCTCTACGCCTACGGCGCCACCCGCTTCGACCCGAAAAAGGGGTGGGTAAACAAGGAGGTCGATCTCACCGAGGACCTCGACGAGGTCTACAAGGCCCTCAACGCGCTGAAGACCGGCGGCGGCGAGGAGTACGTCGCCCGCGTCACGAAGGCCGCGATCGAGGAACAGAAGTGGAGCACCGACAAGGACGCGCTGAAGGTGATTTTCGTCTGCGGTAACGAGCCGGTGGACCAAGACAAGACGGTCGCCCTCGACGACGCGGCCGCGCAGGCGAAGAAGGCCGGGATCGTCGTGAACACGATCTACTGTAAGTGGGGCCGCGACAACGAGATCGCCGGGTGGGCCGCGTTCAGCGAGAAGTGCGGCGGCCGGCACGTCAACATCGACCAGAACCGGGCCGGCACACAGGTCGTCGTGAAGACCGAGTTCGACGAGCAGATCGTCAAGCTCGGCGAGGACTTGAACAAGACCTACGTGGCCTACGGCCGGGACGGCAAGAGGGGGGCCGCCAACCAGCTCGAACAGGACAAGAACGCGGCCAACGCCCCCGCGGCGCCGGGCGGCGGCCAGACCGCCGCGGTCGAGCGCAGCGTGACCAAGGCCGGCGCACTGTACCGCAACAGCACCTGGGACCTCGTGGACAAGATGAAGGACAAGGACTTCGACATCACCAAGATCAAGGACGAGGACCTGTGCGACGAGATGAAGAAGCTCAAGCCGGAGGAGCGGCTCGCGTACCTCAAGAAGAAGGCCGCCGAGCGGGAGGAGTTGCAGAAGAAGATCGCGGAGCTGTCGGCCAAGCGGCAGAAGAAGATCGACGAGGAGACGGCCAAGGCGCCCAAGACGGACGCCGAGAAGGCACTGGATGAGGCGTTCAAGGGCGTGATCCGCGATCAGGCCAAGGCCGCGGGCTTCGCGGTCGCGCCGGAAAAGAAGTAGTGCCCCGAAGCGGGACCAAACGGTTCGGCTCGTCGGACCGAGAAACGGGTAGCGAAACGTGCCGCCCGTTTCTCGGTCCGACGAGATCGGGCGTTACGAATACGAAACGATCCCCCGCCCGTACCAGACCGGTCCGGACACGTGGCGGCCGTCGCACATTCACTACCTGGTGCGCAAGGCGGGCTACGCCAACCTGATTACACAACCGGACTTCAAGGCGACCGGTTCAACGCGAAGGACGAGTTCATTAAACCGTCACCGGTCATCGAGTTGCAAGCGGCAAAAGTGAACGGGGGCGTCGTCGAAACGGGCGTCTTCGACGCCGTGCTGGCCGCGGCCAAGAAGTATGGGAGAGGAGGCCGGAAAGAATCGCAAACGGCGGGGGCTGTTCGTTCGTCTAAGTAAAGTCGTCTTGTCTTGAGTCCCCATCGCCTCCTGTCTTCTGTCCATTCTTTTCTGGTGATGTCATGCCGAAGGCGCGTATCGTGGTCGTGGAAGACGAGCCCGCCATCCGCCGGGGGGTGTCCGATGCCCTCCGGCTGAGCGGCTACGACGTGAGCGAGGCCGCCGACGGGGCGGTCGGGCTGCGCGAGGCCGGTTCCGCCGGCGTCGATCTGGTGCTGCTCGACATCATGCTGCCGAAGCGCGACGGGCTAGAGGTGCTCAGCGAGCTGCGCCGCACCAACCCGACCCGGCCCGTGATCCTGCTCACCGCCCGTGGCAGCGAGGACGACCGCGTCCGCGGCCTGAAGATGGGGGCCGACGACTACGTCGTGAAGCCGTTCTCCGCAAAGGAACTCATCGCGCGCGTCGAGGCGATCTTGCGCCGCACGATGAAGCCGGTGCCGGAGGTGCGGTTGGTCGAGGTGGGCAGCGGGACCATCGACCTGCACCGCCGCGAGGTCCGCTGGCCCGACGGTTCGCGCGCCGACCTGTCCGAAACCGAGTCGGCGCTTCTGAAGTACCTCGTGTGCAACCGCGAGCGGGCGGTGTCGCGCGAGGAACTGCTCTCCCGCGTCTGGGGCATCGGCACCGCCGGCCTCGAAACGCGGGCGGTGGACATGCACGTGGCCCGGTTGCGGGCCAAGCTGAAGGACCCGGCCGGGGACGAGGACCAGCCGGAGGCCATCGTCACGGTGAGGGCGCACGGGTACATGGCCGGACCCGCCCTCACCGTCCCCGAGGAAGCAGCCATCGCGGCCCCCTCGGGTAAACGCTAGGCTTGCTTCGGCGAACCCCGCCCTTGCGGGCAAGGTTCGCCGAAGCAATGCGGAGTTCCCATGAGGCGCTTGCTCGGCCCGGTCGGCGGGCTCGTGACGTTCTTCCTGATCGCGGCCCTCGTCTTTGCCGGGCTGGGGTGGGTCACGGTCGCCGCCCTGCGCGTCGAAACGGCCCAGCGCGAGGCCGCGGCGCAAGCGGAACTCGGCAACAACCTCCGTGTCGCTCTCTGGCGCCTCGACGGGCGCATGCTCCCGGCGCTGGGCGTCGAGGACAGCCGCCCGTTCTACCACTACACGTCCGCCGATCCGCTCCAGGGATCGACCGCCGGCCCGACTCCACTCTTGGCCGCGCCGCTCCCCGATTGGATGAAGTTGCACGTCCAACTCGACCCTGCGGCCGGCTGGGAGTCGCCGCAGGTGCTCTCGCCGGAGGCGTGCGCCCGCGTGGCCGACGCGTGGCCCGAGTTGCCGCTGCGGAACAACACCGCCGACCGCGCCGCGGTGCTCGATGCGGTGCGGGGCAAGTACCCGGCGGGCGGCACCTGGGAGGTACTCTGCGCGCGCGACCGGGCCGCGCCGGCCGACGCCCGCCCGTTCGCGGCACCGCTGTTCGACCCGCTCCCGTCGTCGGACGAGCCGTCCGTTCCGGCCCCGCCCGCGTCGCTCGTCTCCAAGCCCCCGCCGTCGCCCGACATGGACCCGGTTCCGCTCGGCGCGGCGGCCGACAAGGCGTCCGAATCGTTTCGCCTCCTCGGTTGGGAGTTCGGGCGCCGCGTTGCGGTCGACGACCGCAACGCGCAGGTCAAAAAGGCACTCGCGCCGGCGCCCGCAGGTCCGACCGGTCCACAGCCCGCCTCACCGCCCGCGCCCAAAACGGCACAGGCGCCCGCACGACCCGGGGTGACCGACAACGACCGCCAGTTGAACGACTTCCGCACCCGGTCGGGAACGATCACGCGGGGCGTGCAAGAGGCGAAGAACGCCGGTCAGGACTTCCCGATATACGGGAAGGGGTACCAGTCGAACGCGATCAACCCCGGGGGCGACGGGAAGACGCAGGTTCCGATCGGCAACGGGTCGCAACAGTTGCCCCTTGCGCCCGCGGGCGGGGTCGGCCAGGCCCCGGGCCTACCCGTCGGGCCGGGCGGGTTCGGGACGTCGAACCTCGCACAACAGGGCGAAAAGGCGAGTGGAAAGGACGCAAAGGCCGCGAAAGAGAACGGTGCTCGGCTCGCGGCGGGGCTCGACCCGACGTTCTCCCGACCCCGGAAGGACGGGGCGGGCAACGAGCGCGCGGCCGACCTGCTGAAGAAGCTCCAGGCGGAGCAGTCCCGCGACGGCTTCGGCCCCGGAGGTCGGCGCTCGGACGTGCTTCGGGACCGAGAGCAGGGCGACGAGGTTCAGAGGCAGTCCGGCGCGAGCGAACCGGCCGACGCGGCCGAACCGGCCGAACGCGCGGCGGCAATCATGGCCGCGTGGGCGCTCGGGGTTACGGCCGCGGGCGGCACGCCGGCGGTCCCGCCGCGCCTGATCTCGCCGGGCGAGGACCGCCCGCCCGTGCTCGCGAACAACGCGCTGTTTAACACCGCGAACTTCAACTTCGCCGGCCCGCCCGCGGTGAGTATCCACCTGGGCTCGATGCGCCCGCAGTGGATCACCGCGTCCGACGGGACCGAGACGCTCGTGCTCGTTCGGGCCGCGAAGCTCGACGACAAGACCGTCTATCAGGGCGTGATCCTCGACTGGGCGAAGCTGGAGCAGGTGCTGAAGGAGGAGGTGAGGGACCTGTTTCCGGACGCGAAGCTGTTACCGGTGAAGGACGCATCGAACGTTTCGCCCGACCGCGCAATGACCGCGCTCCCGGTGCAGCTCGACCCGGGCCACGCGCCCGCCCCGCCGCCGCCCGGATGGACGCCGCTCCGCATCGGGCTGGTGCTGGCGTGGGCGGCCGCACTGGTGGCGTTCGCGGCGGTGGGCTTCAGCGGGTGGTCGCTCATCGACCTGGCCGAGCGCCGCATCCGGTTCGTGTCCGCGGTGACGCACGAGCTGCGCACGCCGCTCACGTCACTGCGGCTGTACCTCGATTTGCTCATGAGCGGGATGATTCACGACGAGGCGAAGCGCCAGGAGTACCTCAACACGCTCGCGACCGAGTCGGACCGACTGCACCGCCTGATCGACAACGTGCTCGACTTCGCCCGGCTCGAAAAGCGCGCGAAGAACGGTGACATGAAGCCCTTGAGAGTGGGTGAACTGGTCGACCAGTTGCGCGCGACCTGGACCGACCGCGTCGCGGCCGACGGGAAGGAACTGGTGGTCATCTCGACGTTGTCGGCCGACCTGGAGGTCAGCACCGATGCGGCAATGGTGCATCAGATCGTGGGAAACTTGATCGACAACGCGCGGAAATACACCCGAGACGCGGAGGACAGGCGCATCTGGCTGTTGGCCAAGCCGGACGGCGCGGGG
>JAFKJJ010000158.1 GCA_017306025.1 Planctomycetota bacterium
GCCTGCCCCACGACAAAGCACCGCAGTCGGCTACTTCTCCCCGATGCAGAACAGCTTCTCCTGCCGGCCGCCCTTGTCCTTCACCGCGGCCCGCAGGTAGATCCGGCCACCGCAGACGGTGGGCGTCGAGAACGATTCGCTGCCGAGCTGGTTCTCGCCGACCAGCTCGAATTCCTTGGGGCTAGCTTTGAAAACGAACGTGCGCGCGGCCTCGTTGGTCGCGATGACGTGCTCACCGACCAGCACCGGCGATCCGCTGAACGTCCCGCCGAGCCGTCCCTTCCACTGTTCCGCCCCGGTGTCGGCCTTCCAGCAGACGGCGTTGCCCTCGTCCATCACCGCGTACAGGTACCCGCTGCGGATCAGCATGGAGGGGACATACACCCGCGTCTTGTTGTCACACGCGATCCCGCTGCCGTCGGCCCTCACCGCCGCGACGTGGTTCCGCGGGTAGCCGCCGCTCGTGAACACGTGCGTGCCGTCGGTCACGGTCGAGGTCACGCACTCGGTCGTGGCACCTTTGAGCTCCCAGAACTCCTTTCCGGTGAGCGGGTCGAGGCTCGTGATGAGGTCGCAGCCGATCTGGATGAGCTGGTCCTTGCCGTTGACGGTCAGGACGATCGGGGACGCGTAGTTCGGGGCCTTCGGGCGCTTCCGGGTCCACACCGGCTTGCCGGTCGCGCGGTCGAGCCCCGCGAGAAGTCCGTGATCGCCCTTGTTGTCGGCCATGACGATGAGCAGCGGGCCGTAGATCGCCGGCGACGGCCCGAAGCCCTGGTGCAGCGTGTAATCGGTCACTTTCTGTTGCCACACCGGCTTGCCGTCGAGATCGAGGGCGGTGGCGTGGACGGCGCCGTTGTTGAGGAAGTTGATGTAGACGCGCTCGCCGTCGCAGGCGGGTGTGGCGGACGCGTGCGACGCCTTCGCGTTCATCCCGGCCTTGGTGAAGTTGCCGCGGTGAACCTCCGCGTGCCACTTCTGCGCGCCGGTCTTGCGGTCGAGGCACAGCACGCCCTGAACTTCGGTCTTCTCGTCGGCGGTCGCGAGAAAGACGCGATCACCCACCACGGTTGCCGAGCCGTGCCCGCGGCCGGGGACGGGCGCCTCCCACAGCACGTTCTTGTCCGCGGACCACTCCAGCGGGACCTTCTGCGGCGCCGCGACGCCGTCGCGCGTGGGGCCGCGCCACCACGGCCAGTCGTTCGGCCCGACGACGATTTTCGCCTCCGCAGCCAGCAGTTGCGAGGCGACGGCGCAGGCGGGAAGGGCGGCGAGGAATTCGCGGCGGTCCATGAAGGCTCCGGAAGGAGGAAGGCGGGATCGAGCGAGTCGTCTTTGGGGCGGGTTACTTTGTGTCGTGCTGCGCGAACCACTCCAACACGCGGCGGAGCACGTCCTCGCGGTGCCGCGGCTGCCGGATGCCGTGGCCCTCGTCCGGGTAGATCACGAGCCCGGTCGGCACGCCGCGGGCCTTCAGCGCCTGGTGGTACGCCTGACCCATCGGCAGCGGACAGCGGCGGTCGTCGCGGGCGTGCAGGATCAGCGTCGGCGTCTTCACCTTGTCGGCGTAGGTGAGCGGGCTGTGCTTGCGGTACTTCTCCGACTGCTCCCACGGTTTGCCGCCGAACTCCCACTCGGTCCAGCTTTGCAGATCGCTCAGGCCCCACATCATATTGAGGTCCGTGACCGCGTTCTGCGCCACCGCGGCGCGGAACCGGGTGGTCTGGCCGACCAGCCACGTCGTCATGAACCCGCCGTAGCTGGTCCCGTAGACTAACAGGTGGTCCTTGTCCGCGACCCCGTCCGCGATGAGCTTGTCCACCCCGGCCATGATGTCGCGCATGTCGCCGCCGCCGAAGTCGCCGCGGTCGGCATCAACGAACTTCTGCCCGTAGCCCGACGAGCCGCGGAAGTTCGGCTGGAACACCGCGTAGCCGTGGGCCGCGAACAGTTGCACCGTGAAGTCGAAGCCGAGGGTTGAGCGGCTGTGCGGGCCGCCGTGCGGGTGGACGACGAGTTTGTACGGCGCCTTCGCCACGCCCTCCGGCGGCAGCGTGAGGATTCCGTCGATCGTGAACTCGTCGCTCTTCCACCCGATCACCTGTTGTTTGCCGATCGCGCGTTCCTTCAGGAAGTCGTTGCCCGGCGGCGTGAGCCGGGATCGCAGGGCAACCCGCCCGGTGAGCGTTCGCGGATCGAGGTCCGGCGCAGCGCCCTTCGCGGCAGGAAGATCGCCGGCCTTTCCGGTGGCGATGTCGATGAGCTGCGCGCGCGTCGCGACGCCGGCTTCGACGTTCACCAGCAGCCGCGCGTGGCCGTCCCAGCAGTCGGTCGGCAGCGGGAACGCCGGGACGCCGTGCGGGGGCTCGCCTTTCGCTTCGGCGTGGTGATCGAAGAGGGGAGCGAACGCGGGCTTCGGGCCGGACAGGTCGATCACGGCGAGGTTGAACGCGTCGCGGTGTGCGCCCTTCCGCGGGACGCTGAGGCACGCCAGCTTCTTGCCGTCCGGCGAGAACCGCGGGCTCACTTCCGGTCCCGGGCCGGTCGTGAGTTGCGCCGCCTTCTTCGTTTCGACGTCGATGAGCCAGATGTCGAAGTTCTTGTTGATGCTGAACCGCGCCGACTCGCGGTCGGCGGTGCGGTTCGCGTGAACCGCGAGGGTCTTGCCGTCGGGGTGCCAGTTCGGGTCGCCGTACCAGACGTCGTCGTCGGTGAGGCGGTCGACCTTCGCCGCGGCGCGTTCCGCGTTCGGTTCGAGGTGCGCGACCCACACCTGCGCGGCGCCCCAACCGGTGTACCCCTCGCCCTGGTCGTCGCGCGCGATCCGTACGCTATTCGACCTCTCGGCTACGGTGCGCGGGTCCCGGCCGTCGTCGGCCACGAACGCGAGCTTCGTGCCGTCGGGCGAGAACGTGAGCCGACCGTAGAAGCCGTCGTTGAATACGCGGCCGTACGGCTTGTCCTTCCCCGCGAGCGGGACCGCCGCGCCGCCCGCCGCCGGAATCAGCCAGACGTCGAGTGCCGGGTCGGACTGCGGCGGCGCGGGCGGCGTCTGCTTCCAGCCGTCGGGCCGCTTTCGCGTGGAAAGGAACGCGATCCACTTGCCGTCGGGCGAGAACACCGGCGCCCGGGCGTCCGGCTCGTCCTTCTCCGTCGGCTTCGCGTTCTTCGGGTCGCCGTCCACGCGCCACAGTGAGGAACGGTCGGTCCTGGTCTTCGCGTCGATCCACTGGCGCACGTAAACGAGCGACTTGCCGTCCGGCGCGAGTGCGGGGTCTCGGGGCGCGTCGAAGCGGTACAGGTCTTCGACCGCGAGCGGCTTCTTTTCTGGCGGGGCGGCCCGGCCCGGAACGGCGGAACTCGCCAGCGCGAGGAGGACGAAACCGAGTGTGGCGGGGCGGAGCAGGGGACGCATGTGTTCGCTCTGGCGGGTGGCGGTCTGGCGTGGCGATCCGGTCGAAACGGCGGGCGTGGAATGTATGTGGTAGGTTGTCACAGTGTACCCAACGCGGAGCCCGCGCGAAGGCGTTTCCGCTTGGCGATTTCTCGGCGAGTGCGGATAATCGCACGACAACGGAGTTGGCCATGCGGTTACTACTCGCGGTACTTTTCGTGTCGTTCGCGGCGCCGGCGCGCGGCGTCGAGCCGGCCGTCGTGGTCGCGCTCGGCGATTCCATCACGAAGGGCGAGCGCGCGGGCGTGAAAGCCGATGAGACCTTCTCCGCGCTCCTGGAAGCACAACTAAAGACGAAAGGCGCCGGGGCGAAGGTGGTGAACGCGGGCGTCGGCGGCGAGCGCACCGACGGCGCGCTCGCCCGGCTCGACCGGGCGGTACTCTCACACAAACCGGCGGTCGTGCTCGTCATGTACGGCACCAACGACAGCTACGTCGACGCGGGAAAGAAGGAGAGCCGGCTGTCGGTCGAGACGTACCGCGAGAACCTCGTGAAGCTCGTGGACGCGGTCCGCAAGGCCGGCGGCGAGCCGGTGCTGATGACCGAGCCGCGCTGGGCTCCCGACACGAAGAACGGCCTGGGCGAGAACCCCAACGACCGCCTGGAGAAGTACGTCGAGGCGTGCTGCGCGGTCGCGAAGGACAAGAAGCTAAAACTGGTCGATCACTACGCGCACTGGAAGAAGGCCGAGGCCGCCGGCACAAAGGTCCGCGACTGGACCACCGACGGCTGCCACCCGAACCCGCGCGGCCACCGCGAGATGGCCGACCTCATTTTGCCCGTTCTGCTCGACGCGCTTGCCGAGAAGTCGAAGAAGTAACCCGAGCCGAGGACCACCCATGCCCGCGACCCCCGACACGACCGTCATCGCGCAGAAGGCGGTCGACCTCATCGCCCCGGACACCGTCGTGGGGCTCGGTACCGGCGCGGCCGCGACGCAGTTCATCCACGCCCTCGGGGCGCGCGTCCAAGCGGGACTTCAGGTCCGCGGTATCCCCACGTCGGACGCCAGCGCCGCCCTCGCGAGGCAGCTCGGCATCCCGCTCGTCACGTTCGACGACGTGGAGGCGATCGACGTGTGCGTGGACGGCGCCGACGAGGTGGACCTCGCGGGCGATCTCATCAAGGGCTACGGCGGCGCGCTTTTGCGCGAAAAGGTGGTGGCCGCGTTCTCGCGGAAGCTCGTCATCCTGGTGGGACCGGGAAAGACCGTCCCGGCGCTGGGAACGCGGGGAACGCTCCCCGTGGAGGTGGTCCCGTTCGCGCTGACGCCCGCGCGGCGGCGGATCGCGAAACTCGGCTTCGACCCGCAGCAGCGCATGAAGGACGGCAAGCCCTACGTCACCGACAACGGGAACTTCATTCTGGATTGCAAAACGGGACCGCTGAGAGACGCAGCCGCGACGGACCTGGCGCTCCACGCGGTCCCCGGTGTCGCCGGGACCGGGCTGTTCATCAAGATGGCGCACACGGTCATGATCCAGGAAGGGGACAAGGTGGAAGTGCGCCGCGGCGGGGCTCCGGAATAAACCACCTGTCGGCGCGGCGATCACCTCGCGAGCCGCGACCGCCAGGGAGTGGGCGATACTATTTCGAACCGCGAGTGGTTCATTCCCGGGGTGCGTATTACTTCGGAAGTTGCGGCCGCCTGGCCCAGAAGCCCGTGGGGTACTTCTGTGTTTCCGTCGCATAGAGCGGGGTTCGTCGCTTCAGAAATTCCGCCAATAAACCGTTCCCCCAGCGGTCATATCTTTCTGCGGCAGCCTTGTCCTCGTGTTCCCCGGCAAGGAGGGCGCGAGCGGCTAACACTCCGGATTCGAGCGCCGTTGCCGTGCCCGAAGATCCGACGGGGTCTAACTTGATGGCGGCGTCGCCGGCCGCTGCCCAGCGGGAGCCGTGTCGGCGAGCCAACCCGGCTACGCCAACCGGGAGGCAGTGGATTTGTCCGGCTCGATCATTGAGGGCGTGCTGGTGTGCGAGCCGGGTCCTTTGAAAGAGCGCGTTCCACCGTTCCGGCTTTGAAGGGGCGAGTTGTCGGGAGCCATCGGCGTCCGTCAGGAAACAGGCGTGCGTCGTGGCGGGTCCGCCCGTACAGACGTACCACCAGCCGCTCTCGGTCGGCTCGACGTGTAGGAGCCGTGATTCGATCGGGACGGCCAGCCGTGCCCAGTAACAAAACAGGGAGTCCGTCGTCACGGGCTTCTGGCCCGTCGCGCAGCTCTACCTGCAGATCGA
>JAFKJJ010000159.1 GCA_017306025.1 Planctomycetota bacterium
GCGGGAGGGACCATCCCAAACTCCGGCAACGAGTTCGCCTAAATCATTCACACGGCCCACGATAGCAACAAACGACATCACCTTGGAAGCCCTGCCCCACAGGGGTGCGATTCCCAAGCCCGGGGCAACGCCCCGGGACGCGAAGACACCCACCGCAACCGAGACCTCTTCCATGAAGCGCCTGCAGTACGTTGCCGCAGCCCTGCTCGTCGCGTTCGGCGCGCCGGCCTTCGCACAAGAAAAGCTCCCCGACGGGGCGAAGGTGACGAAACTCGACGTCCGGCCCGCGAAGGTCGAACTCAAGGGGCCGTTCGCCTACGCGCAACTGCTCGTCACCGCGACCCTCGACAACGGCGAGACCCTCGACGCGACCCGGCTCGCGACGATCACCTCGCCGAAGTTTGCGGCGCACGCCGCGGGCCTCGTGCGACCCACCGCCGACGGCTCCGGCGATATTGCGGTGTCGCTAGGGGGCGCCTCTGCGACAGTTCCGCTGACGGTGCGGGGCCATGGCGAGAACGCCGCGGTCAGCTTCGTCACGGACGTGCAGCCGGTGCTCGGCCGGCTCGGGTGCAACGCCGGCACCTGTCACGGCGCGCAGGCGGGCAAGAACGGCTTCAAGCTCTCGCTCCGCGGCTACGACCCCATTTACGACTTCCGCGCGCTCACCGACGACCTCGAAGGCCGCCGCTTCAACCGCGCCGCGCCGGAAAAGAGTCTCATGCTCCTGAAGCCGGCCGGTGCCGTGCCGCACCAGGGCGGCGTCACGATGAGCGCGGGCGATCCGAACTACGAATTAATCCGCCGCTGGATCGCACAGGGCGTGAAGCTCGACCTCGATGCGGTACGCGTGAAGTCGATCGAGGTGTTTCCCAAGAACCCGATCGTCAGCCGCATCGGGCAGAAGCAGCAGTTCGCGGTGCTCGCGACCTACGCCGACGGCCGCGTCCGCGACGTGACCGCCGAGGCGTTCATCGAGTCGAGCAACACCGAGGTGGCGACCGTCGACAAGACCGGCCTCGTCACGACGGCCCGACGCGGCGAGGCCACGATGCTCGCGCGCTACGAGGGCGCGTACGACGCGAGCACGGTCGTCATCATGGGCGACCGCACCGGCTTCGCCTGGGAGCAGCGCCCGGTCCACAACTACATCGACGCTCTGGTCGACGCGAAACTCAAGAAGGTGCGCGTGCAGGCCTCGGAACTCGCCGACGACGCGACGTTCCTCCGCCGCGTCTACCTCGACCTCACCGGGCTGCCGCCCACGCCCGAAGAAGTGGTCGCGTTCACCAGCGACAGGCGCGACGGCCGCCAGAAGCGCGAGGAGGTGATCGACCGGCTCGTCGGCTCGGACGGCTACGTCGAGCACTGGGCCAACAAGTGGGCCGACCTGCTCATGGTGAACCGGAAGTTCCTCGGCGACGTTGGGGCGCAGGCGTTCCGCAAGTGGATTCGAGATCAGATCGCCGCGAACAAGCCCTACGACCGGTTCGCCTTCGAGATCCTCACCGCCAGCGGCTCGAACGTCGACAATCCGCCCGCGGCGTACTACAAGACGCTCCGCAGCGCCGACGCGGTGATGGAGAACACCACCCAACTCTTCCTGGCGGTTAGGTTCAACTGCAACAAGTGCCACGACCACCCGTTCGAGAAGTGGACCCAGGACCAGTACTTCAGCCTGGCCGCGTACTTCGCGCAGGTGGGCCGTCAGCCGGACCCGAAGTTCAAGGGGCAGAACATCGGCGGCACGGCGGTCGAGGGGGCGAAGCCGCTGGTCGAGATCATCACCGACCAGAAGGGCGGCGAGATCCGGCACGATCGCACCGGCGAGAACGCGAAGGCCGCGTTCCCGTACCCGGTTTCGGTGGACCTCCCCGCGACCGACACGCGCCGCGCTCAAGTGGCCAAGTGGATCACGGCGCCGCAGAACCAGTACTTCGCCAGGAGTTACGTGAACCGCGTCTGGAGTTACCTGCTCGGCGTCGGCCTCATCGAGCCGATCGACGACATCCGCGCCGGCAACCCGGCCACCAACCCGGAACTGCTCGACGCGCTCACCCAGGACTTCATCAAGAGCGGCTTCGACACGCAGCGGCTCATCAAGACGATCTGCAAGAGCCGCACATACCAGCTCTCGCTGGCAACCAACAAGTGGAACCGCGACGACGACATCAACTACTCGCACGCGCTGGCCCGGCGCCTGACGGCCGAGGAGCTGTTCGACGCGATCCACAAGGTGACGGGCTCGGTGAGCCGGCTGCCGGGGCTCCCCCCCGGCTCGCGGGCCGCGCAACTGGTGGACAGCAACGTCGACCTCCCCGGCGGGTTCCTCGACCTGTTCAACAAGCCCGTCCGCGAGAGCTCCTGCGAGTGCGAGCGCGGCACCGGGCTGAACCTCGGGCCGATCCTCGCGATGGTGAACGGGCCGATCGTCGGCGAGGCGATCAAGGACCCGAACAACCGCATCAACCGGCTCGTCCTGACCGAGAAGGACGACGGGAAGGTGGCCGACCAGATCTATCTCGCGGTGCTCAACCGCCTGCCGAACCCGAAGGAACGCGCCGCCGCGATCGCGGCGATCCGCGCCGCCTCGAAGGACCACGCCGCGATGGTGGAGGAGCACAAGCCGAAGGCGGCCGCGTTCGAGGCGTACAAGGCCACGCTCGACGCCAAGCAGAAGGCGTGGGAGGAGGGTTTACGGTCGCAGAAGCCGACCGCGTGGGTGCCGTTGGACGTCCGGCGCGCCGACGGCAAGGCCGCCGACGCCCCGCTGAAGATCGGCAAGGACGGCACCGTCTCCGCGACCGGCAAGACCCCGGAAACGGACGTCTACACCGTGTCGGGACTTCTGGAAAGCGACAAGCCGATCACCGCGATCCGGCTCGAAGTGCTGGCCGACCCGTCGCTGCCCGCGAAGGGGCCGGGCCGCGCCGACAACGGTAACTTCGTACTGAACGAATTCCGTCTGACATACAAGCCGCTCGACAAGCCGGACGCCAACCCGTTGCCGATCAAGTTGACCGCGGCGCAGGCGCTCTTCGCACAGGACGGGTTCCCGGCGCAGAACGCGGTGGACAACAACCCCGGTACCGGCTGGGCAACGGCCCCGCGGTTCGGTCAGGACAATGCGGCGCTGTTCCGGTTCGACCGGCCGGTGAGTGGTGCGGCCGGGGTGTACTTCACCGCGACCCTGGACCAGCGGTTCGGCGGCAAGCACGTGATCGGCAAGTTCCGGCTGTCGGTGACGACCGATCCGAACCCGAAGCTGACGAGCCCGCTGACGCCGGCCCAGATCGAGATGCTGGAGACGCCGGCCGAGAAGCGGACGCCGGCGCAGAAGGACGCGCTACGCGCGATGTACCTGGCGCAAGACAAGGAGTACGCGCGCCTGGCCGCCGAGGCGGCGAACGTGCCCCCGGCCGACGCCCGCGTGCTGGGCGCGCAGGACCTGGTGTGGGCGCTCATCAACACGCCCGCGTTCCTGTTCAATCGCTAAAGTCACCGCGAGACACAGAAGGGGCCGCACGACGCAGAGGGGCGCACGATTAAAGACGGAAGAGAGTTCGGCTCGAACTCACCCTTCTGCCTTCGTCGTGTGCCCCGCCGCGGTTATCGTGCGGCTATTCTTTTGTCTTCGGGTCCGCACCATGTCCACCCCTCACGACCCCCCGCCCCTGGCCGAAAAGCTCCGCCGCTGGCTCGAATGGGCGGTGCAGACCGGCGCGTCCGACCTTCACGTCGTCGTGGGGCACCCGCCCGTCATCCGCATGCACGGCGACCTCACCGCGCTGCCGGAACCGGCCGTCACCGAAGAGGAGGCCGAGCCGCTCTTGCTCTCCGCGTGCCCGCACGACGCGCTCACGCGCCTCCAGGCTCAGAAAAACGCCGACTTCTCCTTCGAGTGCGACGTGGACGGCCGCACCGCACGGTTTCGGGCGACGCTGTTTCTTGCGGGCGGCAACACCGGCGGCTGCTTCCGCGTCATCCCTGACAAGATTCCGGATCTGGCCTGGGCCGGCTTCCCACTGGCCGTCGCGGAGAAGATCGCGGCCCTTCGCGACGGGCTCGTGATCCTCACGGGCGCGACCGGCTCCGGCAAAACGACCACGCTCGCGATGATCGTCAACCGGCTGAACCGGGCCGGCGGCTACCGCATCATCACGGCGGAGGAGCCGGTCGAGTACCAGTTCCCGCGCGAGCCCAACTCGGTCGTGACGCAGCGCGAGGTGGGACCCGACGTGCTCACCTTCTCCGACGGGCTGAAGTACGGGCTCCGCCAGGACCCCGACGTGATCCTCGTGGGCGAGATCCGCGACCGGGAGACGGCCCAGATGGCGCTGTCGGCGGCCGAAACGGGCCACCTCGTCTTCAGCACGCTGCACACGCGCGACGCGAAGGGGGCCATCACCCGCTTCCCCGACCTGTTCCCGCCGGACGCGCAGTCCGCGGTGCGGGCACAACTCGCGATGAGCCTGCGGGCGATTGTCAGTCAGCGCCTCTTGCCCGGGGTGAACAAGACCGAGAAGCGGCACCTGGCGCTGGAGGTGATGTGGAACACGCACCCGATCGCCAGCGCGATCCGCACGAACAAGATCGAGAGCATCGACAACTACATCCAGACCGGGCGCGACGAGGGGATGTTCACGTTCGACGAGTCGGTGAAACAGCTCCTACGTGCCGGGAAGATCACCCGCGCGGTCGCGGAGCAGAACGTTCGGGATGTGACGTACCTGAAGTAGCCGGCACACTCCGTGTGCCGTCGCTTCCCTTCTGTGTGAAGTGACGGCACACGGAGTGTGCCGGCTACTCTGTCAGCCCTTCAGAACTTCGCACGCCTCCTTGTGGGCCGGGGCGGCGTAGCCGTACTGGCTCGCGGTCACGCGGGCCAGCGCCACCAGTTGGCGCCACTTGAACGCCGCACGGGCGCGGTTGAACTCGTCGGTCGTGGTGGCGTAGTACTTCTCCGCGTGCAGCGCGCCGTCCTCGCTGACCGCGTAGCCGCGGAACAGCGCGAACACCTCCTTCGCGGACTCCGGTTTCTCCGCGCCGATCCGCGCCGTCAGCGCCGCGGCGCGCACCTGATCCTTGTCGCGGATCGTGGCGTCGAGTTCCTTCAGAAGCGTGTCGGCCGGGATACCCTTCACCTTGTCGCGGTGCTCGGCCCGCGGGTACGGCTCCCACTTGGTGAACTCGCCGCGGGCGGCGCGGTCGCGGCCGACCTCATAGCCCGCGAGGATCAAGCTCGTCACCTGCGTGCGCCGATCGCCGGCCGACGCGAGGTTCCGCCACGCGTGGATCGCGTCGCACGCGTGGACGCCGACCGAGTCGCCGTGAACGCTGCCCTCCGGCTTGTTCGGCTGCACCCACGCCTTCGGGCGGCCCTCGTCGCGCAGGAGCAGTTGGTTGGCGGCCAGTGAGAGGGCCTCGCCGATCGCGTCGGCGGAAAAGCCCTCCGCCAGCGCCGCGGCCACCGCGTCGGCGGCCTGGGCCGCGGTGCCGTTGAAGATCGTGTCGGCAAACTTCTCCACCCACGCGTCGTCGGCCGACCGCGAGCCGGGCCGGGTCGCGAGCAACTTGTACCGGTCGAGCAGCTTCGGGAGCTGTTCGCGCAGTTCGGCGTTGTACTTCAGTTGGC
>JAFKJJ010000160.1 GCA_017306025.1 Planctomycetota bacterium
CTGGCACCGCGAGGCCGGTAGTGCCAAAAAGTAGTAAAAGCAGTTTGCGAACGACCTCAGTTCGACTAACGCCGGAGCCGAGCGTTCAGGCGGGCGCGAGCGCGGTAAATGCCCGATCCCGCAGTGCGGGAACATCTCAAGGTAGCGCCGGCTCCCGCCGGTGGTGAGGCGAGCCGAGGCCGGTTGCGTTCCATCCCATCCGCGAGCGATTCAAACCGGTTGCCCCACGGGGTGGGAGCGGTTCTAATGGGCACTCCGACCCTCCCACCGACTCGCCCGCCCTCCTCGCAGGTCAACCCGTGATGAACCGCTGGTTCCTCACCCTCGCGCTCGCTTGCTCGCCGTCTGCATCGATCGCCGCGGAGCCGGTCGATTACCTCCGCGACGTCAAGCCGATCCTGCGCGAGCGGTGCTACGCGTGCCACGGTGCGCTCAAGCAGAAGGCGAAACTGCGGCTCGATACGGTCGCACTCGCGACGACGGGCGGGCGCACCGGCCCCGCGATCGAGCCGGGTAAGGCCGCGAGCTTGCTGCTGGAGCGCGTGACCAGTGCGGACGACCGCACACGAATGCCGCCGGAGGGAAAGCCTCTCCCGGCCGAACAGATCGCGCTCCTCAAGACGTGGATCGAACAAGGAGCGAAGGCGCCGAAGGACGAGCAGCCCGAAACGGACCCCGCCAAGCACTGGGCGTTTCAGCCCGTCGTGCGCCCGAAGGTGCCGCCGATCCCAAATCGAAAATCGGAAGTCGCCAATCCGATCGACGCCTTCCTCGCCGCCGAGTACTCGAAGCGCGGGCTGACGCCGGTCGCCGAGACGGGCAAGGCGACGCTCCTTCGCCGGGTGTACCTCGACCTCGTCGGCGTGCCGCCCACGCGCGACGAGTTGCACGCGTTCCTCAAGGACGAATCACCCGACGCCTACGAGAAGGTGGTCGACAAACTGCTCGCCTCTCCGCAGTACGGAGAGCGCTGGGGGCGGCGCTGGATGGACGTGTGGCGCTATTCCGACTGGTACGGCCGGCGCGCCGTGCCGGACGTGCTCAACAGCTACGGGCAGGTGTGGCGGTGGCGCGACTGGATCGTCCGCTCGCTCAACGGCGACCGCGGGTACGACGAGATGGTGCGGCTCATGCTCGCGGCCGACGAACTCGCGCCCACGAACGCGGACGACAGCGTCGCGACCGGGTTCGTCGTGCGGAACTTCTTCCGCTGGAATTACAACAACTGGATGCGCGACAACGTCGAGCACACCGCGAAGGCGTTCCTCGGCTTGACGCTCAACTGCTGCCACTGCCACGACCACAAGTACGACCCGATCACGCAGGAGGAGTACTTCAAGTTCCGAGCGGTGTTCGAGCCGATCGAGATCCGCCACGACCGCTGGCCGGGCGAACCCGACCCCGGCCTCTACCCGAAGTACAGCTACGGCGCCTCGTACAAGCCGATCGCGGCGGGCATGGTGCGCGTGATGGACGAGCGGCCCGACGCGAAGACGCACTTCTACACCGGCGGCGACGAGCGGAACGTGTCGAAGGATCGCGAGCCGATCCCGCCGGGTGTGCCCGCGGCTCTCGGCGGGCGCTTCGCGGTCGAAACCGTGAAGCTGCCGCCGGAGTCGTGGTACCCCGGGTTGAAACCGTTCGTGCGAAAAGAAGAAGCCGAGAAGCGCGAGGCGGTAGTGAAGGCCGCCGAGACCGCACTCGAAGTCGCAATGCGCGCCGGCGACGTGCCCGCGGTTCGCGTCGCGGAGGCGAAGCTCATCGCCGCACTGTCGGAGCTGGCTTCGCTGCGTGCTCGGATCGCTGCGGACGACGTGAAGTACCTCGGCGCGCCGGGCGACGCGAAGACCGCCGCCGAAGCCGCGAGCAAGGCCGAACGGCAGATCGCGTTCGATGCCGCGCGAGTGCTGGTCGTTCAGGCGGAGGCCGCGCTCGTAGTCGCGAAGCAAGGGAAAGACGCCGCGAAGCTCTCGGCGGCCGAGAAGCAACTCGCCGACGCGAAAGTGAAAGCCGAAGCCGCACGAAAATCACTCGACGCGACTTCCACCGTTTACACACCGCTTTCGCCGATCTACCCGCAGACGAGCAGCGGCCGGCGCGCCGCCCTCGCGCGCTGGATCACATCGAAGGACAACCCGCTGACGGCCCGCGTCGCGGTCAACCACATTTGGAGCGGGCACTTCGGCCGGCCGCTCGTCGAAACGACCAACAACTTCGGCCGCAGCGGCAAACCGCCCACGCACCCGGAACTCCTCGACTGGCTGGCGACCGAGTTGGTCGCCGCGGGCTGGAAGACGAAGCACCTGCACCGGCTCATCGTCACGAGCCGCGCCTACCGGATGTCGTCGAAGGGTGCGGGCGCGCCCGGCGCGAAGCTCGACCCCGACAACGTGTACCTGTGGCGGTTCCCGACCAACCGGCTCGAAGCGGAGGCGATCCGCGACAGTCTGCTCGCCGTCGCCGGCGAACTCGACACCACCGCGGGCGGCCCCGAGATCCCACAGGATCAGGGACTGGTGTCGCGCCGGCGGAGCCTGTACTTCGCGCACCACGGCGAGGCCCGCATGGGGTTCCTCGACATCTTCGACGCCGCCAACCCCTGCGACGCATACCGGCGCACGTCGTCCGTGTTGCCGCAGCAAGCGCTCGCAATGACCAACAGCGACCTCGCGCAGAAGATGAGTCGCGTCCTCGCCGGGAAACTGTCCGCGGTCGCGGAGGCCGACGACGCGTTCGTCCGCGTCGCGTTCGAGCAGGTGCTGGGCCGCCCGCCGCGCGACGCCGAAGCGGCCGCGGGCGCGAAGTTCCTCGCGCAGCAGCGCGAACTGTTCGAAGCGAGCGCCGGCGAACTGAGGGCCGCACCGAAGCAACCGGACGGGCCGTCCGCCAACCCCGCACAGCGCGCCCGCGAGAACCTGATCCTCGTGCTGTTCAACCACACCGACTTCGTGACCGTCAGATGAAACAGAAGAGAATGGCCACAAAAAGGCACAAAGAGACACAAAAAGTGAGGACGAGACATGAAGCCCTGGAACACGGTCAACGAGTTGTGTGATCTGGTTCGCGAAGCGAGCTTCGCGCTTCACTGCTTTCTCAAGCACGGGCATCTGGAGAAGGTGTACGAAAACGGGCTGGCACATCGCCTCCGGAAGCTCGGTCTCGCAATCGAGCAACAGCATCCGTTACAGGTTCAGGACGAAGACGGGACCGTGTTGGGCGATTATTTCGCGGATCTGTTCGTCGAGGGATGTCTTGTCGTCGAATTGAAGGCCGCACGGGCGGTTGATAACGAACACATCGCACAACTTCTGGGTTACCTCCGCTCTTCCCGTATCGAAACCGGCCTGCTCATCAACTTTGGCGCACAGAAACTCTTCATCAAGAAGTACCTGATGTCTGGTGTACTCGGAGCCTAACTTTTTGTGTCTCTTTGTGCCTTTTTGTGGCCATTCTCTGGAATCTTCTGATGCACCGTCGCACATTCCTCGCCGATGTCGGCTTGGGCTTCACCGGGCTCGCCCTGGGGGCCATGCTTCACTGCGACGGCTTTGCTTCTGAAGAGAAGTGGGTCCCGCCCGACGGCAGGCCGCACCACGCGCCGAAAGCCAAGTCGGTGATATGGGTGTTCCTCTCCGGCGGCGTGTCGCAACTGGAGAGCTTCGACCCGAAGCCGGCACTCACCAAGTACGCCGGCAAGACGTTCGCGGAGACGCCGTTCGACGACCCGCTCAAGTCGCCGCTGTTCGCCAAGCACTCGCGCGACGTGGTCGGCGGCACGCGGCCGTACCCCAAGATCTTCCCGCTCCAGGTCGGGTTCAAGCGGCACGGCCGACTCGGGATCGACGTCGCCGACTGGTTCCCCAACATCGCGGGCGTCGCGGACGAGCTCGCGTTCGTGCGGTCGATGTACACCACCGACAACGACCACGGCGCCGAGTTCCAGATGCACACCGGCCGGCACCAACTCGACGAGCAGCAGCCGACCATCGGCGCGTGGGCCAGCTACGGCCTCGGTTCCCTCAACGAGAACCTCCCGAGCTTCGTGTTCCTGGGCCAGTACAAGGACGTGCGCGTGAAGAAGGACTTCGCGCCCGACTACCTCGGCCCGCGGCACGCCGGCGTGGAGTTGTCACTCGACCCGACGAACCCGCTGCCCTTTGCCGCGCGCGGCAAGAACGTTCTGGAGAAGGAACAGCAGGGCGTGTTCGACTTCGCCAACGAGCTGAACGGGCTGGCGGCCGCGGAGTACCCCGACGACGAGCAGGCAAAGGCCCGCATCAAGGCGTACGAACTCGCCTACCGGATGCAGAAGGCCGTTCCGGACGTGCTCGACCTGAACCGGGAGCCGGAGAAGGTCAAGGCCCTGTACGGGATCGACGACCCGACCACCGCGGTCTACGGCCGGCGCCTGCTCGCGGCCCGGCGGCTCGCGGAAAAGGGCGTGCGGTTCACGCTGGTCTACCTCAGCGATTATGGCGAGTGGGACTCGCACAACGACCTGAAGAATCTGCACGCCCGCAGCGCCACGCGCGTCGACAAGCCGCTCGCGGGGCTGATCAAGGACCTGAAGCGCACGGGCTTGGACAAGGACGTACTGGTGGTGTGCTGCACCGAGTTCGGGCGCACGCCGGGGCTCGAAACGCGCGACGCGTACAAGATGCCGACCGGCCGCGACCACCACCCGCACGGGTTCACCGTCTGGTTCTACGGAGCCGGCATCAAACGCGGGGTGATCCACGGCGCGACCGACGAACTCGGGTTCCACGCGGTCGAATCGCCGCACTACGTCACCGACATCCACGCGACGGTGCTCGACCGGCTCGGGCTCGACGGCCGAAGGCTGGCGGTGCCCGGCCGCAAGCGCCTCGACATCGACCACGGGAGCGCGATCCGGGAGATCTGCACCTGAGCCCGCTCGGGGTTCGAGTCGTTCGACGAAGTCGGTCGCTCAAGCGCGGTTCGGGTTCGCGCGGTGTGTATTTGCGAGCCGCTCCCAGGCGGCTCATGATCCCCCACAATAATTGTGGCGTTCCCCGCCGTCGATCATAGCTTGAAGTCAGTTCCGCCCCCGGAGCAGTGCGAGCCACCCGGGTGGGTCCCGGTGTTTGCCGTTCTGATGCCCGCCCAGGCGCGCCAGCGCCCAGATCCATCCCTTCACCGTCGTCCATTGGCCGCCGGTGCGGTGACGCCACCGCGCCAGCACCGGGACCCACGACGGCGGCACCCCATCCGCGATCGGTTGTTCCGCCGGGGCCGGACCGCGGGCCAACGCCCGAAGTATCGCCACGCCTACCGACACCACCGACAGCAGCGCGATCGCATCCCCCAACCCCGTCTTCGTCGTCCGTTGTAACTGTTCCAAGCCCGGCCCCGTCTTCAAAGCCCTGTGGTGCTCCCCCACCGCCCACCTCTTCGCGTACCGGCCCGCGCGCTCCCACACGCGGGTCACATCCAGCCCCGCTACGTTGGTCACCAACAGCCATTCCGACGCGCCCACCCCGGCCGGCGGGTTCACCTCCCACACCCGGAGCGCCACAACCGCCAGCGGCACGCCGCGCTCACGACCTCGTGCCCGGCGGGGGGGGCGATCAGCGACAGTGGCAACGCCC
>JAFKJJ010000161.1 GCA_017306025.1 Planctomycetota bacterium
CGCTCTGGGTGTTCGGCAGCACATCGCGGATGTCGGCCGCGAGCTTCTCGACCGAAATGCGGGCCAGTTCGGGCGACGTGTCCTTGAGCCGTCCGCTCAGATTGCGGTCCGCGAGCACCGCGTAGAGCAGGTGCGCCGAGCGCACGACCGGCGCGCCGACTTCGAGCGACCCGAACACCCACGCCTCACGGGTCGCGTCGAGGATGTCGGCCGAGAGGCCCGGCGCGCGGGTGTTGCCGGTCTTGAACCGGTCGAGCCCGCGCTGCTCCAGTTCGCGCTTCACGCGGGCCGCGTCGATCGCGTACTGGCGGAGCAGGAACCCGACGTCGTTGTTCGGGTTGCCGAGCAGCGCCGTGAGCCAGTGCTCGAGTTCGACGTGAAAGTGCGTGCGCGCCATGCACAGCGGGATGGCCTCTTTCTCCAGGGCCGCTTTGCACGTCGGGTTGAGCTTCTCAATGAGCGAACGCGGGGAAACGGCCATCGTGCGGCTCCGGGGACGCGGTGCGGGGTAAAACCACTACGGGAGGCGGGTGCGGAATCTTTCGGCCCTTTCTGCCGGGCGGCCCGTAAGGTAAGCTAACGCCAGCCGCGCTGCTACCGACAAACTTCGCCCCGCGAGGAGCTTCGGAATGGGTGCCGACTCGGCCGACACCACGCGCGTAACGTTGCTCCACCGGCTGAACCAGGACCCGGCCGACCAGATCTCGTGGGGCGAGTTCGTGCGCCTCTACGGCCCGGCCATTCGCGGCTGGCTGATGCACTGGGGGCTCCAAGAGGCCGACGCCCAGGACGTCGCCCAGAACGTACTCCTACGGCTGACGGCCAAGCTCCCGCAGTTCAAGTACGACCCGACCAAGAGCTTCCGCGGGTGGCTGAAGACGCTCACGCACCACGCGTGGCACGACTTCGTCACCGAGGCGGGTTACCGGACCCGCGGCAGCGGCGACACGAGCGTTCTGGACCAGCTCCAGTCGGTCGAGGCCCGCGCGGACCTCGCGGCCCGCGTCGAGGCGACCTTCGACAAGGAGCTGCTGGAAATGGCGCTCGTGCGGGCGAAGGAGCGGGTCGCGGCCACGACCTGGCAGGCGTTCAAGCTCGCGGCGCTCGACGGCGTCGCCCCGCAGGCGGTCGCGGACCAGTTGGGGGTCCGGGTGTCCCACGTGTACCTCGCCAAGCACCGCGTGCAGAAGCTCGTTCAGGAGGAGATCCGCGCGATCGAAGGCACTTCAAGTGCCGAGTGCTGAGTCCTCGGTGCTGGGTGCCGAGCGAAGAAAGGCGAGAGGTAGCGTTCCTATCCACTGATCGACCGGCCTTTGTCTTTTCTCGACACTCCACGCACCGCCGACCGCGGCCGTGCCTTTCTGGCTCTTCTCGGCACTGAGCACCGAGCACTATTCCGATGCCCGACTGCCCCGCCGATACCGAACTGGCAGAGTTCCTCAACGACGCCCTGGCCGCCGACCGGGTCGGGCTCGTCGGCGGGCACGTCGACTCGTGCCCGCGGTGCCAGGCCCGGCTCGACCGGCTCACCGACCAGACCAGCGGCGCCGTCGCGCGCTACAAGGAGCTGTCCTCCCGAGCGATCCCCGACGCCCGCTCCGGCGCGGGTTCGGTCTCCGGAACGGATACGCATGTTCTCGGCAAACCTCCGCCCTCCCCCTCCAAGCTGATCGGGTTGCCGCGGGTGCGCGGGTTCGAGGTCGTCGGCGAGATCGGCCGCGGCGGAATGGGGGTCGTCTACAAGGCCCGGCACCTCCGGCTCAACCGCCTCGTCGCGCTGAAGATGATCCTCGCGGGCTCCGCGGCCGATTCGCGCAACGTGCAGCGGTTCCTCTTCGAGGCCGAGTTCCTGGCGAAGATCCGGCACCCGCAGGTCGTGCAGGTGTTCGAGATCGACATGTATCAGGGGCCGAACGCGGTCCCGATCCCGTACATCGCGATGGAGCTGCTCGAAGGGGGCTCTCTCAACCGCCGGCTCAAGCAGAACGCGGCCGAACCGGGCGGCGCCCCGCAGTGGCCCACCCCGCGCGGCGCCGCGGAACTGATCGAGGGGATGGCCCGCGCCGTCCACGCGGCCCACCTGCAGGGCGTCGTTCACCGCGACCTGAAGCCGGGCAACATCCTTTTTGACAAGCCGGACCGTCAACAGAAGGCGGAAGAGCGGACCCGGTCCGGCCGCTTCCTTTCTTACGGCAGTCCACCTCCGCCGCCCCCGCTCGCGAAGGTCACCGACTTCGGCCTGGCGAAGTTCACGCAGGACGCCGGCGCGGACCTGACGCACAGCGGCCAGATCGTCGGCACGCCGGCGTACATGGCCCCGGAGCAGGCGTCCGGCGGACGGCAGGTGACCCCGGCGGTGGACGTGTACGCGCTGGGCGCGATCCTGTTCGAGTGCCTCGCGGGGCGGCCGCCGTTCATCGGGTCGGAGCCCATCAGCGTGCTGATGAAGGTGGTCCACGAGGCCCCGCCGAACGTACGGTCCCTCCGCCCGGACGTGCCCCGCGACCTCGCCGCGGTCACGATGAAGTGTCTGGAAAAGGACCCGGCCCGCCGCTACCCCAGCGCCGAGGCCCTGGCCGACGACCTGCGCCGGTTCCTCGACGACCGCCCCACCCGCGCCCGACCGGTCCGCAATTACGAGCGCGTCCGGCTGTGGGCGAAGCGGAACCCGGTCGTCGCCGGGCTGATCGCGGCGCTCGTCGCGGTGCTGGCGCTCGTCCTCGTCGCCCTCGCGGCGCTGTTGGTGCAAGCCGAACAGAGGGCGGACGCCGAACAGGCCGCCAGGACGGAAATCGACGAGGCGCGGGGCCGCGCGGAGCACGAGGCCGCCAACGCCGCCGCGGCGCTCCGGGAGGCGCACAGGCAGAACCAGGCGGCCCAACGACAGGAGGCGCTGCTGGAGTTCGGGCGCGCGGTCGTGTCCTGCGAGGAAGGGCGGGTCACGAGCGGACTGACCCAGTTCCTGCGCACCGTCGAACTGGCCGAGCGGACCGGGCAGGCGGACCTCGCCCGCGTGGCCCGGGTGAACCTCGCGGCGTGGCCCCGCGATCTCCCCCCGCCGCCCCGCACACTCGCGCACAAGTTCCAGCCCCGGCTGGCCGTGTTCCACCCGGACGGCCGACACCTCGCCACGGCCGGGCGCGGGGGCGG
Organism: Planctomycetota bacterium; assembly: GCA_017306025.1. GTDB lineage: Bacteria > Planctomycetota > Planctomycetia > Gemmatales > Gemmataceae > Gemmata. The sequence continues at coordinate 3,151 of JAFKJJ010000161.1, forward strand.
AGTGTTCCTCTGGGACCTCGCCGCCGGAAAGCAGGTGCGCGCCTACAAGCCGCCCCCGAGCACCTTCCGCTCCCTCGTCGGAAACGAATACGGCACGTTCTGGACCGCGGCCATCAGCCCCGACGGCAAAACGGTCGCGGCGGGCGGGACCGACGGAACCGTCACCCTCTGGAACGTCGCTTCGGACGAGATCCGCGCCACGGTGTCTCTCTGGCCGGCGCCGCTCCTCGGCCCGTCCCCGCTCACCGGCACCCCGCCGAGCGTGTGGACGCTCGGATTCGCGTCCGACGATACGCTCTGGACCAACGACGACGCGAACGGGCTGTTGTGCTGGGACCTGACCGACGGCCCGCGCCCGACATCGACCCGCGTTCGCCCGAAGACCCCGCCGCGGCGGCCCCAGCACCAGCTCCAGGTCCTCGCGGTCTCGGCCGACCGCACCCGCCTGTTCACCGGCGACCGGGAGGGCGCGATCCGCGAGTGGGACGCGCGGAAGCGGGTCGAGGTGCGGGCGTGGCAGCGCCCCGGGTGGATCACCGACGTGGCGGTGTCGGCCGACGGCACCCGGCTCGCGGCCACCGGGACCGAAGGGGTCGTGTGGGTGATCGACCTGACGACCGGTGAGGAGGTGTGCGCGCCGGCGCTGGCGGGCGCGTACGGCAACGGGGTCGCGTTCGCCCCGAAGCGCCCCTACCTCGTGACCACCGACGGCGACGGCAACGTGCGGTTCTGGCACCGCGACACGGGCCAGCCGATCGGCATCCCGCTGCGGCTCCGGGGCGAGGTGACGCGCCCGCGGTTCCGTCCGAACTCCGACGAGTTCGCGGTGCCCGCCGGCGCGGGCGTGTGCGTCTGCACCCTCCCGGACCCGCCCGGCGACGTGCTCAGCGCCGGGCGCGGCTCCCGGGTCCGCGGGCTCGACTACTCTCCCGACGGCCGGCTGGCCGTCGCCGACGAGGCCGGCGCGTTCGAGGTGTTCGACCTGCGCGCCCGCAAGCGGGTCCAGTTCGCCCCGGAGGCGTGGCCCAGCCCGCTGTGCGTCCGATTCGATCCGGTCCGGCCGGTCGTCTACCGCGGGGTCCGTAACGGGTTCGACCGGCTCGCGGTCCCCGACGGCCGGCAACCCGAATGGGCGCGCGCGTCGGTCACCCTGGGCAAAGTGTTCCACATCGAGTGCCTGCCCGGCGGCCGCGGCGTTCTGGCGATGGGCACCAGCGCCGTCGCCCGGTTCGACCCGGTCAAGCTCACGGCGACCCGCGCCGAGCCGCCGGCCCGGGACGTACCGCCGGGCGTGGAACTGGGCACGATGGCCCTCCGCCCGGACGCGGCGGAACTGCTCGTCTCGTTCGGCGACCGGGTCGCGTTCCTCCAACCCGACACGCTGGCCCCGATCCGCGAGTGGAAAGCGGGCGACGAGGTGCTCGACGCACGGTACACCCCCGACGGAAAGAAGGTGCTCATCGGCCGGCGCGACAACGTGGCCGAACTGCTCGACGCAACGAACGGCAAGCCGACGTCGGCCCGCCCGATGCCGCACGAGCGGGGCGTGACGGCGGTGGCCGTCGCTCCCGACGGCAGGGTACTGCTGACCGGCAGCCGCGACGGCACCGCCCGCTACTGGGACCCCGACACCGGGCTGCCGCTGGGCGCGCCGATGCGCCACACCGGGCCGGTAACACACGTCGCGTTCTCGCCCACGGGCGACCACATCGCGACCGGCACCGGAACCGGCCACGTCACCATCTGGGACCTGCCGCCCCCGCCCGCGAAGGGGACGATCGAAGAACTGCGGGCGAAGCTCGGGCCGAAGTGACCGTCGCTCTAAAACCATCCGATTACACACATTCACAATTCCCGTGTCATTGCCCGCGCGATGTTGCGGCCATCCCGACGCGAGCGTAGTGTAGAGCGCAGAAGAGTCTGCCCACCGACCCACCATCCCGCCACTTCCACCCCCGAAACGGAGAGTTCGCATGACTCCCGTCCGCCGGCGCGTCCTGCTCGCCCTCCTGGCGCTGCCCGCGTTCGCGTGGGAGAGGGCCGGCGCGGAACCGCCCGGCGCGGTCATCGACCGCGAGGTGAGCGCCGCGTGGAAGGCGCAGAAGATCACCCCGTCCTCCAAATCTACCGACGCAGAGTTCCTGCGCCGCGTCTACATCGACCTCATCGGCACCGCGCCCACATACGACGAGACGACCGGGTTCCTCTCCGACGCCGACCCCGAGAAGCGCCGGAAGCTGATCGACAAGCTGCTCGCCGACCCGCGGTTCGCGGGGGCGCAGGCGAACGCGTGGGACCTCGCCATCTTCACGCGCCGACCGGGCAATCCCTCCGACACCTCCCGGCGCCCCGCCTTCAAGGCGTGGCTCACCAAACAGTTCACCGACGGCGTCGGTTACGACCGGTGGGTGAAGGAACTGCTCCTTGCCGAGCAGCCCGGCAGCGAGATGTTCTACGTTGTCGCGCATGTTCCTCGGCACGCAGCTCCAGTGCGCCCGGTGCCACGACCACCCGTACGACGTGTGGACGCAAAAGGACTTCTACGGCCTGGCGGGGTTCTTCGTGCGGCTGGTCGTGCAAGATGTGGGCGGCAACGGGAACAATCGCAGCTTCGCCGTTGGCGAGAAGGGCAGCGGCGAGGTGCTGTTCAGCGGCAACGCGAAGGACCAGGCACCGGGCCGCAAGGGCGAGCCGATTAAGCCGAAGTTCCTCGGCGGCGCCGAACTGCCCGAGCCGCCCGCGCCGAAGGACGTCAAAGAGCCGGCCCCGAAGAACGGCCAGAAGATGCCGAAACCGGCGTTCTCGCGCAAGGAGAAACTCGCGGAGTGGGTGGTGTCGCCCGAGAACCCGTACTTCGCGCGCGCCGCGGTGAACCGCGTGTGGGCGCAGTTCATGGGCCGCGGGATCGTTCACCCGATCGACGACTTCCAGAAGGAGAACACCCCGTCACACCCCGAACTGCTCAAGGCGCTCACCGACGGCTTCGTCATGCACAAGTACGACCTCAAGTGGCTCGTCCGCGAGATCGTGAACTCGGACGCGTACCAGTTGAGCGGCGCGGGGCCGTCGAGGGAGGCGCTGCCGAAGTGGTTCGAGCGCGCCCGCGTGCGACCCCTCACGGCGGAAGAGATCGTGAGTTCCATGCGGACGGTCACGGGCTTCGAGGTGAACCCGAAGGAGCCGAACGCGAACTGGGACTACTTCCTGCGCGCCTTCGGCGAGCCGACGAACGGCCTCGGAGAGTTCCAGGGCGGCCTGAACGAGCACCTGTTCCTGAACAACTCGGATCAGGTGCGTTCATTCGTCCGGCGCAAGAAGGGCAACCTGACGGACCAGATTCTGACGTCGTCGGACCCGTGGGAGAAGCGCGTGGAGCGGATGTACCTGAGCGTGCTGAACCGCCCGCCCAGGCCGAAGGAACTGGAAGCGTTCGTGAGTTACATCCGGCGCGAGCCGAAGCCGGACGCGGCCGTCGAAGACGCCGTCTGGGTGCTGCTCAACAGCAGCGAGTTCCGGTTCAACCATTAAGAGAAGAGAAAGAGCCACGGATGACACAGAAGAACACGGATCAAACAGAAATTTGATCGAGTTCAATTCGAACTTTGTTCTTGTCTGATCTGTGTCCTTCTGTGTCATCCGTGGCTCCTCGGTTTTTCCGCCCCGAGGCCTGAAATGTCGCACGCGCAATCGCACCTCAGCCGCCGCGCGTTCATCAAGGGCGCGGCCGTCACCGGGTCGGGACTGATCCTCCCCAACTGGGGCGGGCTCGCGCACGCGCGCTCCGCCGCCCGCGCGGTCGCGAAGAACAAGAAGCGGTGCATCCTGCTGTGGATGAACGGCGGCGCCAGCCAGATCGACACGTTCGACATGAAGCCCGGCCGCCCCACCGCGGGACCGTTTCGTCCCATTCGGTCAAAAGTGACAGGGCTCCAGGTGTGCGAATACCTGCCGAGGATGGCGCAGGTCGCGGACAAGCTCGCCGTCGTCCGCAGCATGAAGACGCAGTCACCGGACCACCCGGACGGCATCTACCACATGCACACCTGCTACAAGATGAGCGAGCGCACGCCGCACCCCGAGATCGGGGCGGTGATCGCGAAGTTCAACGGCAACCCCGACGCCGACCTGCCGAGCTTCGTCCGCATGGGCTCGACCGGCAACGGCGGCGCGGGCTACCTCGGACCGCAGTACGAGCCGTTCGGCATCGACCGCACCGGCCGCCTGCCGTACTTCACCACCCCGTACCTGACCGACGGGAACGAGAAGAAGCGCGCGGACCTGTTCCGCCTGGTGGAAGACGAGTTCCAAACCGACCACAAGGCCGAGCCGTTCGACAGTCACCGCACCGGAAAAGAGCGCGCGTGGCGACTCTTGAAGGCGAAGGGCGTGTTCGACGTGTCGAAGGAGTGGGCGAAGGCCAGGGACCGCTACGGCGACACGGAGATCGGGCGCGGGTGCTTCATGGCGAAGAAGCTGGTGGAGGCCGGTATCCCGTTCGTGGAAGTGGGTCAGGAGAACTACGACAGCCACGCGGACAACTTCGTCTGCCACAAGGCGAACATGCAGTGCCTCGATCCCGCTTGGAGTTCGCTGCTGACCGACCTCGCGGAGAGCGGCCAGCTTCAGGACACGCTGGTGATCTGGATGGGCGAAGTGGGCCGTACGCCGCAGATCAACAATCGCGCCGGCCGCGACCACTTCATCAGCGCGTGGACGGTCGTCCTCTCCGGTGGCGGGATCAAGGGCGGTGTGGTGTACGGCGCGTCCGACGCCGACGGCAGGACCGTGAAGGACAACCCGGTCAGCGAGGGCGACCTGTTCGCGACGGTCTACACCGCGCTGGGCATCGACCCGCGCGAGAAGCACTACCACGGCACCCGTCCCGTGTGGCTCACGCCCGAGGGCGCCAAACCCGTGAAAGAACTGCTGTGAGGACGCCATGCCCGATCTCACCAAGCCGTCGCAAGCGTGGAGCCTCACCTGGGACGCCGACTGGGTAACCGCGGTCGCGTGGCTCGGCTCGTCGCGCCGAGTCGCGGCCGGGAACAACCTCGGCCAGATCCTCCTCTGGGAGCTACCCGACAAGCCGGGCGGCGACGCCCCGAGGCCGGTCGCGCGCCTCGACGGCCACACCAACGTAATTTCGCGGCTCGCGGCCACGCCCGACGGCAAAACACTCATCTCTTCGAGCTACGACCACACTATCCGCTTCTGGGCGGTCCCCTCGAAACTCCCCGAAGCGACCGAGCCGATCACGCTCAACGCGAGCGCCATCGCCGACGCCGTCCGGCGCAAGGCCAACGGCGCGAAGGCGCCGCCGGCGCTTGAAGCGAAGGTCGGCGTGCTGAAGCCGACTCGCACGCTCACCGAGCACAAAGAATGGATCGTCGGGATGGGCATGTCCCGCGACGGCAAGGCGCTCATCTCCGGCGACGACGGCGGGCACGTCATCGTGTGGGACGTCGCAACCGGTGGTGTGAAGGCGCGGTGGAAGCTCGCGAAGGGATGGGCGTACGCGGTCGCGCTCTCGCCGGACGCCAAACAAGCGTGCGTCACGGAGCGATTACCGCTGGTGTTCGACTCCGGCCGACACGCCGCGGTGAAGCTCTGGAACGCCGCGACCGGAGAGGTCGCGGAGGACCTCTCCGCGGAGAAGGAGTTCAAGGGCCACCACATGAGCGCCGCGGCGTACTCGCCCGACGGCAAGACGCTGGCGATTCTCCGCGGCGGCGAGTCGAACGGCCCGAGCGGAAAGCCCGTGCTCGTTGATCCTGCAACGGGCAAGGTGCTGAAGGACCCCGCCCCGGGCCACCTCGACGGCGGCACCGACCTCGCGTGGCACCCCGACGGCCATCATCTCGCCTCCGCCGGTCGTGACACAACCGTTCGCGTGTGGGATACGGCCACGGGCAAGCTCGTCTCGGAAGTCGGGAAGGGCCGCGGCGGTCAGTTCAAGGACTGGATCTGCGCGGTGAGCTGGTCCGCTGACGGCAACTGGCTCGCGGCGGCCGACATGGCCGGCGCCGTTCAGATTTGGGCATTCAACTAACCACAGAGACACAGAGCCACAGAGAAGGCAGAAGAGTTCATCAAGACAAGTCTCTCTTCTGCCTTCTCTGTGGCTCTGTGTCTCTGTGGTTAGTTCCTCCTCCTCTGGTATTCACCCATGCGTCGCGCCGCACTTCTCGCGCTCGTGCTGCAT
>JAFKJJ010000162.1 GCA_017306025.1 Planctomycetota bacterium
GTTCTGTGTTGTCTTGCTAGCACCGGGTGGCGGTCATCCGTGGAACCCGAGTGATAATACATCGACGACTGTTCCAGAAGCCCCTCGTGCTCGATCTCCAAAAGCTGCCCCGTCGGGAAGGGAATGATGCCACCGACGCGACCGGCAACGAATACGAATTGAAGACGGTGAACGCACGGCTGACGAAAAGCTTCTCGACACACCACCTGAACCCGACAATCATCAAGAAGTATCGGGAGGTCACCGCTTGGTTCTTCTCCGTTTACGAGCACATCGAGTTGTCTAAAATCTACCGCCTCACGCCTGCCCAACTCGAATCGTTTTTCACTGTCTGGGAAACGAAGTGGAAGAAGGACAAAAAGGATATCAACAACCCGAAGATTCCGCTCACCTTCGTTGAGCAGAACGGGCACCTCGTCTACCCAGTCGCAACGAAACCCTGAGTACGTCACCACAACCTCCCATGTCCGACGAAGCCCCCAAGAAGAAGCGGCGGCCGTTCTGGCGGAAGCGCGTGCGCCGGTCCACCGCGGGCGGCGAGCACACGCCCGTTCTGCTCGCCGAAGTGCTGGCCGCCCTCGACCCGCGGCCCGGACAGACCGTTATCGACTGCACCCTCGGTTTCGGCGGGCACTCGCTCGAACTACTCAAACGCATCTCCCCCGACGGGCTGCTCGTCGCCACGGACCTCGACGCGGGCAACATCGAGCCGGCCCGCGCGCGCCTCGAAGCGGTCGGCGGGCTGTTCGCGCTGCACCACTCCAACTTCGCCGGGTTGCCGGGCGTGCTCGCGACCGAGGGGGTGACGCGGGTCGACGGGGTGCTCGCGGACCTGGGCATGTCGAGCATGCAGGTGGACGACCGGGACCGCGGGTTCTCGTTCATGCGCGACGGCCCGCTCGACATGCGCATGGACCGCACCCGCGGGCGGACCGCGGCGGAGCTGCTCAACGCGCTCTCGGCCGAAGAACTGGCCGCGTGTTTCCGTGATCTCGGCGACGAGCCGCGGGCGGAAGCCGTCGCCGACGCGATCGTGCGCCGGCGCGCGGAAAAGCCGATCGAGCTAACGAAGGAGTTGCGCGCGATTATTGACGGCGCCGCCCCCGTGCGCGTGGATCGCACCCCCGGCGCGCCCCCGGAGCGGAAGCAGCTCCTCGGCCCGGCCACACGGGTTTTTCAGGCGCTGCGCATCCTCACCAATCGCGAACTCGCCAACCTCCAGCAACTGTTGCGCGTCATTCCGACCGTACTGAAGCCGGGCGGCGTGGCGGCGATCATCAGCTTCCACAGCGGCGAGGACCGACTCGTGAAGGCCGCGTTCCGCGAAGGTCTGCGGAGCGGCGTTTACGGCTCGGTAAGCGAAGATCCGATCCGGCCGACATTCGAAGAACGGAGGGCGAACCCGCGGTCGCGTTCGGCCAAACTGCGGTGGGCGCGCCTGGCCGTGTGAGGGCGAGTCGGCAAAGAAGTGTGGGCGAAAAGACAGAAGCCGGAACCTCGTGGTTTCCGGCTTCTGTCTTTTCACCCATACCCGCGCTTACACCCGCGCTATTTGGCTGCGAACAGGCCGGAGACGAAGTCCCAGTTGACCACACTGAACCACGCGTTGACGTAGTCGGCACGCTTGTTCTGGTACTTCAGGTAGTACGCGTGTTCCCACACGTCCACGCCCAGCAGCACGGCCATGCCCTCGGTCACCGGGCTGTCCTGGTTGGCCGATTTCGTGATCGCCAGCGGCTTGCCCTTCCCCTTCACCAGCCACGCCCACCCGCTGCCGAACTGGCTCAGCGCCGCCGCGGCGAACTCCTTCTTGAACCCGTCCAGGGTGCCGAAGCTGGCGTCGATGGCCTTCGCCAGCTCGCCCTTGGGCGCGCCGCCGGACTTCGCCATCATCTGCCAGAACCACGTGTGGTTCAGGTGCCCGCCGCCGTTGTTCCGCACCGGCGTTTGCAGCTCCGGCGGCAGCTTCTTGTAGTCGCGGACCACTTCGACGATCGGCTTGGCGAGCCAGTCGGCGTGCCCGGCCAGCGCCTTGTTCAGGTTGTCGACGTACGCCTTGTGGTGCCGGTCGTGGTGGATCTCCATCGTCTTGGCGTCGATGTACGGCTCCAGCGCGTCGAACGCGTAGGGGAGCTTCGGCAGCTCGAAGCCCTTGGGGCCGTCGGCGCGCAGGAGCGACGGGGCGGCCAGCGCGGCGGCACCGGCGGTCGCGGAGCGGAGCAGGTCGCGGCGGGTCAGCATGGGGAGCACTCCGTGGGGTGTCGGGCGATGCGCAGAGACATGCTATCCGCGCGCGGTGTCTCACGCCACCGGCTCGTCTTAAAGTAGCGGGCACACCCCGTGCGCCCGCTACTCAGCCGGAAGGGCCTGCCAATAGTCCGGCAGCGGGGCCTCGACGGTGAGTTCCTGCTTCGTGAAGGGGTGGGCGAGCGTCAGCCGGCGCGCGTGGAGCGCGATCACGCGATCGCGGGACAGTTCCGCGGGCGGCCCGAAGGGCCGCGTGCCGCCGTACTGCGCGTCACCGAGTACCGGGTGTCCGCGCCAGGCGGCCTGGACACGGAGCTGATGCATCCGGCCGGTCAGCGGGGCGAGTTCGACCAGAGTGCAGGCCGTTTGGGAGGGGGAACCCGCACGAGGTTCCCCCTGCGGCCCCCTCCCGCGGCGGAGCACGCGGTATTCGAGCGTCGCGAGCTTCGCGCCCGGCTCGCCCTCGTCGGCCCGCTCGACGCGCGATTCTTCCGGGAGCTTCCGCACCCAGTCGTCCCACACGCCCGCGTCGGGCGCCACCGCACCTTCCACGAGCGCCCAGTACACCTTTCGGACGTCGCGTTCGGCGAACTGCGCGTGAACGCGCTGCGCGGCCTTCGTGTTCCGCGTGAAGCAGACGACCCCACTGACGGGCCGGTCGAGCCGGTGCGGGATGCCGAGGTACACGCCGGCGGGCTTCGCGTACTTCGCCTTGATGTACGCCTTCGCGACCGATTCCAGGCTCGGCACGCCGGGCGGCGCCTGCGTCAAGAGCGGCGCCGGCTTGTTGACGATCAGGAGGTGGTGGTCCTCGTAGAGAACCTGAAGGGGTAAAGGGGAGGGGGGGTGAACGGGCGAGGGGGACGGCGCGGTTGCGTCGCCCGTCCCGGCGCCGTCGGACAGATCGGTTGGTTCCGCCACCCTTCACCCCTTATCCCGTTCGGACCCGACGCGCTCACCCGGCGATCAGTTCGGGAACGCGGCGCGCCGGCGGGCGCGGCGCCTCGCCCACCCCCCCGAGCTTCTTCTTCAGGACGTCAATTCCCGCGTTCAGCGGCTTGTCCACGAACGGCTTCGAGTCGTCCATTATCGGCTTGCCGTCGGGGCCTTTCGGGGTCGGGGGCGGGGGCGGGGGCGTCCCGACCGCCGCCGGCTTGCCCGCGACCCACTCGCGCTTGTACTTTTCCAGCGCCGCCCGCTCCCGCTCCTCGGTCGTCACCGGCACCGGGACGTCGGGCTTCACGCCCCACTCGTCCGGCTTGTCCTTCGGGGCCAGCCGCTTGTCCATGTTCTGCCCGTTCGGCCGCCAGTACGTTTCGGTCGTCAGCTTGACCGCGGCCCGCTCGTCGCCGGACTGGATTCGGAGCACCTTCTGCACGCTCCCCTTCCCGTAGGACCGCTCGCCCACGATCGTCGCCCGGTGGTTGTCCTGAAGGGCCGACGCGACGATCTCGCTGGCGCTGGCGCTGCCGTCGTTCATCAGCACGACGATCGGGCGGTCCTTGAACAGTTCGAGGTCCTTGCGGGCCTTGAAGTCGCGGGTCTTGTCCGGGTCGCGGCCGCGGGTGCCCACGATCGGCGCGCCTTCCGGGAGGAACGTGTTGGCCACGTCGATGGCCTGGTTGAGCAGCCCGCCGGGGTTCTCGCGCAGGTCGAGGACCAGTGCCTTGCCCCCCTCCTTCTCGATCTCCTCGACAGCCGCCCGGAGCTCCTTGGCGGTCAGCTCGTTGAACGCGGCGACGCGGACCAGCGCGATGCCGTTGGGCTTGTCGACGAACCACTCCCACCGGGTCGGGTCGTCCGCCCGGCGGCGGACCCCGGTGACGGGGTGGTTCGGGATGCGCCCGCGGGTGAGCTCGACCACCTCGTCGGTCGGGTTGCGGCCGGCGCGGCGGATCGTCAGCGCGACCTTCGTGTCCGGCTCGCCGGTGATGAGCTTTCGCGCGTCCGGCACGGTGATGCCCTCGGTCGATTTGTCGCCCACCTTCACGATGAGGTCGTTCGCAATGATCCCGGCGTCGTAAGCGGGCGTTCCGGGCATCGGGTGATCGACCATGAGGAACTTCGTCGCCGGGTCGATTCCCAGGAGGATGCCGACCCCGCCGAAGCTCCCTTCGCTGTCGGCCTCGAACCGCTTGAGCTGCTCCGCGTTGAGGTACTCGGAGTGCGGGTCGAGCTTCCGCAGCCCGCCGTTGATCATGTCTTCGGTGAACCGCTCCCACTCCTCATCGGTGAGCTTGCGGTAGAAGTGGGCGTCCACCTCGGCCATCACGTCCACGATCTGCCGGACGCGCTTGTAGTCCTTGTCCGGGGCCGGCGCGCTGTAGCTGACCGCCAGGCCCAGGGCGACGATCGCGGGCACCACCAGCAGCCAGGCCACGTTCCGAAGCGGCATAAAGTGCTCCTTCGGAGCGGTGCGGGTGCGGGCGCGAGCGCGAGGAAAGGCGGCGGAAAGAAGTAGAAAGTTGGGAGAAGGGCTACCCTCGGTCCAGCCCTCCTCTTCGATCTCTCCCTTCACGCCCCGCTTCTGTCTTCCCGCGCACTCGCGTCCGCACTCGCGCCGCTCCCGGTTGTGCCGATTATACTCGCCGATCGCGTCACGCGGGAGCCGACATCGCCCGCCCCGGCCGAGTTGTAAAGATTACTTCAAGCCGGTTTGCCCGCCCATCCGGCGCCGGTTATCCTCGCGCCAGGGACTTCGTAAAGTCCCCAATTTGGTGCGACCCGCGCCTCGCGAGATTACCGGGCATGTACAGCATCGTGATGTTAACCGCCCTGACGGCCACACCGGACGCGCCACAGTTCAACGGGTTCTTCCGCGACCTGTTCAGCCGCGACAACGGCTGCTCCGGGTGCAACGGGTGCAACGGGTGCAACGGTGCGGCGCGGTACAGTTGTTCGGGCTGCTGCGGCTCGACCGCATATCAGCCGAGTTCGTGCTGCGGGTGCAACGGCAGCATCTTCGGGCTGGGCGAACGCGTCCGCCGCTTCTTCGACCGCGACAGTAACGGTTGCTGCGGCGGTCGCAGTTACAGCTGTATGGGCTCGGGCTATTCGTGCTCCGGGTCGGCGTACTCGTGCTTCGGCGGGCCGGCGATGTCGTACACGCCGATGATGTCCGCCGGGCTGTCGTGCCAGGGCGGGGTCTACACCGCGCCGCCGTTCCCGCCGCCCCCGACCATTCAGAGTACCCCCGGCGCGCCGGGCATCCCGTACGCGGTCCCCGACCCGGCGCCGGGTATGAGCGGTCTCCGCCCCGCGGGTCATCCGAACGCCGCGCTGGCGTCGAACGCCCCGACCGCACGCGCGGCCGTCGTCGTCGCGCTGCCCGCCGACGCCCGGCTCTTTGCCGACGGC
>JAFKJJ010000163.1 GCA_017306025.1 Planctomycetota bacterium
AACCTGCCCGAGCAGGTTCCCTACCGCCTTCGAGAGAGTTCCCGGCACACGTTCTCGCAAAACCGTCGCAGGCCGGTCCCGCGTCGAAAGTCGCAAAGTCGAAAGTCGTAAAGTCGAAAACCCTCACTCGGCGGGTTTTCGACTTTACGACTTTCGACGCGGGGCCTTCGACTCACATCACGGCAGGATCGGGGCCACGATCCCGATACCGTTGTTGGTGCCGTTACGCCCGCTGTTGCGGATCTGGTTCACCGTGCTCGCACCCAGGAGGGTCACACCGAGGGTCCGTTGCACCGGCGACAGCACGCGGGCCAGGTAGGTGTCGAACTTCGTCAGCGGCTGCGACAGGATGTACACGCGATCGCCCGGGAAGATCTGGTAGTTGGTCTTCACCTCGCCCTTGCGGGTGATGCCGCACCAGTCCACCGGCAGGATCTGGTCGTTGCCGCACTCGACCGGGGCCGGGCGCGCCACCCAGATGTGTTTGCTCGACACCGCCGACAGGCCGCCGATCAGGGACACCGCGTCGAGCACCGTCTCGTTGCCGGTGTGCGGGAGCCGCGCCACCTGTTCGCCGCTGCCGGCAAAATCGGTGATGACGTAGTAGAACTTGCTGTTGTAGGCGTACACGTCCACGGCCACCTCGGGCCGGTACAGGTACTTCGACAGGTGCGCCTCGATCGCCTGCTTCACCTGCGCCAGGCTCAGGCCCGCGACGTACACGCTCCCGTACGCCCCCAGCCCCACCGTGCCGTCCGGGCGGACGATGTGCTGGCCGCTGATCTGCTGCACCCCGCGCGACTGCGCCAGCGACACGGTGACGTTCGCCTTCGGGGCCGCCCCCCGCACCTTCGCCTGGATCACCCGCTGCGCCTCCTCGGTCGTCATGTCGGCGACCCGGACCGTCCCGCCGTAGGTCGGGCCGAGGTTGACCGTTCCGTCCGGGTCCACCGGGTACAGGCCGTTGATCGGCGCCCGGTCTTGAAACACGTTCTCGGCGCTGATGTAGAGCACGTCGAGCGGTTCGAGCCGGTACGGGGGCAGCGGGATGACGCGGATGGCGTCGATCTGGAGCACGTCCGGCGTTTCCACGATGTACGGCGGGAGGCTGATCTTGTTCAGCTCCTTGGGTACCGGCGTGTTGGGGATCGTGCAACAGTTGAAGTCCGGCGGTTTACAGCAGGACCGCTCGTTCTTTGCGTTGTGGAAACTACCGCAGCCGGTGGCGCCCGTCAGGGCGGCGAGCGCGGCGACGGCGAGGATCAGCGGGTTTCGGAATCGCCGGCGTGGCATACCTGTTCTCCCTATCCCTGGGATTACGCGAACTTTGCGGATGGCCGCAATCGCTCCGGTGACCCGGTCCACCCGTACTACGCTGATTAATCGGCGTCCCCGAATTCCCGCTCCAACAAAATCTTTCCTACCCTCCGCACATCTCGACCCGGGATAAATCTTCACACGCCGCTTGACAGGTGACCTTTCCTATCCTGGGTTGGAGTGATTACACTGTTCCGGACCGGTTGCGCTGTAAACGCCGGTTATCGGGTGTAATCCGCCGACAACGTGCGGAGACAACCTGAACGCCCTGCCCCACGCAGGAGCAGTGGGGGCGGTGCGTCCACCCTCGCCTTCGGTGGCGTAAGTCACCGCGATACCTGCTGTTGATTCCCGTCGGCCCGACGGGAGCAAGAACCGGACTGCGGCCGGAGTATTCCCGGCACGCAGCGTGCTAGAGTTGAGGGCCAAACGGCAGCGTAACGGCTTTCGCGGAATTTCCGCCGGTTTACGCCCGACCGAAACGGCCCTTTGTACGCGACCACCGTGGTTCCGCTCCGGGCACCGCCCCGAGCCCCTCGCCCGTCCACGACGACGCGCGACCCCCGAGCCGCTACCGCCGGAGACCCCGACATGGCCCGTCCGATCGCCGGTGACGTCCCGGCCGCTCTGCCCCCGTCGCCGTTCCAGACCCCGCCCAACGGCCTGGCCCAGCCGGTTCCCGGGGGGCCGTTCAACTACACCAACCAGCCGAGTATGCCGGCCCCCGCGGTGCCGGCCACTCCCACCCCCGCCGGGCTGCTCAACGCGTTCCGCCGCCGGTGGGTGCTCAGCACGTTCCTCGGCGCGCTGGTGGCCGCGGCCGTCGCCATCGGCGCCTGGGTCGCCCTGCCCGCCGGCAAGCACCAGGTTCGTGCGATCGTTCAGCTCAAGACGAAGGGCCTGGACATCGTCGGCCGCGCTCAGGAAGACTTCGGCGAGTACCGCAGCCGCCAGAAGTACCTCCTGAAGTCCCGCGAACTGATCACCCAAACGCTCAACGAGCCGGCGGTCGCCAGCCTCGACACCGTCAAGGCCGCCGACAACGCGGTCCAGATGGTCGAGGACTCGCTCCGCGTAGCCATCGTCGCCGACGACATCCTTGAGGTGTCGATGACGGGCAACAACATCGACGACATGAAGGTGATCCTCGATCACCTCGTGAAGCGGTACGTGGATATCGCGACCGGGAGCGACCGGCGCCAGCTCGACGACCAGAAGAAGAAGCTGGAGCAACTGTCCGAGGCGATGCGGGTCGAGATCGACGCGGCGGAAAAGAACATCGACATGCTCGTCCGGGCCAACGGCACCACCGGCGGCCAGGACAACGAGGTGCGGCAGGGCATCCTGGCCCGTCGGCTGGCCGAGGTGGAAGGGGATTACAACCGCCTGGGCCGTGAGATCGGCCGGCTGGAGGCGGAGGTCACCGTCGTCAAGAAACAACTGGAGCTAAAGGAGAAGGCGCCGATCGACCCGCTGATCCTGCAACGGCTCGTCCGGGGCGACAAGAACTACAATAAGGCCGAGGGGGCTCGGGACATCGCGAAGCGGGCTTACGACAGCGCGTTCGAGGTCTCCGGGAAGAACCCGGATAACGACGTCGTCAAGGAGACCAAGGGCGAACTGGAAAAGGCCGAAGCGGCCCTCGACGCGGCGAAGAAGACCGCCGAGGCGGACGCCGCCGCCGAGGCGCGGGTGTTCGACGCCGCCAGCCGACAGGCCAAGCTGAACGACCTCATCATGACGCTCGACATCAAGGGACTGGAGCGGGAGAAGCTCCGGGTGGAGAAGGACGTACTGCAGAACTCCCTGCGCAACGGCGCCGTCGGGGCGGTGGACATCCAGCGGTTGCGCGAATCGCTCAAACCCCAGCGCGAGGCGCTGGACCGGATCAACGTGTTCCTGGCGCAGCTCCGCGTGACCGAAAAGATCGCCAGCCGGGTCGAGCTGCGCGGCGAAGTGGAGAAGGTGCCCAACAGCAACCAGAACCGCAAGATCGCGATGTCCGGGCTCGGCGGGCTCGGCTCGTTCTTCGGCGTCGTGCTCCTGGTCTCGTTCCTGGAGTGGCGGACCCGGCGCGTCGACGGTGTCGATCAGGTGGTGACCGAACTGGGCCTGCGCGTCATCGGCACCGTGCCGGCGTTCCCCAACCGCGCGAACCTGAAGGCCGCGGTCGAGGCCGGCGGCGCGAACTGGCGGTTCGTCCTCAACGAGTCGATCAACTCGGCCCGCACGATGCTGCTCCACACCGCCCGCACGCAGTCGATGCAGGTGGTGATGGTGACGAGCGCCACGCAGGGCGAGGGCAAGACCTCGCTGGCGAGCCAACTGGCCACGAGCATGGCGACCGCGGGCATGCGGACCCTGATCGTGGACTGCGACCTCCGCAACCCGTCGGTGCAGAAGCTGTTCGAGCTGCCGCTGGGGCCGGGCGTGTCCGAGGTGCTGCGCCAGGAAGTGGACGTGAGCGACGTGGTCCAGGCGACGGCCGTGCCGAACCTGTGGGTGATCCCGGCGGGCCAGTGCTCCAACGCGACGATCGCGGCGCTGGCGCAGGGGCACCCGATGGAGACGCTGTTCAACCGGCTCCGCGGCCAGTTCGACTTCATCATCGTCGACAGTTGCCCGGTGCTGCCGGTGGCCGACGCGCTCCTGATCGGTCAGCACGTCGACGGCGTGGTGTTCTCGATCATGCAGGACATCAGCCAGTTGCCGAAGGTGATGACCGCGACCGAGAAACTGAACCAGTTGAACATCCCGCTCGTCGGCGCGGTGGTCAACGGGATCAAGCAGGACGTGTACTCCTACGGGTACAACTACGTGAAACAGTTGCCGGCCTAGTTGGTGTTTGGTGTTTGGCGTTTCGCGCGTTGCCTTCCGAACCGCCCGCGGCGGCCCGACGGGCGACGCGTTCGTCTCGCGGAAGCACCGCCGGTTCGACGACCTGCCCGAAGGCGCGACCGTGGGTACCAGCAGCCTGCGCCGCCGCGCGCAGGTGCTCAACCGGCGGCCCGACCTGAAGCTGGTCGACCTGCGCGGCAACATCGACACGCGGCTCCGCAAGCTCGACGAACAGGACCTCGACGCGATCGTTCTGGCCGAGGCCGGGTTGGTCCGCCTGGGGGTCGCGGACCGCATCACGGAGATCCTCGATCCGAGCTGGATGCTGCCCGCGGTCGGTCAGGGCGCGATCGGGCTGGAGTGTCGTGCCGACGACACCGAGACGAAGCGGGTGGTGTCGGCCCTGCGCTGCCCGGAGACGTTCGCGCGCGTTCTGGCCGAGCGCGCGATGCTGTACGCGCTGGGCGGCGGGTGCCTCGTGCCGATCGGCACCACGTCGAAGGTGCTCGACGGCGTGCTGACGGTTCGCGGCGCGGTGCTGTCGCCGGACGGGAAGCGCCGGATCGTCGGCACGCACTCCGGCCTCGCCACGGCCCCGCTCGCGGTCGGTCAGGAACTGGCCGCGATGCTCCTCGCCGAAGGGGCGGATGAGCTTCTGAAGACGTAAGACGAACCCGTCCGGCCCCGCCGCTGTCTCCGTTTTCGGCGAGGGCACACCGATGAACGCGTCCGACTTCACGCACGAATCGACCGGCCGGGTGCGGTACGACCCGGGCCTCGGCACGCGCAAATTCGATCCGTGGTGGGCGCTGCTCCTCTGCGACGACGGGATCGTCGATTACTACACGTG
Organism: Planctomycetota bacterium; assembly: GCA_017306025.1. Classification (GTDB taxonomy): domain Bacteria; phylum Planctomycetota; class Planctomycetia; order Gemmatales; family Gemmataceae; genus Gemmata. The sequence continues at coordinate 5,006 of JAFKJJ010000163.1, forward strand.
GCTCTTGAAACGGCACGGGATCGCGCTGACGAAGGGATCGGCGCACGGGGCGCACGTCTGCTTCGTGCGCGGGCAGGAGCCGCCGGAGCGGTCCGCGTGGGGGTTCGACCCGGGGCCGGTGGCGTTCCGGTACACGAACGTGATCCGCTGGGACAACGGCCGCCACGCTTGGCTCGACGTGTACTCGCCGGCGCTGGCCGAGATCCGCGCGCGGCTCGGGTTCCGGACGCCGGAAAAGGTGACGTTCCATCTCACGCTCGGCCGACTGGTGTTCCCGGTCGCGGGCACGAGGGCCGACGACCCGGACGGCGTGCTGGTGCTCTGATACCGGTCGTGGCGAGAGGAACGGTCTCGGCTCGGGTGCGGTGGTCTTCTCGCTCTCGCCCCTCGCGAGAGAGGGTGGTTTTGAAGCGCCTCGCTTCCAAACCGGGTGAGGGCGAGACGCGGCCCCTCATCTCGTGCCGTCACTTCGCACGTCGCGTGCTCACCCTTCATACGGTTCTCGGGAATGGCTGGCCGGCTGTGGTCCGGTCACTCCGTGACCGGGTGCCTTTGGAATCCGGTCACGGAGTGACCGGACCACAACGGCAAGTCGG